>JANYDJ010000043.1 GCA_025363675.1 Flavobacteriaceae bacterium | reverse complement strand
TCTGATGAGTCGTCCATCTTTTTATAGGTATATATAATGCCCAAGTCTTTATATATGCTAATTAAATCACGGCGATAGTCGCCAAGTTCAGCTATGGTTTTGGCTTGTAAAGCATAGGTTAAAGCAATTTCTGGCTTACCTAATCGAATATAAAGTGTTCCCAAATTTGATGCTGCCCCTCCCAATGTTGACGTGTCTCCAATATCTATAGATGATTGATAAGCTTTTAAATAGTAGGATAGTGCTTCTTTATTTTTGAACTGTGATTTTAATAGGCGGCCAATACTAAGAAGTGCAATATTATAATTGGTATAGTTTTGCTCCTCTTCAAATATTTGAGCACTTTGTTTAAACAATATAATTGCAGTGTCATAGTTTTTTTCAGTTTCTTTTAATTTGCCAAGCCCTTCTACACAATTACCTTCAGCTCGTTTTAAACCATTTTTTCTAGCAAGTGCAAGAGCATTATAAAAATACTTATATGCTAATTTATTGTTTGCAATACTTCTATATAACTCACCAATATTTCCCATAATCAAAGCAGCATTTTGTATATTATTTTGCTGTTCAAATATGCGTAAAGCCCGCAGTTGCATTTCAAGAGCTTCGGTATATTTAGTTTGGTTAGTATATATATTAGCAATTTTACTAATAGATGAAGCTATTAAATTCGAATCGCCCAATTTTTCGCGAATAGCAAGGGCTTTTAAATTGTATTGCAGCGATAACGACATATTTCCAGAGGCCCAATACCCAATCGCCAGGTCATTATATCCACTTGCTATTGATTTAGGGTCGTTGAGTTTTTGTGCAAGGTTTAGTTCTTGCTGTGCGAATATTTTGCACTTCTCAATTTCAGAAACCTGCACATATTCGAATGATAAATCGCTTAATACTGGTATCTTTTTTAGCCCTTCTGTCTTAGGTAGTAGCTTCTCCAAACTATCGATGACGGGGTTTGTGTTTTGGGCATTTGTAAAAACACAACAACAAAAAATATATATAATGAGAAAACAGTTTCTTTTAATCATTTTTTAGATTTGTGTATATACAAAACAGAATATAGGAGCTGTTTTTTTTGAGTGTTTGTTAATAAAGATAGGTAACAAATATTACTGACCCAAATCAACTATTTTGATATTATACGTTTCGTTGTTCTCGGTGATGCGGATATAATACACACCACTTGCATTGATGTTTGAAGTGTTGATGGGTAAACGGAGCTCGCCCGCAGCCAATACGCCGTTACTTAAAATATTTAGCAAACGGCCAGCTATATCATATAATTCTATTTTTACAGTTTTATTTATATTCATATTCATAAGCAAAGTGGTATTGCTATTATATGGATTGGGCGTTACTGTAGCATTAAATTGTTGACCAAACACATTCACAATTGAGGTACTAATATTCACAGTTTTTGTGGTGTTTGCTGTACATCCTTTGGCATCGGTTACGGTTAGTTTTACTGTATAAGTTCCATCGGCAGCATATATATGCGAAGCGTTTTTAAGATTACTTTGTCCCCCATCGCCGAAGTCCCATGCATAGTTAATTAGAGTTCCATCTGCAGGTGTACAATTAATATCTTTTGCAGTTTTGTTAACAGTAAAGTTTGCATTTGGGGCGGGCAACACTTTTATTACAATACTATCTGAGGCACTACAGCCTCCATTGCGTAAAATATCAACAGTATAAGTACCCGCAGTATTTACTATAATACTTTGTGTAGTTGCTCCTGTATTCCATTTATATGATGTTGCCGATCCTGCATCTAATACCACCGAGTCGCCCATGCATATATCTTTGTCGGCACCTAGGTTTACAGGGGTATTACTGCTCACATCTATATAGCGTAGCACCGTAGTATCGCACCCTGTTGTTATATCAATAATAGTAGCTGAAAGTATATAGGTAAATCCGGCTTCGGCAGCGGTAGGAACAAATGCGAGGCTTCCGTTTCCAGCACCCGGGTTATTGATATTAACCGTTCCGGCGGTGGGATTATTGCCGCTTGTGGTTTTAAACGTGGGCACACTTGCAAAGATCCACTTGCTGCTATATTGTGCATTGTTATAACCTGAAGGTGGAGTAATTTCATATATAACTTTATTGCCCGTGCACACACCATCTGGGCTCGTGTTTGTGCCGCTATTAAAACTACCATTGAAAGTTTTTCCTTTAATGATAGAAACATTTTTGGGTTTGGGGTTTAGAGCCACCACTACAGTATCTATACCTATACAGCCACCCAGTGAAGTAACGGAGCAAATATAACTTCCGGATTGAGATGGGACTGTCTGAGAGGTGGTATCGCCATTGGACCAATTATACTTATAACCCGAAGGCCAGCTGCCAGCAGACAAAGTGAGTCCGTTGCCCTGGCATGCAGCAGTATCATTACCCAGTGCCACTATAGGAAAACTATATATATCTACATGGATGGTATCATAATTAAACAAACCGGTATTTATATCTGTAGCTTTTACCCAATAATCATTGCTCGAGAATATGGTATTTGTATCTGCAGTATACCCATTGTTCCATTTTACAGTCCAACCGTTATTGCTAGGGTCTGCATTTAGGGTGAGCATATCGCAAGCAGCAGTATCGTTTCCAAGATTAACATCGGGCTTGTCGCCAATGGCAAAATTATCAATATCCATAATAAAGCTAACACTGCCATATATACCTTCTAGGGCAACAGTAATATTATCGCCACTATATATCCCCAAATCATATTGAATTGTTTTATAGTTATTATTGCTGCTATTGTTGTTTGTAAATTGATATATATTGATAAAGTTCACACCGCAGTCAATAGATATATATAGGTTCACAGTATCGTCGCTTGATAAGGTAGTTGAAAATCTATAATCAAATTTGAGGGCACTTAATTTACCCAACACCCCAAAAGTGGGAGTTTGAGCAAGAGCATACGGGGCATTAGAATTTAAATTGCAGCGTAAACTACTGGAGCCTCCCACACCCGAACCCCCACTGATAGCTATGTTACTAGTGGCAGTATAGCCAGCTTGAAGACCTGCATTAAATGATTCGAACACGGGTAAGAAAGATGTGGATGCTGTATTGCGTGTATATGAATTGGTATCATTGGTTCTGTCTCCATCTTTGGCGGTGTAGCAATACACTTTAAAATTGTAGGTACCCACACTTCCCATATTAAAGTTTTTAGTAATATTAAAATTCATGGTGGCTCCAGAAAGTATGATACCACTGTTAAATGTCTTACTATAGGTGCCCGATCCAGTGCTGCTGGCCACAACGGTAATGGTGAGCGGATTGGCTGACAGATTTAAGGCATAGGTGCCCGAATTTAGTATCTGCACAGTTAAGTCTTGTTTGCTATTTTTACAAGGAATAGCTACTGGAAATACAAGTTTATTTACCGCGGCATCAATTGCTGGTAATTCGTGGATGCCAAAATTATCAATGGCCACTCCGTCATCAACTACAGCATAGTCAGAAGCAAAGGCAAACCTAAACTTAACGTTACCTGTAAACAAATTACTGGGCAACAGGTGAGAGGCTTTTAACCAGCCGCCACTACCATCGTAACTACTGTTGCGGCCACTCCAATTGTGTGAACCATCTAAATAAGTTTGCACAGCGGTGGTAGTAATAACAGTGTCATTATACCAATTAATTCCTTCTCCATAATTTCCCAACTTATTCCACGTGCTGCCATTGTCAGTAGAGACTTGAAAAGAAAGACCATCATAGTCTCTCTCACAGTTCCACCAAATATCAAAACTAACAGCGGTGTTCAATGAGTCCATACCAGTTAAGTCGAAACAGGGGCTTTCTATATATGATTGCTCATTGGTATTATAGCCTGTGGTTAACCCCGTTGTCCAGCAGTTAGAGCCTCCCACACTAGCCGTATCAATAATAGATTTAATAGGAGCTCCCAACACCCAGCTACTGGCGGCTCCTCCTGAAGTCCACATGCCGGTTCCCTTTTCAAAATTTTGAAAATAGGGTGAGGAAGATGTCGGTGAAATAATTTGTTGAATAATGATTTGAGGACCTTTGATACTATCGTTCAACAATATTGTATCGGCAGTAATTTGTGTCCAGGCAGAGAAGTTGTACACCCCAACTGCAGACATACTATAAACAGACGGAAAGGTAATAGTTTTATATGCCAAAGGAGGAAGCATACCTGAGGTAACCTGCGTATTCAAATTCGATATATTACCACCTACTTCTACATCAACGCCAATAGTGAGAGTGTCCACAGAAAAGTCTAAGGTATCTATTCCTGTGTTTTGTACTTTTACGGTAATGGTTTGGTTGCCTCCGGTACATGTAGCTTTAGACGAAGCAGGGTTAACAATACTTGTAATACTTATATCTTTTTGTGCCTGATCTAAAATAAGAATCATATAATCTTCTACCTCGCCATAGTTGAAATTACCACAAGCTTTAGTGGTTGTGTAGCTAGCATTCTCTCGCAATACTACCCTTAAGTGGGTGTATCCTGTTTTTGCATTAAAGGGTATATATACATTACCTTTAATATAGCGATTTCCGGTAGCGGTTTGTCCCGTGTCTACTTCCTCGCTTGCATCGAAGGTGCCGCTTTGGTCAAAATCAATAAACACTTTTCCATAACAGCCATAAAAAAATGCACTGCTGTTTATTTGTGTTATTTGTGTATTATAGTTTTTACCTTTAAAAAAAGTACCAAAATTGGTTGCTGAAAAATCAGAGTATGTTGCTGTTGCTGTGCTGTTGTTAACTTTAGGGATGGTGTCGCGGCCATTTGAATAGGGACCCATTGTAAAATTACCAATATCATCATCCATAGAACTATTGGCACTGGCAGAGCAATAACAAATTTTAGAGACTACAAATTTTGAAGTTGATGTATCTGTACTGCCGCTGCAGGTGGTATAATATCTGTAATAAGCTGATGCGAATTGTTTGGCATATATATAATAATTATTCGAATTCATTATATTTACCCAAGTGAAATTATCGGTAGAATATTGCCATTGATAGATTTGGTTGAGCCCTGTTGTTCCATTTAAAGCCGACAAACTAAAGTTATCTCCATTGCATACCGTGTCAACAGCATCAGCATTGCCTGCAGTGGGTTGGCCAGAACAGGGAGTGAGAGAATCGATAGTGATATTATAATCGTAAGCCACACCAGTAGCAAACTGGGTGCAGGGGTCGCCGGCACCATTAGAATAGCCTGAGCGTGTGCGAATACGCATGGTGGTAGAACCCAAAAATGCCGAGTCGGGGATGGTGATATTTACGGTACTTGCGATGTTTGTAGTAGTATTTGATGAAACTTGAAACCACTCCCAAGTAGAAAAAGTAGAATCGTGGTTGAAATCGATCCATACAGAGATGGTGCTTCCAGAAGAAGCGTTTGAAGTTACGCTGAGCGAATAGGTATTATATCCTGTGTTTTTATAAACAAGTGCAGGGGAGTTACCCGTAAAATCTTTGTACCTGGAAGTACCATTGCATCCAGTTACCGTATGATTTAAGGCGGTGCCAGCAATAGATACATTCGTAATTAAATCCGCCCCCGAACAATTGCCAGCCATTGCCACCCAAGTGGGCGTGCAGTATTGGGCATTGGCCTTATCCAGGAAGATAGTTAAGAAAAAAAATAGTACTAATTTGTAGATGTTAATTTGTGGGGCTTTTTTCATATTGCTCTCGTATGACATTATTGTTAATGCGTTGCAAAAATATACGATGTTGTTAACATTCTGAAACAGAAAATCATTACAGACGTAAAACAATAGTCATTAACACTATTTTTGCAAAAGAATTATATGTTTTCATTTCCGCGTTTTTTATTTCTTATCATATATATTTATGTATACACAGACAGTGGTGCTCAAATCCCCGAGCAGCCCACTAGTATAGAGCGTGAAATGCGGGCCGCATGGGTTGCCACAGTTGAAAATATTGATTGGCCCTCCTCAAAAAAATTAACAGCTGAGCAGCAGCAAAAAGAATTTAAAAATATCGTAAGCCGATATGCCGAAGCTGGTTTTAATGCCCTTTTTGTGCAGATACGCCCTTGTGCCGATGCGTTCTATCCGTCACCTTTTGAACCATGGAGCCCATACCTTACCGGAGCCAGAGGCAAAGACCCCGGGTATGATCCACTCAAATTTATGATAGACGAATGCCATCAACAAGGACTGGAGTTTCATGCTTGGTTCAATCCCTATCGGGCAATTATTAATATAGCTAACGACCGGTCCGATATATCGCATATCACTAAACTAAAGCCCGAATGGTTTATCACTTATGGCTCTATTAAATTGTTCAATCCGGGCATTCCCGATGTGTGGACTTATATAAAAGAGATTGTAATGGACGTGGTAAAAAAGTATGATATAGACGGGGTGCATTTAGACGATTATTTTTATCCGTACAAAATTCCGGGCAAGCCATTTCCCGATTCCAAGACCTATCGTATATATAATAATGGAATGAAGGTTGATGACTGGCGTAGACAGAATGTGGATACTGTTATACATCTTTTGCATGATGCGATTAATAAGGAAAAACCGTATATTAGATTTGGAGTAAGCCCATTTGGTGTATGGAGAAACAAATACATAGATGCAGAAGGATCGGCTACACGTGCAGGCTGCACCAATTACGATGATTTATATGCAGACATATTAAAATGGTTAAAAAAGGATTGGATAGACTACGCTGCACCTCAACTATATTGGGAAACAGGCAACCGGTTGTGCGATTATAATACTTTAACTAAATGGTGGAACGACAACAGCTACGGCAAAGATATATATATTGGCCATGCCGCCTACAGAATGATGGAGAAAACACCGTCATGGAGCAGTTCAAATCAAATTTGTACTCAAGTGCAAGTGTTGCGTAACCATGGCAATGTGAAAGGTAGTGTATATTATAATACCAATTCCATGATGAAAAACCCGCATCATATTATGGACTCACTCCGATTGAACTATTATAGCATACGATGTTTAGCCCCATTTAAAAAAGGATTAGTAATTGCCAAACCTGCAAAACCAGTGATAAAGAGGTATGATAAATTTTCTAAAATAATTCAATTGGATTTAAACGATTCAGCAATTAACAATTTGCGATTTGTTGTTTTGTATATTAATAATTCAATATATAAAATAATGGAAGTTAACATTTATGTAAAAACAATTTTGGTTGAAAACAATTTGGCACAATATAAACTTTCTTATATTGATAAATTTGGTAACGAGAGCGAGGGGACGGTTGTTAAAGAATAGCTGCCCTGAACGTTTTTGCAATTGCGGTTAAAAAAAAGCAAACTATATGGACGAAAATATATATACACACGAATATAATAATGGTGTGCGATTGTTGCACCATCAAATAAAAGGTAGCGGTATTGCACATTGTGGCTTTTTTATTGACTGCGGTTCGCGTGATGAGCAAGAGGATGAGGTAGGTTTGGCACACTTTATTGAGCACATGCTTTTTAAAGGAACAAAAAAACGTAAATCGCACCATATACTTAATAGGATGGATAATGTAGGTGCAGAGCTAAACGCATATACCAGCAAAGAAAAAACCTGTATATATAGTTCATTCCCACAGCAGTTTTTTGAAAGAGCAGTAGAGTTGATTTGCGATATCACATATAATTCTACCTTTCCCGAAAATGAGTTAGTGAAAGAACGGAATGTTGTGGCCGATGAAATTACCATGTATCAAGATAATCCGGAAGAAAGTTTGTATGATGATTTTTTGCAAGTGTATTATAATAACCACACGCTGGGAAACAATATATTGGGATCTATTGAATCGTTGAATAGCTTCAAAAGTAAAAATCTTCAAAAATTTGTTAAACGCAGCTATCACAATACCAATATGGTTTTTGCTACGGTGGGAAGTTTACCTTTTGAAAAAGTGAAAACAATTTGCTCAAAATATATAAACAGCTCTCCTTATAAAACCAATACCATTACCCGTATAAAACCTAAGCCCACCAAACCATTTGTTAAAGAGATTCAAAAAGATTTACATCAAATGTATTGTATGTTGGGTTTTAAATCCTATCAAAACAACCATCCCAATAAATATAAAGTTATTTTACTTAATAATATATTGGGTGGCCCGGCTATGAACAGCAGGTTGAATATGGGAATTAGAGAAAAATATGGCTTTTGCTATAATATATATTCCGATGTACAATCATTTGTGGATACAGGGTTAGCAACCGTTTCCTTTGCCACCGACCAAAAAAATTTCGACAAATGTTTACATTTGGTACATAAAGAAATCGAGCTATTCAAAAACAAAAAAATGAGCACACTGCAACTAGCCAATTCCAAACGCCAGTTTGTGGGTCAGATGCAAATGTCAGAAGAGAACAAATCGGCAGTGCTTACTGCTATCGCCAATGCTTTACTTGATAACGGGCGTGTGGCCACTTTTAAAGAGGTGGCTGCGGAAATAGAAAAAACTACAGCCTCTAAATTGATGGATATGGCCAATGAAATATGGGACAGCAAGCATTTGTGCAGCTTGTCCTATGTGCCGAAAAATACATAGAGTATATAAACCCATGCATAAAATAAAAAACAACCCTATATTTGTATCATGAAAGCGATATATATCATTGCCATAGCTGCATTGTCTTTTGTGCAGTGTAACAAGGCGAACCAACAGAACGAGAAAGATGATAAAATCATTAAGGATTATCTTGCTAAAAATAATATAACAGCTACAAAAACGGTTGATGGATTATATTATGTTATTACCTCACCCACCAGCGGGGTGCAGGCAAAGGCAGGCTCAGTAGCATCGGTGTGTTATACTGGAAAACTAATGGACGAAACCGAGTTTGACAAAAATACCAATAAGAACTCACCCTTTAGTTTTGTGGTGGGTGCAGGCAGTGTTATTGCCGGATGGGATGAAGGCATTGCATTAATGAAAAAAGGAGAAAAAGCCCGTCTTTTTATTCCTTCAGTATTGGGTTATGGTAGCACTGCACAAGGGAGTATTCCTGCAAATTCAGTTCTACAGTTTGATGTGGAATTGGTGGATGTGCACTAAAAACGAAAATCTTGAAGGGATTTAATATGAGTAATTCTGCATACAATGCAGAGGACAGAAAACTCCCTCTAATGCAACTCTGAAGGAGTTGAATATCGCCCACTTATAACCTCATACCCTTCACAACACCAACAACATTCCCTTGCCTATCAAAAACTCTAATCAAAACCAAACCATTATAATAGTTATTGAAATTAATCTCATTCCCATTTATTATAATAGTTTCCATTAATTTTCCGGTGATATCATATACTTCTGCTTTGCAATTTTGGAGTGGTTTTCCTTCTATGATGAGTTTGTTGGAGAAAGGGTTTGGATAGATGGAGAAGAATTTTTCTGCAGTATTAATATAAGTGGACCATTTATTAATATAGCAAGAGGTGTCAAGTATATACTCATACCAATTACCCATTGTTCCTTTTGGAGCTTTATATTGGTGAACTCCATCTATAAATTTACAGCTGTATTTGATAAAAATGCCACCGGAAGAATTACCAAACGGTTTTCTGAAGCCATCTGAAAAGCCCACAGCTTCGATTAATTCAAATTTTCTCCAGTTGTAATATCCAAGATAATGGCCATAAAAGAAATGTAAGCTATCACCAAGCATAGGAAGTATTCTTATCGAATCAATTATATAGCCCGTATCTCTATTTTCTATCATTCTTGCATAATATTGATTTGAATAGAAATCTATATAGTATGAATAAATTGTATCCCCCACTTTCTTGCTGAAATCATATAGTATTTTCTCTTGTAGATTTAAGCTATCTGCTCGCTTAAAAAATATTTGCTGGGTTAAAGTGTCTTCTCTTAAATAGAATTTGTCGTTAGCAGGGCGTTTATATTGAAGTCCTCCAAACGAGGTATCACCCGCTATAGTATATATGGCTGTACCTCCACCCAGTCCAGCATTAAATACCTCATACCACACACTACTATCCCCCAACATCTTTCTATATTTCTGTGCCTCACTTTTAAAAGGAATTGCCAACAAAAAAAGTATCATAGTTTTAATTATTGTGTTTTTCATGGGTATATAAATTAAAAAACAAATGTAGCACCTAATTTTTAAAACAACAACATGCCGCCCTTCGATAAATTCAGGGTAGACGTGCGTCAACAAAAATAATCATTTATCTTATTCATATTAAAGTATTTTTGCAGCACCAAAAAATATATATAATGGACACCATTCACAAACACATTAAAGCCGCAACAGGAACCGAACTACAATGCAAAGGCTGGATACAAGAAGCCGCCCTGCGTATGCTATGCAATAACCTAGACCCTGATGTGGCCGAGCGTCCCGAGGATTTAATTGTATATGGTGGCTTGGGAAAAGCTGCCCGTAATTGGGAAGCATTCGACCTAATTGTGAAAGCTCTTAAAGATTTGAATGATGATGAAACCTTGCTGATACAAAGCGGTAAACCTGTAGGAATTTTGCCTACGCATAAAGATGCACCTAGAGTTTTAATTAGCAATTCACAACTCGTTCCCAAATGGGCAACTTGGGAGCATTTTCGTGAGCTGGAAGCCAAGGGATTAATGATGTATGGACAGATGACTGCAGGTAGTTGGATATATATTGGTTCGCAAGGAATTGTGCAAGGAACCTATGAAACTTTTGGTGAAGCAGCACGACAACATTTTAATGGAACATTAAAAAATACTTTAACCGTAACTGCCGGACTCGGCGGTATGGGCGGTGCTCAGCCACTGGCGGTTACTATGAATGGTGGTGTTTGCTTGGCTGCCGATGTAGTGCAATGGCGAATAAAAAAACGTTTGGAAACTCGTTACCTCGATATGATGTGCATGAGTATTGATGAAGCTATTGATTTGGCAGTAAGATATAAAAGCTTGGGCGAAGCAATATCATTGGGCGTTTGTTGCAATGCGGTCGATTTGCTCGAACGTATGATAGAACGCAATATCACACCCGATTTGCTCACCGACCAAACAAGTGCCCACGATCCTTTGGTTGGATATTATCCGCAAGGATTGCCCGAAGAAGTTGCCGACAATTTACGCCGCACCAATCCCGATGAATATATAAAGCTCTCCTATAAAACAATGGCTCATCATGTAGAGCTGATGCTTGAATTGCAAAAACGTGGAGCAGTTACTTTCGATTATGGAAATAATTTGCGTGCAAGAGCTTTGGAAGCGGGTGTAAAAAATGCATTTGATTTTCCAGGATTTGTACCCGCTTATATACGCCCACTTTTTTGCGAAGGTAAAGGTCCTTTCCGTTGGGTAGCACTAAGCGGCGACCCAGAAGATATATATACTACCGACAAAGTTATTATAGAAATGTTCCCCGAAAACGAAGGTTTGCAACGATGGATGAAAATGGCAAAAGAGCGTATCGCCTTTCAAGGATTGCCCGCACGTATATGTTGGCTAGGCCAAGGCGAAAGAGAAAAAGCAGGACTGGCATTTAATGAATTGGTTCGCACCGGAAAAGTGAAAGCACCCATTGTAATAGGTCGTGATCATTTGGATACCGGAAGTGTGGCATCACCAAATCGTGAGACAGAAGCGATGCTTGATGGCAGTGATGCTGTAGCCGATTGGCCAGTATTAAATTCGCTCATTAACACCGCAGGCGGAGCAAGCTGGGTAAGTTTGCACCATGGTGGTGGCGTGGGCATGGGCTATAGTATACACGCAGGTATGGTGATAGTTGCCGATGGCACACACGAAGCCGAAGCAAGATTGAAACGTGTACTACATAACGACCCTGCTATGGGTGTTATCCGCCATGCTGATGCTGGTTATGATATAGCAATTGATACAGCTAGGAAAAATAGGTTGGATTTGAAGGAGAGGTTGAAATAGTATTATAATGAATCGCATATTATATATCATACTTTTTATTCTTTTGATAAATAAATCGAATGGGCAAGATTATCATAATCCACATATCTTGCAAGCAGGGTATATATATTCACAGACTCCAAAGTCAATTACGCTATCTGGGTTTAATTTAGGTTATGTTAGCGGATATTTTTTAGGCAATTCGAAGGATAAATCTTGTTCTTTTAATAAAATAGAATTTGGGTGGATGCATAATTTTTCTGCCAATCCCAAAGATGACACACAAAAAGATATTTATAACATGAATTTTGGGCATACAATAAGTTTGATTAATTTTTCAAGACTGAGCCACATATTTCTTGATATTAGATTAAGTACTGGATTAATAAAATTATATAATCAAGTCTCTCTTAATACTCAAACTAATTCCTATGATTATTCTTTGAAAAATAAATGGTATGCAGGAGCACATGTCGGATTTGAATGGATTTATTTAAATAAGTCTTCGTTTTCAACAGGTGTATTTCTATATGGAAATTTTCATCGTTATATAGATTTTGGAGCAGGTATTAATTTGTATTATGTGAGAAAGAAATAATACACATTAATATATTAGTCACAAATTTAACCACTGAGTCACACAGAGAGATTGCTTCGTCGCCTGCACACAACCCAACGCACTGCTCCTCGCAATGACGGGCTTTTTTACTATTTTCTGAAAGAATTGCTTCTCATTGAAAAATATATTTTTGTTAGAATATAATATTTAACCCTAATTGTAAATTTCGGTGTAATAGACAAAATTCAGGCTGTTTTAAACTTGAATATTTCAAGTGGACAAAATTCAGGCTATATTTTTAATTTTTTTTAGCAATAGAATTTTCTCTGATTAACTTTGAATGATCGAATGAAGCAGAATAGGCTCT
>JANYDJ010000021.1 GCA_025363675.1 Flavobacteriaceae bacterium | reverse complement strand
CCAACTACTAACTACATATATGGACGTAAAAATAAAAAGAGCATTAATTTCAGTTTATTATAAAGATGGGCTTGAACCCATAGTAAAAAAACTACATGAACTGGGCGTAGAAATATGCAGTACCGGCGGTACCCAAACATTTGTGGAAGCAATGGGAATTCCTGTAACAATGGTGGAAACGCTTACGGGTTATCCTTCCATTCTAGGCGGACGTGTGAAGACTTTACACCCTGGCGTGTTTGGTGGAATATTGGGCAGACGTGATAATGAAACCGATGTACAAGAAATGGAGCAACATGATATAAAACCCATCGATTTAATTATAGTGGATTTATATCCTTTTGAAGAAACTTTGGCAAGCGGTGCAAGCGAAGAAAGTATTATAGAAAAAATAGATATTGGTGGTGTGTCTTTAATAAGAGCTGCGGCCAAAAATTTCCAACATACTATGATAGTTTCTAGTAAAGATGATTATCATAATTTGCTCGAAATATTAAATACACAAGACGGGAATTCCACTATTGCCCAACGTAAAGATTTTGCCAAGCGTGCTTTCTATACTACCAATCATTATGATGGTGCTATATTCAAATATTTTAATACAGAACCATTACAATATTTTAGCGAAAGTTATAACAATCCTTTCTCGATGCGTTATGGTGAAAACCCACACCAAAAAGCAGCATTTTTTGGAAACATCAATAATATATTTGAACAACTACAAGGCAAAGAAATTAGTTATAACAATATAGTAGATGCCGAAGCCGCAGTTGATTTATTGGCTGAGTTTATGGAGCCTGCATGTATTATAATAAAACACACAAACCCTTGTGGCACCGCAGTGCGAGCAAATGCTTTGGATGCATGGAAAGCTGCTTTGGCTGGCGATCCTGTCTCAGCATTTGGAGGTATTATAGCAATTAATCGCGAAATAGACGAAGCCCTTGCCAAAGAAATTGATACTATATTTTTTGAAATACTAATTGCCCCCAGTTTTACCCAAGAAGCTATAAATATATTTGCAGCTAAAAAGAATCGCACTTTATTAAAACTAAAAGATTTTGAACGCGGACAATGGCAATATAAATCAGTATTAAATGGTGTATTGGTACAACAAAAAGATAATAAACAAGAGCAGGAAACAGAACTCAATTATATAACAACTACAAAACCTTCTGCTGCACAAATAGAAGATTTATTATTTGCAAACCGCTTGGTAAAAAATGCCAAATCAAACACTATTATATTGGCAAAAAATAAACAATTATTAGGATTGGGCTGTGGCATGACTTCACGCATCGATGCACTGAAACATGCGATAAGCAAAGCCAAAGAATTTAATATGGATTTGAACGGAGCAGTAATGGCCAGCGATGCTTTCTTCCCCTTCCCCGATTGTGTGGAACTAGCCCACCAGCATGGTATAGCAGCTATTATACAACCCGGAGGAAGTATTAAAGACCAGCTTTCCATTGATTATTGCAATACCCACAATTTGCCAATGGTTATTACTGGGTTTAGGCACTTTAAGCATTGAGTTATTATATAATTTTTGATAACTATTTTTTTTCAAATTCTTAGTTTGCTATTCTAAATACAATATCACTTCCCGTTGTATATGTAATTGGTGTGGGTATATTATATTAGTATAATAATTAGCTAATAATGCTAATAAGAAATGTCTATGAAGTGTAGTTTTTAATGAAATCGCTCAAAAAGCAAATGGTTTCCGCTTTACAATTTATTTTTATTTGTCTTTTAACATTTAGCTATTAAAATTGTGCCCCCTTAATCATCTAATTTCTAATTAATTTTTCTATTTTATGGCAAAACTATCTTCACATCCTGACAACATGAAGCCGCATTATAGCGTGGTTGTTATCGGTTCGGGCTACGGTGGGTCTATTACCGCATCGCGTATGGCAAGGGCCGGGCAACAAGTTTGTATACTGGAACGTGGCCGCGAATTTTCGGCCGGCGATTTCCCCGATACGCAAATGGAAGCAATTTCTGAAACTCAACTTAGCACCGTAAAAGGACATGTGGGTTCTAAAACCGGCTTGTTCGAATTTCATGTGCACGAGGATATTAATGTGCTTGTAGGATGTGGCCTTGGAGGTACTTCACTTATAAATGCCAATGTTTCCCTAAAACCCGATATGCGTGTGTTTGACGACGAGCACTGGCCTGCTGAAATAAAAAAAGAAATTAAAGATTCGAAAAGTTTGCTGAGCAAAGGATACGAACTTGCCAACGAAATGCTAAAGCCTGTGCAATTGCCCGCCAACAGAAAACCCGCCAAAGTAGATGCACTAATAAAAGCAGGAAAAGCTATTAAAGAGGAAACTTATAGACCGCCTATAAATGTAAACTTTAAAGTAGATGGCCTAAACCATGTGGGGGTAGAACAAAAGCCCTGCAACCACTGTGGCGATTGTGTGTCAGGCTGCAACCATTTGGCAAAAAACACTTTGGATAAAAATTATTTGCCCGATGCCAAAAACTTTGGAGCAGAGATATATACTTGCATTAGCGTAAAATATGTAGAACAGAAAGGCAAAAAATGGATCATCTATTTTGATGTGATTGGAGCTGAACGCAGCAAGTTTAATGCCCCCCTGCAATTTATTACTGCTGATATTTTGGTGGTAGCTGCAGGTTCAGTGGGCTCAACCAATGTATTATTACAATCGGCTGCTAAGGGGTTGAAAGTTTCTAGCAAACTAGGCCACCGCTTTAGTGGCAATGGCGATATGCTGGGCTTTGGGTATAATACCGATATGGAAATAAATGGCGTAGGGGCAGGCACCCATACCTTAGCCGATGAAGATTTACCTGGTCCATGCATTACAGCCGTGGTTGATGCACGTGACAACAAAAACTTAAACGATGGGTTTGTGATAGAAGATGCTGCTATACCCGGAGCTATTGGACCTATGCTGCATGGCGGATTTACGCTTGCTGCACTTGTAGGTGGGCATAAAGTAAAACGCAGTTTGAAAGATAAGATTGCACATGAATTACGCAAAACACAAAGCTTTTTGCAAGGGCCTTATAAAGGTGCTACCAAAAACACCCAAACTTATTTGGTGATGGCACACGATGATTCGGAAGGGAAAATATCTCTGAAGGATAATAACCTTAGCATCGATTGGAAAGGTGTAGGTTCGCAACCTATTTTTAAAGCCGTAAATGAGAAACTTGAAATAGCTGCTGAATCGCTCGGCGGAAACTATATAGAAAATCCTGCTTGGTCGAAAGTTATGAAACGCAGTACCATTACTGTGCATCCTTTGGGTGGTTGTTATATGGGAAGCGAAGGAAGCAATGCCGTAGTTAACCATAAAGGACAGGTGTTTACCGGAAATGGAAACGATGTATATAATAATTTATATGTATGCGATGGTGCTATAATCCCGCGTTCGTTAGGTGTAAATCCATTATATACAATTTCAGCATTGGCTGAACGTAATGCAGCTATAATGGCTATAGACAATGGATGGGTGATAGATTATAAACTTCCATCTAAATCTAAAAAGACGGCAGAGGTTATAGAAAAAGGTGTGGTATTTACCGAAACCATGAAAGGTTTTTCTTCATCATCCGACGATTATAAAAAAGCATTTGCTGAAGGTAAGAAAGCAAAAAGCAATGCAGAATTTACACTAACCATAACCTGCTACGATGCCGAAAAACAAGCCAAGGCAGGCATAGTACATGGCACCATTGTGGGCACAGTGAATATAGCTGCCCTATCGAAAGATGCTTTGATGGTGAGCAATGGCAAGTTTGGATTATTTGATAAAAACCCCAACAAAATTGGCGAACGCTTAATGATATATGAAATGAATATATCGGACAGCACTGGAAAAACTTGGTTCTTTAAAGGACAGAAACATGTATTGCACGATAAATTTATGGACATGTGGCCCGATACTTCTACTTTGTTTATTGATATATATGAAGGTAAAGATGCCCAAGCCAAACAAGTATTAAAAGGTATATTAAATATCAAACCATTCGACTTTGCCAAACAAATGACCACGATGAAAGCCATCGGCTGCAAAGACACTAAAGAAAAATTAAAAGAGATAGCAGCATTCGGAGGATTTTTTGCCGGACAATTGTGGGATGTATATGGTGGTATTTTTAAACGTGCTACCTTGTTTAATCCAGATGCAGAGCCTAGAAAAAAACGTCCGCTTAGAGCCGTTGAGCCCGAACTGCATTTCTTTAAAACAGAAGATGGAGTAGAGTTACGATTCAAGAGATATCAGGGTGGAACTAAGGGCCCGATGATGTTTACCCACGGCTTTAGTGTATCCAGTAAAATATATGATACCGATACTATCGATACCAATATGATAGAATATTTAACAGCGAACGAATACGATTGTTGGTTGTTGGATAATAGAGCGAGTATAGAATTAGAATCATCGAAAAACCAATGTACTTTAGATGATATAGCGAAGTATGATTATCCGGCTGCAGTTGAATATATAAAGAAAGCCACTGGTGCAAAAGATATATTAGCGATGACACATTGTGTAGGTGCCGTTACTATGATGATGTCTCTACTTACTGGACTGAAAGGAATTCGTAGTATGGTATGCATGCAAGTGGCAGCCCATCCCTATGGTGGCGTGCAACCGCAAATGAAATCTGACTTAAAAACTGCGAATATGTTAGCCGACATGGGCATTATGCAATTGGACGCATATACTGATACCAAGGGTGGACTGCACGACAAAAAAATAAATGATTTGATGCGACTATATGCAGATCCCTTAGCAAAATATTGCAATGATCCAGTATGCCATCGTATATCATTTATGTTTGGCCCTTTATATAATCATGATAATCTTACCCAAACCACCCACGATAATTTCCATGAAATGTTTGGCGTGGCAAATATGACCGTATATAAACAACTTACTATGTGTATACGTGAGCATAGATTACTCTCAGCCGATATGAAAGATATATATATGCCCCATGTAAAAAATTTGAATTTTCCTATATGTTTTATACATGCAGAAAAAAATCAAATTTTCGACCAACGTACCACCAAAGAAACCTATGATTGGCTTTGCAAAAACAATGGCCCGGCACAATATACCCGCCATGTAATAAAAGATTATGGTCACCAAGACTGTGTATTTGGTCGCGATGCTGCACACGATGTATGGCCACATATATTGACACACTTTGAGAATAATGGTTAATGATGGATTGTTAATTGTTAATTCCATACGGATGATTATTATATATATAAATTCCATTCCCAGAATCCAGAATCCCTACCCCCGAATCCTAAAATGAAAGACTATAAAAAGTATTATATTATACCTGCTCCTCCTGAGGAGGTTTATCAAGCTTTAACCCAAGAAGCAACTATACAATTGTGGACTGGCGAAATAGCAGAAATGAATACGGATATAGATTCTGAATTTGCGTTATGGGAGGGCAGTATTACTGGGAAAAATTTGGAATTTGAAGAGGGGAGAAAAATTGTGCAACAATGGTATTTCGGCGAACAAACCGAACCCTCCATCGTAACTATTATATTACATCCTGACAAAAATGGGACCTCGGCCGAGTTGAAGCATACCAATATTCCTGACGATGATTATGATAATATCGTAGACGGATGGAACGAAAATTATTTTGGAGCACTGCAAGAGTTTTATGAGGAGTAATCGACACTATATATAGCCCCTAATAAATAAATTAAATATATCAATACATGAAAAAATTTACCCCGCAACCCATGGTTGGCTGGTATGATGCAAAGCAATTGATAAGTACAGGTATCAAAACAGTTGTATCATCCATTTTTGGTTCTTATGCTGATAAACGGGAAACGCTCGCAGCATTATATCCAGAGAAACATTATCATTATGATAAAGAAACCGAAGTATGGCTAGATTATATGGCTGATACGGGTGATGGATTTAATTCTACATTCAGCATGGCATCGCTTCTTGCCCGACCTAATTTGGATGTACAAAATCATGATGGTAATGGCAATACAATATTGCCTCGTGCCAAAGTGGTAGTGCTTGGTGGCGATGAAGTATACCCTACTTCTACCCAAGAAGAATATGAAAACCGATTTATTGGTCCATTCTCAAGTGCATTCCCCAATGATGAGGATCATGACCCCAATAACAATCCGCACATGTATGCAGTGCCAGGTAATCACGATTGGTATGATGGGCTCACCAACTTTATAAAAATATTTTGTCAACAGAGCAAAATAGGCAATTGGCAAACCAAGCAAAACCGAAGCTATTTTGCTATACAATTAAGACCCAATTTATGGATGTGGGCTATTGATATACAACTTGAATCGGCGGTGGATTTGCCACAGTTGGAATATTTTAGGAAACTTGCTTCGCAAGAAATGAAACCAGGCGATAAATTGATATTGGCCACTGCAGAACCTAGCTGGGTATATAGTGCCAAACCTACTGACCGCTCCTATCAAAACTTGGCTTTTTTTGAAAAGAATTTTATAGAAAAATACGAGCTGAATCTGGTCCTTACTCTTGCTGGCGATTTGCACCATTATGCACGCTATATAGTAGATAATAATGGAAATGAAAGTAATCCCAAATATAAAATTACTTCAGGTGGTGGCGGGGCATTTTTGCATCCTACCCACAATCTTCCCGCAGAAGTAAGTGGGCTTACTGAAGGTAGTATTAGATTGGATAAAACTTTCCCTTCTAAAGCAGAATCTAAAAAGTTATTATCCTTAAATTTTTTATTCCCATTTTTAAATAAAAAGTTTGGCAGTTTTATGGGTCTACTATATATGCTTACCACTTGGATGGTATGCTTACCAATAAGAAATAACAGCCCAAGTTTCGATGATTTTATTACCGATTTACCTTTGGGAGATTTTCCGGATTTTTTTATGGCTTTTTTAGAGGCTATGACCGTTTCGCCATTTGCATTTATTTTGATTATGACTATGATTGGAGGTTTATACGCTTTCTGCGATACTAAATCGAAACCCCATCCACTGCTCCCCTTTATTGGCCTGCTGCATGGACTATTGCATGTGGCTTTAAACCTATCATCTATCTGGATATTTACCCATATAAATATATGGCACCTAGGTTTAGATCCAGAGCACTTGGGTTCGTACTTTTTGCTATTGGGTGAAATTTTCATAATAGGTGGTTTCTTCGGCTGTGTGTTAATGGGACTGTATTTATTTCTTACCAATTTAATATTTGGCGTACATGACAATGAAGCTTTTTCATCATTACAATGCGAAGGTTATAAAAACTTTTTGCGTATGCATATTACAGATGATGAACTTATTATATATCCCATTGGTTTGCGTAAAACTGCAAAGTGGAAACAATCCAACGAAAACTATTTTACTACCGATGACAAACTAGAACCTTTTATGATAGAAAAACCATTAGTGATTAAACTATAATATATATAAAATTCAATATGCAAAAATCAAAAACTATAAATATATATATAGCTTTTCTATTTTTATTTTTTACTGGTTTTATTCAGCAGACTAATGCGGCAAAACCTTTGGTGCTTACTCAGAAGAGCCGTATCCCCGCAGGCATGTATCTCGATATTCTGCCCGAAATGCACGGTACTTTAAGCTTGGCTGATATATTAAAACCAGAAATACAAAAGCAGTTTTTTCAAAACCCTGTTGAGGTTCCTAATTACACCAATAGAGAAAATTATTTATGGTGCAAACTCACACTTACCAATAAAACAGATTGGAAATGGGCATTTGAAACAGCCAGTATATTAGATAGTGTTGAGATTTTCTATAATATAGTAAATGGAACTACCTTTTCTAAAAAAGGTATTAGCTCACTCACGCCCCTTGCAGAACGAGAAGTCGCCTATAAACACTTTATATTGCCTTTAGAGTTAACCAAAGATTCCACACAAACTATATACATTAGGGTAAAGAGCCATTTTCTGCAATTGCCCGTATTTATTACTACTTACGATAGTTTAATAGCTGCCGAATTCCCCTTTGATTTATCTGAAGGAATGTGGATGGGGTTTATGTTGTTAATGTTGGTATATAGTATTTTATTATATATAATTGTACGCGATAAATTATATTTCTATTATATTTTTTATATATTGGGCAGGTGTTTATTTATTGGATATATAAAAGGCCTGTTGCCTATATTATTTACAGGTTTTGCAGCTATTAATTTCTATGGCCCCACATATACTGCTGTGGGTATTATATCTTCTATATTATTCTCGGTACATTTTTTAAAATCAAAAAAATATACCCCAAAAATATATTGGTTGCTCATGCTCACACTTTTGGCTGATTGTTATGCTATAGTAGCAAACCTGATGGACGACCGCCAAATGGGAAGTATGACCAATCAAACAGTGTCTATGTTCGCCATTATATTGTTCTTTTGGGCGGGTATTGCCACTTATAGAAAAGGTTTTAAACCTGCCAGATATTATCTCATTGCATGGTCAGGTTATTTAATTGGAAACATTATATATTTATTGATGTTACGCAATGTAATACCCTTTAATTATTTTACTGAAAGCAGTGGCCAATTTGGCTCTATCTTTCAAATGGTGATGTTCTCATTCGCTATTGCTGATATGGTGCGGAACGAGCGTATAGAAAAAGAGCAAACCCGAAAAGAACTGATTGTTACCCTACTTGATAAAGAACGAATCGTGCGTGAAAATAATAAAGATTTGGAAAAGAAAGTTAAAGAACGAACTGAGGCATTACAAGTATCAAACACCGACCTTAGCAAAGCAATGGACAATTTACAAACTACCCAGCAGCAACTCATACAGCAAGAAAAGATGGCAAGCCTGGGGCAACTTACGGCTGGCGTGGCCCACGAAATTCAGAACCCGCTTAATTTTATCAATAATTTTTCTAAACTATCTATTGATTTGTTTAAAGATATAAAAGACACTACAGATGAAACTGAACGCCTGGAAATATTGAATGACCTAGAGCAAAATCTAGGGAAAATTAATGCCCATGGCATGCGAGTGGATGCTATTGTTAAGGGGATGCTTCAACACAGTCGGACAGATAAAGGCGAGAAAAAACCTACTGAAATTAATCGCCTAATTAAAGAAGTTATTGACCTTGCTCATCAGAATGCCATCATTAATGATCCACAATTTGAATGTGAGGTAGTTAAAAATCTTGACCCAAGCATACATCAGATTAATATCATTCCGCAAGATATAACACGTGTATTATTAAACTTATTGTCCAATAGTTTTTATGCCCTTAAAAATACACCCAATGCTTCCATTGTTATTACTACTCAATATTTACCTGCCACAGTTTCTGCCGAAGCCCTTGTGAAGTTTTCAATAAAAGACAATGGGCCAGGAATTCCGTATGATATTCAACAAAAGATTTTTGAACCTTTTTTTACTACCAAACCCACAGGCGATGGCACCGGTCTCGGTCTCTCTATTTGTTATGATATTATAAAATCGCATGGTGGTACTATAGAAATTGTAAGTGAGGTGGGAAAAGGTGCAGAATTTATTATAACCCTTCCGACATAAAAAATGCCCGATTGTTATTGCAAACAATCGGGCAAAAAATTATAATGGAAATATATTATCTCCTTTGAGGGGGCATCCCGCCTTGCATTGGGGGAGGAATTACAATGTTCAATTTCTTCATTACCAAAGCGGTCAAATCATCTGAAGGGTTGAAATAATATGCAACCTGCTTATCAACCACCGAGGAGAAACCATTGGCTTTAGCCACCTCTTCTATTGCTTTACGCACTTTAATATTTAAGGGTTTTACAAGGCTTTCTTGATACTTAGCCAATTCTTCTTTATATATTTCGCTTATACTTTGAATCCTTTGATTTGTTTGTTGCAGAGCATTCATTTGTAGTTCGTATTCTCTTGGACTCATTCTGTTCTTATTTGAATCCAGTTTCATAGCCGCCATTTCAAGATCAGCTTTTTGTCCCTCCAATTTCTCGCCATAATGGGTTCTTGCAGAGTCGAATTGTTTGCTTACTGTCTCGTATTGTGGAAGCAAATACAATAATGAGTCGTAACTCACAAAGCCTACTTTTTGGGCTGAGGCAATTTTCCCGGTGGCCAACAAAGCAATACACAGCAAGGCTTTGGACAAGTTTTTCATTTTTAACATATTGTTTTTATAATTGATCATTTATTTTTTTATAATAAGCGGCAAAAGTAGCCCAAAGGTTGCACGTAGTAAAAAATTATTTTAAGGCTTTTTAGGTGTTACTGGCCCTCCTCCTTTTGGCGTTATTTCTTCTTTAGGTGTTATTCCCATTTCTTGAAGCACATCGTCACTTTTATCGAACTTGGCATTGGAATACAACATCACTACCTCACCCGATTTGTCGAATATAAAATCATAACCTCCTTTTTTAGCTACTTTCTGTATGGCATCAAAAACCTTGTCCTGAATTGGTTTTACCAGTTCCATTCTTTTTTTATATAGTTCTCCGTCTGCCGAAAATTTTGCTTTCTGAAAATCTTTTGCCCCTTTTTCTTTGTCGTCAATTGAACGTTCTCTGCGTTGACGAACTTCTTCGGTGAGCAACACTTTTTCATCTTGATATTCTCGGTACATTTTCTCTACTTCAGTCATTTTAGCATCAAGATCCTTTTGCCATTGTTGTGCCAAATCATCTAACTGTTTCTGGGCTGAGCGATATTCAGGCATTTGGCTCAATATATATTCCGAATCTACATACGCAAATTTTTGTGCTGATGCTTTGCTGCCTATCAATACTATAGCTAACAAAGCTAGAAATATTTTTTTCATATGGGTATATATTAGAATTGTTGTCCTAAGAAAAAGTGAGTTTGCCAATGATGTAATGGATTGGCTGAATTAGTATCAAAATTATATGCATAATCAAGTCCCAATAAACCAAACATGGGCAGAAACAATCTGATACCCACACCTGCAGCACGATAGGTGGCAAAAGGACTATATACTTTAAAATTATTATACCCGTTGGCTGCTTCCACAAACCCCAATCCATAGAAAGTGAGCGACGGAGATAAAACTGCCGGATAGCGAAGTTCCATAGTAAAACGATTGTATATAGAAGATGGGTAACCATCGGGATGCACACTTAACGAGCCTCCGTCATTATAACCTCGGGCAGAAATAACCTCTCTACCATCCAGATTATAGCCTGTTAAACCACTCCCCCCCAGCGAAAATCGGTTGAATGGCGGGGTGCCTTTGGCATTAGAATAATTGCCAATAAAGCCGAAATTTGCACGGGTAGCAAATACCAGTTTGTCAAATATAGTAGTATACCATTTGGCATTAAATTTCCATTTATGATACTCCAAAAATTTGAGCCGCTCTGCATCGGGTAATCCCTCGTAGTTTTTATTGGTGAATTTTGAATAGGGCAATGTTGCCTGAACTGAAAACATAAAATCGGACCCTGAACGTGGATATATAGGCTCATTTACCGAGCTACGTGATATAATCATGGAAGTATTTATATCATTAAAAATACCATCGGGCAAAGCCTTGCCCGAGCCAAAAGAAAATTTATAGTTATTAAACCGCTGATAGTTTATGGAGTTCATCACCGTAAAGTAATCATCTGGTTTCTTCAGCCTTCTTCCCAGCGACATGGTAAACCCAGTTGTTTTAAGCTTTGGGGCACCGGCAGTACTTGTAATAGAATAGCTTTGTACTGAGTGATAGGCACTTATTGTAAATGAATTGGGGCGTTTTCCACCTAGCCAAGGTTCGGTAAAAGAAAAATTGGTCGATCGCCAGGTACTGCCATTCGATTGTGCTCTTATTTGTAGACGCTGACCGTCGCCACCAGGCAGTGGTGTCCATTCTTTTCTTTTCAGCATTTTTTTAGCTGAGAAATTATTTAAGGTTAATCCCAGCACACCTACCAACCCGCCATATCCTCCATAACCTCCAGAAAGTTCTATTTGGTCGCTCGATTTTTCTTCAACAGTAAACTCTATATCAACTGTTCCTGTATTAGAATTGGGCATAGGGTTTACCCCAATTTTTTCAGGATTAAAGTATGATAGTTGCGAAAGTTCGCGGATAGACCTTGACACATCGCTGCGGCTAAATTTATATCCCGGTCTCACATAGAGTTCACGCAAAATAACTTGGTCACTGGTTTTTGTATTTCCCCTAATAGTTACATTGTTTACGATGGCTTGCGGTCCCTCGTTCATTCTTATTTCTATATCAATACTATCATTTTCAACCAATACTTCAACTGGGGTTGCGTTGTAAAACAAATACCCGTCATCCATATATAAGGATGCAATGTCTACCCCTGAGGGATTCATACTCATGTGCGACTCGAGTATAGATTGGTTGTATATATCCCCTCGTTTTATTGCAAGAACCGTGTCCAATTTATTATTGGAATATTTCGTGTTACCTGTCCAATATATATGTCTAAAAAAGTACTGATGTCCTTCCTCTATATTAATTTGCAAATTAATACTATTGGTGCTATAGGGATAAATAGTATCACTCACAATTCTAGCATCTCTATATCCCATAGCCAGATATTTGTCTATGATAGTTTTTTTGTCACTTTCAAAATCATTTTCTATATATTTTGATTTTTTAAATACATTCCAATTTACCTTTTTGGTTCCTTTCAACATTTGCCTTAATTTATAATTAGAGACATGCTGATTTCCTGTAAAGATAATATCATTTATTTTTATTCGATTGCCTTTATTTACCGTTATTTTAAGCAGCACAAAATTCTTTCGGTGATCTTTTTCTTGTTTAATATCAACCGATGCATTCATATAACCTTTCTTATAAAAGTATGATATGGTTTCGTTTTTTGTTTTATTAATGAGGTTCTCATTCACGATGTTTCCAGTTTTTAAGAAACCTCCCAATTCCTCCCGCAACTTCTTATTGTCTTTCTTTCCTAAATTGGTGGCGTAGGCTGACAATCTAGGTTTTTCAACAAAGTGTATTTCAAGCCATGCTTTGCCATTCTCTACTTTTGCTAAATATATTTTTATATCTTCGAAAAGATTTTGTTTCCACAAAATCTCTATTGCTTTGCTAATTTCTTCTCCAGGTATTTTTATGAACTTACCTATATTTAATCCTGACAATATTTGCAATGAATTTTTATCTAGGAAATTAACTCCAACTATTTCCACATTCGCAATTTCATATAATTGTGGTTTTGAATATTCGAGTGTCGTATTATTATTTGTATCAACCACCTCACTTTGTGAGAAAGCAGTAGTGACAGCCATTAAAGATAAGAGGATGAAGCCAAATATATAAGAGAATGTATTGCTTTTTTTCATACTTTGTCTTCTACTAATTGATCGCTGGTTTTTCCAAATCTTCTCTCACGTTTCTGGTAATCTACTAGGGCCTCATACAAATGCTCTCTTGTAAAATCGGGCCAAAGGGTTTCTGTAAAAAAAAACTCACTGTAGGCAATTTCCCATAATAAGAAATTGCTTACCCTGTGTTCGCCACTTGTTCTGATTAATAATTCTGGATGTGGCCACTGGGCAGTGCTTAGTTGGTTGTTTATAGTCATTTCGTCCACCTCAAACGGTTTAATTTCACCAAGGGTTACACGTTCGCAAATTTTCTTAACAGCGTTCACAATATCCCATTTAGAGCTATAGCTAAGGGCCAGCACCAAATCCATTTGGTCATTCTGTTTTGTAGCTTCACATGCTTCTAATAATGCACTGCTACAATCGGTAGGCAATCTTTCTAGTTGCCCCACTGTATATAACCTGATCTTGTTTTTTTGCAGCGTAGGCATTTCGTGATTAATGGTTTTCACCAACAATTGCATCAAAGCCTTTACTTCTTTTGCAGGTCGGCTCCAATTTTCAGTGGAGAAAGCATAAAGTGTTAGGCATTTCACACCTAGTTCTGCTGCTGATTCACATACTTCGCGAACAGAGTTCACTCCATTTTGATGACCAAAAATTCTGAACTTGCCTTTGCCTTTAGCCCAACGGCCGTTGCCATCCATAATAATGGCAATATGCTTAGGTATTTTAGTTAAATCTATCTGTGCTTTTAAAGACATTGGTGCTAAGAAGTGAGCGGCGATTTGATGCAAAGATATTAAAAACCGCCCTTCTTGCAGGAATATTTTACTACTCTATATGATAATGAGACTGCTATGGTATAATACCAATCTTTATTATATGGATTGCCCCGCTGTTTACCTTCGAAACTCAATTTCACATCATTGTTTCTCTCGCCCGATCGGTCATATAAATTCACTGTCATCAATCGTTCATCCATGGTGCGTTGGTCGTTGAATTTAATGATATCGGACTGTTTGGGGTAAAAAGTACTCACATCGTCCAAGTAATCTGTTCCTGTTTTACGCCAGAAACATTCAAGACCAAGCACAAAATTTTTGTTCATGAAAAATTTAAATCCTCCTCCTATTGGTAATGCCCAATTAATCCGCTGATAGTTGCTATTATGTCTTAACAACTGTCCTTCTGTAGCATAGGGTCTAAGAGAATAGGCAGATCCTCTGTAGTTTGCTTTAGGTTCATGGTAAAACACATTAAATCCCAAACAAAAAAATGGACTAAACCGATGTGAGAATTTATCAAATCCAAATTTTTGAAAATGGAACTCGCTCATACCGCTTATTTCCAATATTGGAGAGAAAAACTGCAAATTACGCGAACGATTAAAATCCCATATAGAATCAGCACCCGATATGGTACCATAGTTAACCCCCAACCGTGAAGCAAAATAACTATTGTGATTATACCTATAAAAGGCTCCAAATTCCGGATGAAATTGGCTTATTTTTATTCCTGGCGATAAATCACCCAAGTAATTCATTACCCCGCCTTGAACCCCCCATTCATGCTTGTCAGATTTAATCTGAGTAAATCCCACAATTGGAGCTAAAAGGATTATATATAATACTACTTTTTTCAAATTTTAAAAACTAGTGCATTTTATACCTGGCAATGGAAAACGATAACAAAGACTTACGGTTGCAAACAAATAAAAATCTGCTGGCGTATTTTTGTTTCCTCTTGAAACCTTATCTACCGTATCAGGATCGTCTGTAATTTTATTATATTGACTTGACCAAGGCGTTTTTTCGCCAGACCTATCAGATAGCTGGGCTGCAGGATTATCGCTGCCTTTATTCTGCTGCAAGAAGGCAGGTTCTACATACCCATTACTGCTCACATCGTCTAAATAGTCAGTAAAGGTGGTTCTAAATCCAACTTCCATACTCGCATTCCAGTTGTCGTTAAACCTAAATTTCAATCCGCCGCCTAAGGGGATTCCCAATTGTGAAAGTTCGTAAGCATGGCGGTCTTGGTATTGTGTAGAGCCTTGCCCTTCGGTTCCTAGAGGCTGCAATTCATACCATCTACCATTATAATAAGTTTGCGGGTTAAAATGAAATACATTTAAACCCGTAAATAAATAAGGTGAAAACCCGTAATAACTCTCGCCATCAGGAAAACAAAACCCTGAAATATTCCATTCTAACAAGAAAGCAAAATCTAATATATTGCTTTTAAAACTGAAGTTACGCCTCACGTGGTCCGGATTAGAGCTCAGTGAATCTGCCCCACCAATGGTGCCATAAGTAAAACTACCTTTCACCGCCAAGTATCTATCGGGATTGAATCGAACGAACATGCCAAACGCTGGCTGGGTTAATTTAAAGTTTATTTTCATATCGCTTAAATCACCCATATAATGAGTTGAACCGCCTAAAATACCAAACTCTAAACTTTGAGATTTAGCAGTACGGATATTTGAAGAAACTATCAAAATGATTAGTATACTCTTGAAAAAATGTTTTTGAATGTGCACTATCTAACTAATGAATAACGTAAAATTATGAAAACTATTGCAAATAAACAAAATTATTTTATGAATGGCAAATACGTATTGAACACAATTAAAAAAAAAGGCCGGATTAACCGGCCTTAATATAAAATTTTCTACTATTAGAAATTGGCACAAACAAATTTTCTAATTGTCTTTGTAAGCGTGAAACCAGTAAAGATATAGGTATCCTTGTTTCTATAGTCTCCTCTAATTATTTGGTGAGGCGTGTGAGACATTGGGCTCTTCAATATACCAAATTGTGGGTAAGGTTGCTTGGTACCTGGATCAATTACTTCTCCGCTTCTATCGGCCAATTTATTGGTTGTAGCATCGCTTGACAAGTTTGGATAGGCATCATGAACATCATCTAAATAATCAGTAAAGGTTTTGCGACCTGCCATTTCGAATGAAACTGACCAAAGACGACCGAAGTTGTATTTAATACCAAACCCAGTAGGAATTGCAAATGAAATTAGACTGTAGTTGGGTTTATTAAGTTCGGTTTGGTATCCTCTTAATTTATAGGTCTGTCCGTCTAATTCTGTTTTTGGGTTGAAATGGAATACTGAAAAACCAGCCAATAAATAAGGGGTCCATCTATAATTTTTAGAACCTGGAATAAAATTTAGAATATTATACTCTACTTGAGCTGTAAGTTCAATAATTACGGAATGAAAATTAAGATTTCTCTTTTTTCTGTCATAATAATTGGCCTCTGTGTTAATACCATTATTTATACCATAATCAGTCTTTTTGAAAGTAGAGCTAAGTTTATCGCCCCATGCCTTGTCATCTCCTTTTACATAACCATAATTGAGACCTCCTTTAAAGGAAATTTTAGGAGTGAGGTTATAACGAGCCAGTACACCTCCTTGTAAACGAGTATACTTCCATGTAACTTGAGCTTTTGATAAGTCACCTTGATATTGGGCGGGCCCTACAAATATTCCGAATTCCCATTCTTGGGCATTTGCAAAACCTACTAACAAAGTAAGTGTGAGTGTTAAGAGGGTAATTTTCTTTTTCATAATGGCAGATTTTAAATATAACAGGCTACAAAAATAAGCCAATACAAACAAAAACCAATTTTTTTTTTTACTTTTTTAACGTAGGTCGTTTCTTTCATCATGACCCCACATCATTTTCTTCCGAAGGGTATCTAAATAGTCTTTTTGGTGCAGCCGAATAATGTTTAATTTATAGGGAGCTTTTTTTATCGCTAGTTGCACCGTGGTATCAACTGTTTCGCTACGAGAATCGAGGCTCACCAAGAAATTTGTACCCCTTCCTTCTATCTCGAAACTAATTACTTGATCATCGGGAACAATAACTGGTCGTACGTTTAAATTGTGGGGTGACACTGGTGTGATAGCAAAAGCCGAAGATGAAGGAAAAATGATTGGTCCGCCGCAACTTAATGAGTAACCTGTGGAGCCCGTGGGAGTTGCTATAATAAGGCCATCGGCCCAGTATGAATTTAAAAATTCGCCATTCAAATAAGTATGTACCGTTATCATTGATGAGGTATCTTTTTTATGAATCACGAAATCGTTAAGAGCAAAAGTATTGGGATAAAATAAATTTCTATCGGTTTCTAACTGAAGCAAATTGCGTTGCTCAATTTCATACTTGTTTTGAAAGAAATTTTGAAACGCAGATACGAATTCTTCACGTGCTACATTGGCTAAAAAACCTAAGCGACCGGTATTGATGCCCATTACGGGTATTTGATGTTGAAGTACAAATAACACAGAGTCAAGAAAGGTGCCATCGCCTCCAACTGTTACAAACAATTCAGCATCTTTTACCGCCGATGCATCATTAAAAGTATGTGTAGAACTTGGGAACTCGCTTGGGAACGATGCTACAATTTGTTTGAAAATCAAAACATCCAACCCTTGCGACTGAAGCCATCGTTGCACCTCGGCTATATATACTGCCGTGGTTTCTGTGTTTTGTTTGGTATAAAGGGCTACTTGCAAAAGTATGATATATTAAGTTGCAAATTTAATCTTTTCAACTTAATAAATAGCATGGTTTACATGCTTAAATATTTCATCAACGCATTATAACGTTGCTGCATAAGCTGCCAATCTTCCTCACTGATATGGGAAGCTCTTACTTGATATTTAAACCGTTCGAACGAGGCCAAAATATTGCGTATATCAGAACGATCGAACTGTATTGCAACTTCTATCCTACTGGTATCAGCATCGGGTTGCGACACATATAGCCCCAGTATTTTGCTGTCGTTTGATTCTGCTATATGGGCAATTTCGGTAAGTTTAAAATCATTCCATTCCATTTCTAGTGTTAGTATACCCCCTTCTCCCCGCTCTTGTTGCAAACCGGTATATCTATTTTGTAATTCAAAAACCAGATCGGTAAGAATCACTATGCCTACGAAATTATCGTCTTTATCAACCACTGCCAGTGCGGTGCTTTCGCTTTGGCCAAAAAATTTAAGGAGTTCAAATACATGGATATTTTCAAAAACACGATTCGTTTTTTCATTCTCCAAGTGGACATTTAGTGAACCATCTTGGGGGAGCGATACCAAATTCTCAGATGATACAAGACCCACTACTTTAAGGTCTTCCACTACCGGTAAATGAGCCAAGCCAGACCTATTTAATTCTTCTAATGCCTCGCCCACTTGCATATTGAGGTAAAGTGGATTTAGTTTTTTATTGATAAGTTCTTTCGCCGTCATGATATTTTATAATACATTAGATGCAGGATGTGCTTAAACAGTTGCATGTACAGTGTAATAATATTGTATTAATTTCTATAGCTATTAATGTGCCGTTCTTTCTTCTCAGGATAAATATCTGCGATTGTTACCATTAAACCCGTTTCTTCTACATCGCCAAAATCAGGATTACAGGCGGTACCAAAGGTTTTGAGCGTAGGTGAAAGATTCATATATATATTGACCAATGGTGGAATATTTACACCTAGGTTACGCACTGTTTGGTTTAAAATTTTAAATCCATCATCATAGTCAAGACCTGCAAAAAAATTCTCCATAGTACTTATATCGCCTTCTATTTGCAGTGGATGATGCGGTTTTAATAAATTTTCTCTGTCAGGGAAATAGTGCCCCAGAAAATACAATATCAGATTGCGGGCTTCTCTATTATAGCTGCCATACATGGTTACTTTCCCAAAGAAATATTTAATTTGTGGATTCTTTACTACTAATGCCCCCAAGCCATCCCATATATTATCGAGGGCAAATATTCCTTTGCGTGGATTTACTGCCGGCTGAAAATTTGGTTGTACCCAACTACGGCCCAACTCCAGGGTATAGGGTAAATAATCTTTTATAAACTTCGAACTAAAATCGAAGTAATGACTGGTGGATAAATGTATCTGTCCGGTTTGCTTATCAATAGCCTTATTGCAATCAATAAACCGATAGCCGCCAATAATTTCTCTGTCCTCTGGACTAAATACTATCAGCTGATCGTAGCCATTTTCTGCTGTATCAAATTCGTCAATATCTACTGGCAAGCCTGTGCCTCCTCCCGATGCCCTAAAAGTAACTTCACGTAACCGTCCAATTTCCTGCATCACATTGGGGCAGTTGTGGTGGTTGATAATATATATACAATTGTTTCCCTTGTTTGTATTTCTAACAAAATACCCCTTCGACAATTCAGCTTCTAACACCGCTCTATCAATTGGGGCTATAATATCTTGCATTGCTTATTTTATTTGGGTTTTAAGACTATATAACTGCTCACGAATCCACTTTGCTGCCTCTTTATCATTGGGATGTTTGGCTAGCTCTTCGGGAGAAATTGGTTTGCCCACTACAAACTTAATGGTCTGTCCATTTTGTTTATACATTTGGTCGGGCAACAGAATCATTTCTATATTTGCTTTTATGCCTAGCCGTTTACGCCAAAGAGAAAGGTTGTAGAAAAAGGGTCGGTTTTGGCCATATATATATATGGGGATAATGGGCGATTTATACTTGCGGGCACGGGTTACAAAAGTCTTTTTCCATTCAAGATCTTGTATTTTTCCATCAATTTTGCGTGATACCAAGCCTGCTGGAAAAAGAAAAACTGCTTTTTGCGATGCAAAAATATGATCAAGTTCCTGCATTTGAGCGGTGGCACTTCGCCCATGCTTATTTACTCCTACAAATATTTCTTTTAAGTTTGTGAGATTCAGCAAAAGGTCATTTACTATAAAACTAATATCCTTTCGCACCTTTGCTATTTCGGGCACAAGGCTCATACCATCTAGTCCGCCCAGTGGGTGATTGGCTATAATAACACAGTTACCCGTTGGGGGAATATTCTCTAACCCCACAGATTCAACACTCACGCCCATTTCTATAGTCACTCCTGTTGAAAATTCAAATGCATTTGAATTGCGGTGACGGTACATAAAGTCATTTATCTGATCTTCGTGTAAAAGTTTTTTAATAAATCTTAATATAAACCGCGGCAGCCACTTCAGTAAAGTAGGATTTTTGCTGCGAAACAGCCCTTCAATATCGATAAATTTTTTCTTTGTCTCCTCCATTTTCCCGCAAACAAAAGGCGTGATGAGCATATTACAAAATTAATATATAGTTGTTAGTGGTCAGTCGTTAGTAGTCAGTCGTTAGTAGTTAGGGGTTAGTTTTTAGGTGTTCTTTATTTGCTGGGGATATAAAAGTACCTTTGCCTAAAATTTAGATACTGTGAATTTACCCATATTAATATTAAAGCCTGACCGCCAGCGTAGCTTAATCAATAGGCATCCCTGGGTTTTTAGTGGTGCCGTTAAACATTTGCCACAAGCTGAAACGGGAGATATTATACAAGTAAATGATGATAAAGGAAAATGGATGGGTTATGGATTTTTTGATGCGAGAAGTGAAATTGTATGCAAAATTTTCGAATATGATAACGCGGATGTTATTATAGACCAATCGTATTGGGATTTAAGATTTTCGCAAGCATATACTATGCGTAAAAATTTGTTAGATTTATCAAATACCAATTGTTTTCGCCTAGTGCATGCAGAAGGGGATTCATTGCCTGGCATAATTGCAGATGTATATAACAATACCGTTGTGTTGCAAATATTGCACAAAGGCACCGAGAATATTTTGGAACATATTGCCATTTCACTACACAATATTGGCTTTAAATATATATATCTGAAAACAAAAAAAAGCAGTAAGCATATCGAGGATATTGGTTTGCCCCAAGGATGGTACGGCATTGAGGGTGAGCCTATAATTACGGTAAAAGAAAATGGATTAACCTATGAAGTAGATATAGAAAATGGACAAAAAACTGGCTTCTTTTTGGACCAGAGAGACAATCGTTTTTTGTTGAGAAACTATAGCAAAAATAAAAGTGTGCTCAATACCTTTTGTTATACCGGTGGGTTTTCTATTTCTGCCCTGCAAGGCCATGCTGCAAATGTTACTTCTATTGATATATCAAAATCGGCAGTGGAGATGTGTGATAAAAATATGATAGCAAATTTTGGCACTGATGCGGCTTTCTCATCGATGGCCGAAGATTGTTTCGATTATTTGCGAAGAATGCCGTCAAATCAATTTGATGTTATAGTATTGGACCCTCCTGCATTTGCCAAACATGCACGTGCAGTGCCACAAGCTAGTAGGGGTTATAAAGATATTAATATGCTCGCCATTCAAAAAATAAAACCCGGAGGCATTATATTTACTTTTTCTTGTTCGAAAAATATCGATACCGTTCTTTTTCGTAAAATAGTTTTTGGAGCTGGGGCAGATGCGAAAAGAAAAGTGAAGATTATACATCAATTAACCCAGGGCATAGACCACCCCATTAATATATACCATCCCGAAGGTGAATACTTGAAAGGGCTTGTGTTATATGTGGAATAGTGTAAGTTCGGGTTTTGGTAAGCTTTATTTAACAATTCTCAAATCATATAGTTATGGTTGTCTATAATATGTTAATCATGAAATCGACCTTGTATTATATATGAGCCTACATTTGCAGCATGGAAATTCCGAAAGGTAAGCTCATTGCTGTTGGCGGTGCCGAAGATAAAGGCACCATGCCCGAAAAAGATTTCATACAAATGAATAACCTCAACTTTTTTGAGCTGGGTATTTTAAAAAGATTTGTAGAAGTGGTTGGCAAACCTGACCCGCTAATTGAAGTAATTACTACCGCCTCCTCTATACCAGAGGAAGTGGGCGAAAATTATCTGCATGCTTTTGGTAAAATGGGTTGCACAAGAGTGGGCGTTATTCATATTAAGAACCGCGATGATGCACAGAACCCAGATTATATCGAACGTATCCAAAAATGTGAGGGTTTAATGTTTAGTGGTGGCAACCAACTTAGGCTTACCAGTTTATTAGGTGGTACGCCATTTATTGATATTATACATGAACGATATATCAATGAAGACTTTACTATTGCTGGTACATCAGCAGGAGCCATGGCCATGAGCAATACCATGATATACCAAGGCAACAGCACTACTGCACATTTAAAAGGCGAAGTAAAACTAACTACCGGCCTTTCATTTGTGAAAGGTGTGATTATCGATTCGCATTTCGAAAAACGTGGCCGATTTGGCCGCCTCGCCCAGGCAGTAGGACTTAACCCAGGCTCTATCGGTATTGGTTTGGGTGAAGATACTGGCGTCTTAATTACAGAAGGGACCCAGATGGAAGCAATCGGATCTGGTTGCGTAATTATAGTGGATGGCCACAATATCAAACACAGCAATATTGCTGACATTTCTGAAGGTTCCCCCATCAGTTTAGAAAATTTACAAGTGCACGTAATGGTGAAAGGCGATCGATACAGTATTGAAAATAGAACCTTCAAGGCTGATTTTATTAGTGCTGTCGGATAATTTTAATTTTACAATTTGTTGTTTGCAGTTTTAAAATCTTTGCCTATTTTTGCAACCCTTAAAAATAGAAAAGTAAAAAAAGAATATGCTTTACATCAACGTAAAAGAAAACGAATCATTAGACAAAGCTCTTAGGAAGTTCAAAAAGAAATTTGAAAAAACCGGGGTTGTCAAAGAAGTACGTAGCCGCATGGCTTTCGAAAAGCCTTGTATCCGTCGCCGTCAACAAATGATCCATGCCAAATATAAATTGAAAATGCAGACTAAAGCTGCAGAAGGAAAATAAGTATTTGTAATTAGATATTTTATAAAAGCAATCTTGTGCAAACAAGGTTGCTTTTTTTGTGCCCAGCCCTGAAAAAGCGGGGCAATAAAAAATTGAAAATATAAGGGGCTGGCTTATGTTTGCAACAGAAAAATAAAAAGCAGGTTTAATATGGAACAGATTCCTTTATTGAGTGAAATGGTGGCACAGGGCGAAACTCCCGAAGTGCTTTTTTGGGTGGGGTGTGCAGGTAGTTTCGACCAACGAGCACAAAAAGTATCGAGAGCATTTGCTAAAATATTAAATCATGTAGGGGTAAAGTTTGCCATACTTGGCACTGAAGAAACATGTACTGGAGATCCTGCAAAAAGAGCTGGCAATGAGTTCTTATTTCAAATGCTGGCTATGCAAAACATAGAGGTGATGAATGCCTATGGTATTAAAAATATTGTAACCACTTGCCCGCATTGTTTTAATACGCTTAAAAACGAATATCCCAGTTTGGGTGGCAATTATGAGGTAATACACCATGCCCAATATTTGCAACAATTACTCAACCAAGGCCGATTGGCTATTGAAGGCGGTGAGTTTAAAGGCAAGAAAATTACCTATCACGATTCTTGTTATTTGGGGCGTGCCAATGGTATATATGAAGCCCCTAGAATGCTGATGGAAAAACTGGATGCAGAACTGGTAGAAATGAAACGCTGCAAAACCAATGGCCTATGCTGTGGTGCAGGTGGAGCCCAAATGTTTAAAGAAGCAGAAAAAGGGAATAAGGAAATTAATATAGAACGCACTGCAGATATATTAGAATCGGGTGCCACTATTGTGGCAGCTGCTTGTCCGTTCTGCAACACTATGCTAACTGATGGGATAAAAAACGCAGAAAAAGAAGAACAAATTGCAGTACTCGATATTGCTGAGATTATAGCCTCTGGTAAAAGGTTATAATATGATAATTTCTGTTGTTGCTATATCCATTTTTTATTAATTATGATGGAGCCCGACTATATACAAATAAACCGCGAACTTTGGAATAAGAGAACCGAATCGCATATAAAATCCGAATTTTACGATGTAGCTTCTTTCTTGAATGGAAAAAGCAGTTTGAACAAAAGTGAGTTGGATTTATTGGGCGATGTTTCTGGCAAATCCCTACTCCATTTGCAATGCCATTTTGGATTGGACAGTTTGTCGTTAGCGAGACTGGGAGCAGAAGTAACAGGAGTTGACCTATCGCCACAAGCTATTATAGAAGCTGAAAAACTTGCAAAGCAAACAAAAATATATGCAAATTTTGTATGTAGTGATTTATATAGTTTGCCTCAGCATCTCGATGAGAAATATGATATAGTTTTTACCTCCTACGGCACCATAGGTTGGTTACCCGATATGACTGCCTGGGCAAATATTATAGCCAAATATTTAAAGCCTGGTGGCAAGTTTGCAATGGTCGATTTTCACCCTGTGGTGTGGATGTTCGACGATGAATTTAACTATATACAATATTCCTATTTTAACAAAGAAGTTATTATAGAACAAAGCGAAGGAAGCTATGCCGACCACAATGCCGATATCAAAAATATATCATACAGCTGGAACCACGATTTGAGCGAAATTTTGAATGCTCTAATAAATGCGGGACTGAAGCTAGAAGTATTTAATGAATATAATTTTTCGCATTATAATTGTTTTAAGCAGACTGAGCAGACTGAGGATGGGAATTATATAATAAAACATCATGGCGATAAGTTGCCGATGATGTATGGGATAAGGGCTTCTCTGACCCACTAATTCGCCGCGGCGAACTCCGCTTTGAGCAGCAAGCTGTTTTAGTCTGCTAGCGATACTTCTTCGTGAGATTTTTCTGTATATTTCCCTTCCGAAAAAAACCACATCATAAAATAACAGGTTACTGCTATATATACAATTATTTCATTGCTTACTACCGAGAAAACCGATGATGGAAATTATATAATACAACATCATGAAGATAAGTTGCCGAAATGTATGGGATAAAGGCTTGTCTAGCAACGTAAAGATAAAAAAAGTGGTTATGTTGCATTAAACAAGGTTAACAGTAATTGTACATTTAGTTTACAAACAAATTACTTTCGCTATTCGTTATTAACTCAATATTTATTCTCTTTAAGATATAATAAAATGTTCTCGCTTTCTTTCACAAAATTAGAAGTTGTAATTGGGAGTACTTTATCTATTTTTCTGTTTTTTACTACATATAAAGTATTTTCTACCCTAGTAAACCCATATTTAACTAGTAAATCATTTACTGGTTCTAAATATTTATTTTTTTTTAAACTAGAAGTATATTTATCAATATCACTGTTAAAAATATCAGAAACTATGAAATAATTTTTATCATAGAAATATTGAGTTATAATATTTAGACACTTTTCATTGCATGAACCACAATTATTAGGCTTAAGGACAAATAAAAACAAAACCGAATCAACATTTTTATGAAGCTGACTAATACAAAAATCTATTTGTGTATTCTCAGTCGAATCTGAAACAAAATTTGATCCTACAGAATCAATATTCTTGCAATTCTGTAAAAATAAAATTGTAAATATTAAAATGGAGGATTTAATCATCGCCCTTAATTTTATTTCCAATTTCTATATAGTTATCATTATTCAGATTTGTTGACAAAATACATTTATTATTTTTGTACTGTAAAACTCTAGTCTCTATATTATTAAACCCATACCTAGCTAAATTATTATTCATATCATAAATAGTAACTATGTTATTCATCAAACTCACTATACTATCGAGTTTGGCATCGTAATGATTTCCAATTATTAAATATACTTTAGCAGAAGGAGTTCTCATATTTGACAGAATAAAACTATGTAGTCGAGTACCACAAATCCAATCTCCACAAGAGCCTGGCTTATTTACAATTACCCACGAATTACTTTTATTAAACTCAATATTATTAATTTTAAAATATGCTTGGGTATACTTCGAATCTTGATTAATCGATTTAATATCTTTACAAGATTCTAAAATTAAGGAACTAATTATTAAAATTAATAACTTTAATTCTATATGTTTGATTATTACCATTGGGACTAGGGTGATTAAAATCTATATATACTTTGCCATTACTTGTAAAAGATAAAAAATCGTAAAATCCTTCACCAAGTTCTATTTCATATTCTATTTCTAAATCCTTATTAAAAACCATCATATACGATTTTCTCTCAGTATTTAAATTATACAACCCATCTTTATTTTTAACTGGGTGACTATCAAAATAAAGTCTAATATACCGGTCATGTTTGGGTTCATATAATAAATTGGAATAGTTGGCTGAACTATTGTTTTGCACAATGTACCTTTCCCAAATTTTTGATATTTGATGATACTTGTTTATAAATTCAAATTGTTTTTGTGTATAAGCATAAGTAATATCATTATTACTTTGAAAAGATGACTTAATGCGTTTCTTTAAGTATGTTTTCCTTTCTAAATCAAAAATGGTAATTTCTTCGCTATATGGATATGAAATGTAGAGTTTGTTGTTAGAAACTAGACCATATTGTGTTCCATCGTTAAACCCCCATACAAGGTTTTTACATTCTTCTGGAATAGGGATAGGATATAGCTCAACTTTATTTGTAACTGTATTAAAAATAAAAAACCATGTTGTATCTTCTCTATCAAACTTAACATCATATTTGAAATTTCTTACTTTGCAACCTATGATTTTTTCTTCATACTTCTGTAGGGGAAATTTATTGTTATGTGCTGCTATAAAAAATTTATCCTTTAATGAATAAGTTCTATTTATGGCATTTTCTACATCAAACTTTTGCTTAATTTCAAAATTTTCATTGCACAAATAAATATTGCTATTATATAACAATAGAGTGGTGTCCTTAG
>JANYDJ010000213.1 GCA_025363675.1 Flavobacteriaceae bacterium | reverse complement strand
CACCGCACACAGGGCACCTCTCCCTTCGCTTCTTTCACCACTATCACTTCTGCAAACAAAAATGGCATCTCCTATCATTCTATAAGTTCTGTTTTTTTGTAACATATTATATATCTTTCAAACTAAACGCCTAATTCTATTTTTTTTATATCGTTCCGGGGACATCCCAAAATCTGACAACAAGGAAAAGGTGAGCAAAGTCCTTTAGACCAACAAAATCCTTGTTACCCCTAAATAGAGTCTATCGTTTATATATTTTATTAAGGGCTTCAGTACGGCTTTGCACTTGTAACTTTTCATATATATTTCTGATATGTGTTCGAACAGTTTCAGTAGAGATATTGAGCAGGGAACCAATTTCTTTATAGCGATATCCTTTGGATAGATATTCCAAAATTTCCTTTTCACGCGGCGATAATAATGCAAGCTCATCAGATGGGGCACGCATGGTATTAAATGCTTTTATTACTTTGCGGGCAATGGATGGGCTGATAGGGCTACCCCCATTTTTAATCTCTATAATAGATTTGAGAATATCATTAGGCGGTGTAGTTTTTAATATATAACCGGTTGCACCTGCACAAAGCGAATCAAAAATGGCGTCGTCATGTTCGTACACCGTGCACATCATAAACTGCGTGGTAGGTAGTTTTAATTTTAATAAGGTAACACATTCGATACCACTTAGCCCAGGTAAATTAATATCCATTAGTACCACCTCGGGTATATTCTCTCCTATGTGGTCGATACAATCCTCAGCATTAGAGAATACAGATACCAAATCTATATCAGGATATGAGGTCAGTATCTCTATCATCGACTTCTGCAAATCGCGATCGTCCTCAACCAGTGATGTTTTTATTTTCATAATATATATATGCAAAAATCGACTATAATAAGTGTATGTGCAATCACACTTTGGTAGTATTTTGGGATTCGGGATTCTGGGGTCTGTATTCGGGATTTGGTGTTGCTGACGCCAGTTGCCGTATGGCCCCGAATCCCGAATCCAGAATCCGGATTTGGTGTTGCTGCTGCCTGCTGCCGTATGGCCCTGAATCCCGAATCCAGACCCCCGAATCCCACTACAAAGTTCCTTCCAACATTATCTTTACGCCTTTCCCCATACTGCTTTCAAGGGTATATAAAGCACCAATGCTTTCGGCCCGTTTTTTTATACTGCTAAGCCCGTGGCCAAATTTACGCATTGCATTTTGGTCAATTCCTTTTCCATTGTCCGATATCCAAAACTGGTATTCAATAGGTGTGTTGTTGTTATTTTTAACTGTGAATCCAATTTCTATATGAGTAGCTTCTGCGTATTTTACGGCATTGTGCAGCGATTCTTTCAGTATTAGAAAAATATTTCGCTTAAAATCTGGATTAATAGCTGTGGCCTCTTGCGATTCTTGTATATGATAAGTGATAACTATATCAGTGGTTTCCAAATATTCTGAGGCATAGGCACGCATATAGGCTAACAAGTTTGGCAGTTTGTCGTTTTGGGGATTGATGGCCCACACTATTTCTCCTAAACTGCGAATCATATCGCGGCTATTTTCCGTTAACCTTGATAATTTATTTTGAAGCTCCTCTGGGTTTTGTGTTTGCGATTTTGCCAGCTCACTAATCAATGCCATTTTTGATAGTCCCGATCCTATATCATCGTGAAGGTCGCTTGAGATACGCTGCCTAATGCCTTCTATTTCTTGCTTGCGTTGTAGTTCTTTTAGTTTTCTTTTTATATTCATATTGCTCACACGTTGTACTATATATATAATACCAAACAATACAAAAATAGCCATTGGAATAATAAACCACCAGGTTTGCCAAATAGGAGGGGTGATGGTAATATATAAAGTTTTTTCGTCGCTGCTAATATTGTCTCCATTAATAACTTTAAGTCTTAATATATATTTACCTGGTTCTAGGCCCACGTATCTTAATTGGTTATTGCCTTGCACCATCACCCAGTTATTGTCGAGCCCTTCAAGCATATAATAATATTTATTTTTAGTGGGATCTGATAGGTCGTCAGTAAAGAAATTTAATTGTAATAAGTTGTCATTATAAGGCATCTCTAACTCCGATGGCAAATTCATCAACGAGTAATTTGTGTGCGGGGTGCGTATTTCTTTTATATATATATTAGGCTTGCGTCTAGTATTCAACAATTTTTGCGGATTCATTACATTGATTCCTTGTACACCACCATATAATATAGAACCATTGGGCAATACCTGAAATGCCCCTGTATTAAATTCATTCGATTGTAAACCATCGTTTATGCCATAATTAATACAAGAAATATGAATAGGGTCAAACTCACAAATACCTTTGTTGGTGCTTAGCCAAAGTCTGTTGTTTGCGGCAGGTATTATAGAATATATAAAATTATTGGGAAGGCCGTGGTCAGTGGTATATAAAAAGGAATGATGTTTGGTTTTTGCTGAATTTTCAAATATAACTTTTAACAAACCTTGTTCTGTAGCAAACCAATATATGGAATCATTATAGCGGTACAAATGCCGTACGGAAAAAAAGCAGCTTTTAAAAACTTTGGGATTAATTTCTATATATTCTATACCATTGAAATACTTGATACCTACATACTCAGTCAATATAAAAAAGTTCTTGTGGTTTGGTTCAAATGATATTTGATGAATAGAACTAATATTCAATGTCAGATGTTTGTCTACTTCTTTACCAGTAGTCATATCATAAACTGTTAAACCACCCAAACTGGATATATATAATAAGTTGCCCTCTATTAAAATCTGTTTCGACATATAAATAGAGTCACTTCTTGGGTACAGGTTTGTTTTAGTCTGCTGGGTTTTAATATTGTATGATACAATACCATATAATGTGCCTATCAGAATTTCATCATTATTTTTTTTGCATAGGGCATATATTTCTTTATGATTAATACTTGCAATTTTGATGAATTTTTTCTGAGAAATGGTAAATTTATATAATCCATCGGCCACGGTTCCCACTAGTATATTATCAGCATCAATAGGGCAAAAGGCTTTCACCATAAGTGGAGTATTGGGTACTGTATATTTTTCAATATTAAGTTTGTTATGATTTAAAAAAAACACACCACTACCATCTGTTCCCATCCATAAGTTACCCACCAAATCGCTTACGGTAGTTGATTGTTGTACATTGCCAATATTGGTATTTACATTGCTTATGGTGTAATCTCCCGATGGTTCTTTGTATAATAATGCCGATTTTTTTTTGGGGAATTGTATCCAAAAATTCCCGTTTTTATCTTGGTTTATAAATTTGAAATTAGGAGCAATAGTGCCACCACGAATAGAATAGCGAATGGTATTACCATCTTTAATGTTTTTATATAATATCACATTTTGTTGAATCACATAATAATTTTTTCCTCCTTTCTCTACATAATAGTATGCACTTTTATCAGACGAATCAACAACTGAAAGGTGGTGGGTGACACAATTGAAATGATAAAGCTTGGTACGATTGGAGAAAAAGAAATCAGTTTCATTATTGTTAGCGAAATCAATTGAGAGGTTTTCATCATTAATGAGTGGGCATACATAAGAATCATAGGATTTTAATTTTCGGGTATATTTATCTATCTCTACAAGTGTTTTATTATAGTTAACCAACCATACTTTGGAATAGCTACTACCTACTACCAAACCTGATATAGGACGTTTCTCCATTTCTTCTACTGCAATAAGCATATGAAATTTGTCGGTTTTTCTGTCATAAAATTCTACTCCTTTTTTACCATATATAATAAGGTCTTGTCCTTTACTAACAATTATAAAATAAATATAATCGTTATGAAGAGAAAAGCTGTCATTTTCTCGGTGGTGGTATTGTATCATCCTATGGCCATCATAACAGTTAAGCCCATCGGCAGTGCCTAGCCAAATCAAACCGAAGCTGTCGCAAACAATAGGCCCTAGCGTATTTTGACTCAGTCCTTGGTCAACAGATATATTATCAAAATTAAGTGTTTGAGATTTGGAAGAGAAAGAAAAAAAAAGCATACAGGAAAGTAGGCACAGGGCTATAATAGACGTATCTGCTATAATTACTACTTTTTGCGTATTGCCCATCAAGTTTATTGCTCTCACCTTTGCAATACTAATCAAAAATATTATGAAGTCAAAATTAAAAACACAAATTTTTCTTGTTGTAGTAGCAATCGTTTGTGCGTCAAATGTTTTTTCGCAAACCTATAATTATAGTTACAAATACAATAATCCGTATAATGTAAACAATTTTACGGTTGGGTTATATACAGGAATTGATTTTGGGGTTACTGAAGCTCCAATTGGTTTGCAGTTCAACTACATGCTTAGTCGCGTTTCATTGGAAGCTAAATTTGCCAAGGGCTTGCTTTTGGGTTTAATAGGCAGCGACAGTGATAGAATGCATGGCACAAAGCCTTTAAATTTTATGGAACTCACTGGGGCCATTCATCTCATGGATAAAGTAAAGACCAAAACTTATAAGTTTGTAACCAATGTTAGCCAAAGTTATAATACCACCACCACTAGCTATTTGCCGGTTCCGGTATATGTACGCAAAATATTTGGTTTACGTGGCGGACTCATGCATTATAATATTAATGGAAGTGCGAGCGTTAAAGGTGGAGTTGGTAGTTCATATACTAACTACTATAATATGTCCACAGTTACGCTATATGGAGGTTTATTGTTTAAAACTATACAGGATTTTAAAATTAAGGTAGATGGTTTTTCCAGAGAAAAAGGAAAGAAAAGGATGCGTGAGTTTTATATGGATTTTATGTACGCACCTGCCACCAGTATTACGGCCACTTATTTGCAAGGTGCTGAGGACCGCAGTAAAATTATATTGCGAAATACGGGTTTCCGTATGGGATGGCAGTGGCGTAGTACCAGAACTTTTGGAGGCCATTTCCGATTAGAGTTTGGTTTATTGCCAGGCTATGTAATTCCCAAATCCAATCTGTATACTATGTGGACTACTGGGTTTAATATATCTAGCCGTGTGGCTCCTAAAAAGGATGCGATATATACACCGAGTAAGTAAATTACGAATCTTTTATTTGTCATCCTAAGTTTATCGAAGGATAGACAAACAGCGTACACTTTCACTACGTCTTCGATAAACTCAGACTGACAGCAAAATTAATTTAACAGTTTCGAGGTTTTAAATCTTTGTCGAAGTATATATATCATAATTGCTGCTTGAATAGCGGGTGGTATCATTGTAATTAATGGCCCATTTCCAGGAACGGCAATAAATAAATTAAGTATGGATTTGTCAGATAATTCGGTAGCGAGGATCGGAATCAATACATACAATATCATCAGATAAGTCATGGCCAAAGTGTCTGCCCTGCGTGCCTTCATCGTAAAGTTCACCCACAAAAATATACCTATATCTCTCACAGCAAATAGCAGTACCGCAATCACAAATGGAACACCCGTTTTTGAAATACTGAATAGGGAGTAGCTTCCTATTTCGGTATCTGGATTTATTACCAATGCATATATAGTAAATACCAGAGCTACAATTCCGGCAAATACTAAAGATAAAATATATATAGGAATTTCAGTATATAATCCCTGATAGGCTTTATGTTTGGCCATCAGCATTAATTTTTTAAACCCAATAAAATCTTTTATATCCGTAATAATAATAAAGTAGGCTGATATAATAGCTGAAATAAAACAATATAATAAAAAGGAATATATATACAGAGATGCGGAAATAGATTTAAAGTCTGTATCTTCTAAATTGTTCCAAACATTATGGCCCATACCAGAGTTGGCCAATAACCCAGTTACTAAAAAAGCATTCGATATTAAAAATATAATGAAAAGCGTGGGCTTATTGACAAATTGCAATTCACTTCTTACCAAATAATATAGTCCCACCAAAGCCCAGCCTAAATAAAACAAGGTAAAAATAAATGTTAAAGTAGATTTTGAGAGGATAATTCCATACCAGCAAGTGGCAGGGTCAGCAATAAACATAGAGCTGATACTGTTCATGGGAAATAAATAGCCAATAAATGAGAGCGAAAACAACACACATAATATAGAAATGGGTCTTGTATTTATTTTGCTTTTGTCTCTATTTTTTCTAATAACTAATAAACTCACTATTATAGAAACCGCATGCCCCAATATACCTAGCAATATAGCAGTAATACCCATTTTTATTTTCAGTCCGGTATCGGGTAAGGTGAATGAGCTTAGGAAATATACAAATAATGCCATGGCTGCACCATACCAATTATATATAGTGCTACCAAATAATTTACCCACCATCATAGTAACTGGGTGCAAGCTGGTCATGCGTTGTTGGTCCCAAGTACGGTCATTTATTTCATCAATAAAACTGGTGGTTGCTTGCCATGTGCCCCAACCAAATATGATAATAGCAAACATTATTTGTGACATTGAATTTGCCTTGCTTGCATAATTTCCACTATCTACCGCATTAAAACTAATGAGGTAAATAAGTACCATAATTACCGGCATCAATATTAGTCGTTGACGCGTGAGTTCGAGCAAAATATTGCGTTTAAACTCGGGGTTGTTATTAAATAGTGCGATGCTCATCGTTAGTTATTTTTTTGTTTAATAGTGTCTAAATATTTGTCTTGCATATTTACTTTTTCTTCGGCAAATGATAAAACTGAAAGCCCTTTCCCTATAAGCAACATCATCAATTCGGCTTGTTGTGTTTCTGTGCCACCAAAGTTGAATGCGGCAGTAGTTTCGGTACAGTCTATATTTGAAATAAGTTCGTGAGTTTCTAATATAGATTTTAGGTTACCATTTGCTTGGGTAAGTTTTAATAATAGGTGACGAGAGTTTGTATTTTTCTGTTCGAAGAAATCATTATCTACAATCTTACCCTCACGCATAATCACTAAATTATTTGAATATTCATCAAGCTCAGCCAAAATATGAGAGGATACTAAAAGTGTAATACCATCTTTGTTCAGCTCTTTAAAAAGATTTGCCAAATCGTGCCTCGCTTCTGGATCTAAACCCGAAGCAGGTTCATCTAATATTAAAAATTGCGGATTGTGCACCATCGTTTGCCCTATAGCCACACGCTGTTTCATACCCCTACTGAGGTGTCCAATATCTGAATGAGTTTTATCGGTAAGGTGCAAACGTTCTATAATACTTGTTACTCGTTTGTCAACTTCATTATTGGGCACTTCATGGGCTTTTGCAAAATAAGTAAGAGCCTGATAAATGGTGAGCTTATCATATAAACCAAAAAAATCGGCAAGGAAACCAATTTGGCGATGCACTTTTCTTGGTTCTTCTAATACATCGGTTCCATTTATCATAATAGTTCCGGTAAGCGGACGAGTTAGCCCAGCCATACAACGCATCAAGGTAGTTTTGCCTGCTCCGTTAGGACCTACCAAAGCAGTGATAGAGCCCGAAGGGATACTAAAGGTAAGTCCGTGCAAGGCTCTGTGGCTTGGGTAATCGTAAGTTAGATTTTCTACTTGTACCATAATTGAGTATTTGAGAGGCAATTATACAATATTTTTGTATGGGTTTTCTATTTTTAAATTCGCTGCGGTAAATTTATTTGTTGCCTCGGCCCAATAATTTTAATTTTTAAGAAGGTAGCGTATATAATATGTATGCAAATGGTTGTAATCTTGTGAGAAGATTTTATTTTCATGTCATCCTGAGTTTATCGAAGGGCGACATGAAAATGAAGACAAAACAAGTAATTCTTTGTCTATGTTTCGATATCCGCAGCGGCGGACAACATGACAAAAAATGAAAATGAAAAACAATAATTAAAAAATATAAAATAGTATAATACTTTGTCAAATTACACAAAATATGTTAAGTGGCTCGGCGGCGGACTGGGCTTTGCTTTAGGAGGCCCGATGGGGGCATTGCTAGGCTTTATTTTAGGTTCTGCATTTGATAGTTCGGAAGCTATGAACCAATATGATCCCAATAATCCCAGGGTAAGTCAGCAATACGGTCAACAAACTTTAAATGCAGATTTTACCGCAAGCCTCATGGTGCTTTGTGCAGCGGTAATGAAAGCCGATGGCAAGGTAACCGTAGGCGAACTCGATTATGTGAAAGAGTTTTTCAAACGCCAATTTGGAAAAGAGCACACGCAGGAGCAAATGCATCTGCTCAAAGATTTGATGAGCAAAGAAATTCCAGTTCGTGATGTTTGCCAACAAATTCGACAATATACCGATCATCCAAGTAGGGTGCAAATGATACATTTACTTTTTGGCGTGGCCAATGCTGATGGGCACGTGCACAGTACCGAACTGGAAATGATACGAAATATTTCATCATGGTTGGGCGTGATGGAACCAGATTTTGAAAGCCTGAAAGCTATGTTTGTAAAAGATACTGCATCGGCATACAAAATATTAGAAACAACTGCCGAAGCAAGTGATGATGAACTGAAAAAAGCATATAGAAAAATGGCTCTTAAATATCATCCAGATAAAGTTGCACATTTGGGAGATGAATATCAAAAAGATGCCAACGAAAAATTTAAAGCAGTGCAAAGTGCGTGGGAGCAGGTGAAGAAGGAGAGAGGGATTATATAATTGTTAATTATTGATGGTTAATTGTTAATGATTGGGAATTTAGATTTAATGATGAATTATAAATGATGAATGATGAATGTCATCCTGAGCGGAGTGGAAGGATGATTCGTGGTTCGACTTCGCTCACCATCTCACCATTGTCTTGTGACCAACCACACCGAAGTTTTTTTCAGTATATTTGCACTAGTAAATAAAATACCGACAATTATGCAAACTCTTACTATCGACGAAATCCGTTCAGCGTATCCCGACCAGTGGATATTGGTGGGTGATCCTAAGCTATCAGAACCAGAAATAAATGGTTCTATCGTTAGTAAATTAATTAGTGGAATTGTATTATATGCTAGTAAAGACAAAAGAGAGCTTGCATACAAAGCTACATCATTAAGAAAGGATGTAGAAACTACGGCTTGTATTTATACAGGAGAAATACCGCAAAATCGCTTGTTTTTGCTATGAGGGTTGAAAAATTTAAAAGACCTTCGGATGAAAGTTTGGTCATAGTTAAGTGCCAATTACCCAATCACAATATTTCTTTAGCTCTTGATACAGGAGCATCACACACTACAATTGATATTACAGCTTTATTAATCTCTGGAGTAGAAATTAAGGACGCTATCAGGGTTGAAAAACTTGAAACTGCAAGTGGAATGATAGAGGTGTATGTATTCAAAATAAAGGAAATAACTGCATTAGGAATAACACAAAAAGATATAGAAGTTTGTGCCTATGACTTTTTTGGGCATAATGTTTTATCAGAATTTGATGGCGTGCTAGGGCTTGATTTTTTAGCAACATATAAAATATGTATTGACTTTGTAAAGTCAGAAATAACTATACATTAGCCCCCATGCAATTAAATACAAGAACATACGGAAACCAAGGACTAACGATTAGAATTTAGAATTAGCATTTAGATATTAGGTATTAGAATCCCCCCCCCATGCAATTAAACTTCAGAACATACGGAAACCAAGGACCGCCATTAGTTATTATACATGGCTTTTTGGGTATGGGCGATAATTGGCATTTGTTGGCCCAGCAGTTTGCAACAGATTTTAGTGTATATGTAATGGATATGCGTAACCATGGAAAATCTCCGCATAGTGATGAGTTTAGTTTGCCTTTAATGGTAGATGATATTATAGAAACATTAGATACAGAAAATATAAATAAAGTAAATATTATAGGTCATTCCATGGGTGGAAAAGTGGGGATGTTAATGGCTTTAGAAAATCCATCAAGAGTAGATAAATTGGTAGTGGCTGATATGGCTCCAAAAGCTTACCCACGTGGGCATGACGATGTGTTTAAAGCTTTGCACCGAATAGATTTACAAACACTGCAAAACCGTACAGAAGCGGACCAATTAATGACCCAAGACCTTGCCGAATTTTCTACCCGACAATTTCTATTAAAGAATTTAACACGCGATGAAAACGGAAATTTTATATGGAAAATGAATTTGCCTGTGTTAGAAAAGTATTATAATAATATGAGTATCGAAATAAGTGGAACTCCTTATTATAATCCCACGCTTTTTGTTAGGGGAAGCAAGTCAAAATATATATTAAATAGCGATTTGGATTTGATTGCAAAACTATTCCCAAATTATATATTAGAAACTATTGAAGGGGCAGGGCATTGGCTCCATGCCGATAAGCCAGCGGAGTTTTATGATGTGGTGAATGAGTTTTTGAAATAGAACTTACTACTTATTATTTAGATTCCAAAACCGCTTTTGGTAACATTTCCAAAAAGGACAAACATCTTTCCCATTTCAAAGAATAATAATTATAGCCAAGAGCAATGTTTTTATAATAGTCAGTTCTATTATCCCAATAATATTTTTCTGAATTGATGGCCCATGAAACATTTCCCAATTTCATCGCCAAGAACCATTTTTCAGCTAAACGTGCTGCCCTGCCATTTCCATCAGCAAATGGATGTATCATAGCAATCCACAAATGTATCATAGAAGCATAATATAATACTTCTTGGTGGGAGAGTTCACTATTATATAGTATTTCTATATCAGCAAATAGTTTATCCATTTCTATTTTTATATATTCAGGCTCCACAGCCATATACACTGGTCGCCCAGTGGATGAATCATAAACTCCAACTTGGTGTTTTCTATAATTCCCTTTTTCAAAATCTTCAACCAATGTTTCTGAAAATATATTGTGAGCATTTAAAAAATTGTCAGTGGATAAAATATTTTTACTGGCAAATGAATACGCTGTTACCAGATTTTCAATTTCATCGATTTCTTTGCCTTTCGATAAATTTTGCTTTCCCCTGTTTCTGTAAAAGCTGTTAAAGTCTAAAGTATTTCCCTCAATTTTAGAAGAGAACAAAGAGGAAGAAACAATATAATATTCAAAATCTTGTTCCGTGTATTCTGGGGTTTTATTTAAACGAATGGAAAGCTCAGCCCAATCAATATTATTCGCATCATTATATTGTTGCAAATAACTCGAATCTATAAATTTAAGGTCGGTTGGCATTAGGACAAATTTACAGCAGAAACCGCAATTATTTCTATCAAAAAATCAATTATTCTCCTTGCTCAACAGCCAAATTTTTCCTTCACCACTTTCATCCCATTCCACTTTTACTTTATCATCGGCACGCGAGTCAACTTCGTAGCCAACATAATCTGGTTGTATGGGAAGTTGGCGACTGTAGCGGCGATCTATCAATACCATTAGTTCTACTTTTGCTGGGCGACCAAAATCATTCAATGCATCTAGTGCAGCTCTCACCGATCGGCCTGTATATAATACATCGTCAACCAAAACTACATGCTGGGCTTCCATACTAAAATTAATATTCATACTACTGGCTTTATGTATCTCGTTACCTCTGCGAAAATCATCTCTATAAAAAGTAGTATCTAAATCGCCATAATATAGTTTTTGACCTGTTATTTTTTCTAAATTTTCGTGTACCGTTCGTGCAAATAATACACCTCGGGGTTGCAAACCAACAATGGCCAAAGTACCCAAATTTGAAGGACTCTCCAACAACTGATAACAAAGTCTGTTGGTTATTATTTCTATCTGTTTATGTTCGAGTAAAAGTCTCATATTTTTTAGTTGTTAGTAGTCAGTCATTAGTCGTTAGTCGCTGACGCCGAATGGGACTAGTGACTAACGACTAATGACTATTTTATTCCACTCAATTCCATCACTCTGTCAAATTCTTCTGGCGTAACGGGCGATACACTTAGTCGGCCTATTTTTACAAATACCATGGATGATAATACTTTATCGCCTTTGCAAGTTTCGAGTGTTACTGGTTTTTTTAGTGTTTTGTTGGGGCCAAGTTCTACCGCTACCCAACGTGGGTCGTCAATGGTTGGGTCGGGGAAATGTTCTTTTAATACTTTGGCAATACCCACTATATTTAATCCTTCATTGCTGTGATAAAACAGAACCAAATCTCCTTTTTTCATAGCTTGCAAATTGTTGCGTGCAGCATAATTACGCACACCATCCCAGGTTACTTTTTTTTCTTTTAGTAATTTCTCCCAAGCATAAGTGCTGGGTTCTGATTTAACGAGCCAATAGTTCATTTTTTATTTTATATTTATAGTATACAGTAATCAGTGGTTTGTAGTCAGTTGCTGACGCCGTTGGTTTAATGGTTGTTATTTACTAACTACTTATATTTTGGTACAATAATAATGAAAAATTATTTAGGTTTTTGCACATTTACTTTTTCAAAATATTCGCCGGTGAATTTATAATGGATAAACTTATCAGTTATTTTGCCATCAACCAATACTACAGGGATATTGATAGTTTGGGTTGTACTGTTATAAGTAATCAATTTTACAGGTCTTTCTGGTCTGTCAACCACACTAAAAAAATCATAATTAAAGCCCAAGCTATTTCTTATTCCTGTTTTGGTTTTGATAAGTTTGACATCTATTAAACTACCATTTTCAATATAAGAAATTTCTATTCTTTGTTTACAGTCCTTATTAGAATAGGTATTATGTGATATAGCTAAATAATAAGTTGTATCATGCGTGTTTAAACTAAATATATCTGAATATAAAGAACCTTGGGGGTACTTATTCAAACTATCTGCTAAATCCAGTATCATATATAATGAATGAATTTTATCTTTACCTTTATATTGATATATGTTTTCAAACATATGCCAGGTGCCGCCACGCCACGTATCCCAACTGTATATTCTATACAAACTGTCAGGTGAAGAAGCAATAGAAATTCCAGTACTGTCTTTTAGTTTTCTAAAAGGATAAGTCAATGTTTCAGGAAAATATTTTGTATAAAACTTAAGGCTTTCTAAAAATTCATCATTTTGAATAAGGAGGGAGTCTTGTTCATTTTTATCACTATGATATAAAATTTTAGAATATGATTTGATCAACAAATCTTCCATCTCCTCACACGACAAAGTTTGTGCACTGGAAGCCCTAGCAATAAAAAATATGAATATATATACTACAAGGCGTTTCATTTTTTAGTTTTATCGATTACCATAATTCAACCTCACTCACCCTTCGACTCCTCCCGATAGCTATCGGGACAGGGCGGCATTTATCATTTACCATCAACCATTAATAATTAACAATTATTTTTTATACAATTCCAAATTCTTTTTACTTAATCTATCTATTACTTGTTCGTGAATTTGCTGCATTAGTTTGGGGTGCATGGCATAATAGTCGAATGATTTGCGGAAAACTGCTGAATCAACTTTATGTTTTTTGTACGCTACATTATAATAGTCGATAGCCATTTGGCGTTCGGCGGTTCTATCGGCATTGCCAGCATTTGCTACTATTCCCTCGCTTAAATAAATATCTTCCATAACGTCGGTCATCTTATCTTTTTGTAATAAATCACTAGGCACATTTGTTTCACTATCGCACGATATTAAAAACAGACCGAGGGAGAAAATGACTGCAAGTTTCATTAGTGGGCAAATTTCGTTTATTTTTGTTCGATTATTTCAAGATTGATGGAAGAAATTATTATTGATGCAAACATAAGCAAAGAACAACGTTACGAAAGTCTGTTGCCGCAAATATCTTCACTGATTGATGGAGAAAAAAATATTGTTGCAAACATGGCCAATATTGCGGCCGCCCTTCACCAAACATTTGGCTGGTGGTGGGTTGGTTTTTATTTGGTCGATAAGGAAACGAATGAACTGGTACTCGGCCCATTTCAAGGCCCTATTGCTTGCACGCGAATAAGCAAAGGCAAAGGTGTATGCGGTGCTGCATGGCAACAAGCAACAACTATGGTAGTGCCCAATGTGGATGAATTTCCCGGACATATAGCCTGCTCGGCCGCAAGCAAAAGTGAAATTGTATTGCCTATAATTTTTAATACCGAAGTGCTTGCCGTACTTGATGTTGACAGCGAACACCTAAATTATTTTGACGACACCGATAGCAAATGGCTGCAAAAGGTTGTTGATTTGCTGACAAAAAACCAGCCCTGGAATTTATGAGCAAAAAAGTTTGGTGGATTATTATTATAGCCTCTTTGGGATATTTCGTAGATATATACGATCTCATTCTTTTTCAAGTGGTGAAGAAAGACAGTCTTAAAGCACTAGGTATTACTGATGCTGCAGAACTGTTTCAATGGGAAACATACCTGTTCAATTTTCAAATGATAGGTATGCTTATAGGCGGATTGCTTTGGGGAATATTGGGCGATAAAAAAGGACGTATAAAAGTTTTGTTCGGCTCTATTGTGGTGTATTCATTGGCAAATATTTGCAATGCTTTTGTAACCAATGTAGAAACTTATGCAGTTTTTCGTTTGCTTGCAGGTATAGGATTGGCGGGCGAGTTAGGTGCAGGTATTACACTGGTGGTAGAAACTATGCATAAAGACAAACGTGGTTATGGAACTATGATAATAGTAACCTTCGGAGCACTGGGTGCAGTGGTTGCATCGCTTGTGGGAAAAGAAGGTGAGCATATTGCACAAGCTTTAAATTTAAGTATGCAAGGTTGGCAAGTAACTTATATAGTTGGTGGTATATTGGGATTGATGTTATTGGCTCTGCGTGCAGGTGCTTACGAATCGGGAATGTATAAAGGATTAGAGACTGCAAAAACCAAACGTGGAAGTTTTGCTATGTTGTTCACCAAACAAAATTTCCCCAAATATATTCGGTGTATTTTAATCGGACTTCCTATATGGTTTGTGGTGGGAATACTTATAGCATTTAGTGAAAAATTTGCAGCTTATGTGGGTGTAACCGATGGTGTCGTAACAGTAGGCAAATGTGTAATGTATAGTTATATAGGTTTATCGATTGGCGATTTATTTAGTGGTTTGTTCAGTCAATTTTTTAGGAGCAGAGTAAAAGTAGTTACAGGATATATTATAGTATTGGCTTTAACATTTATATATTATATACACATGAGCCAAGTAAGCGTAGATATGTTTTATTTTATGTGCTTTTTGCTTGGAGCATCCACAGGTTTTTGGGCATTATTTGTTACCATTGCCAGCGAACAATTTGGTACCAATATTCGTAGTACCGTTAGTAATACAGTTCCCAATTTTGTACGCGGTGCCACCGTTCCCATGACGATGGGTTTTCGTAAACTCACAGAAGAATTTGGAATTTATCCCGCAGCAATTACTATCGGAGCTATAGCTATATCATTATCATTATATGGAATATTAAAAACCAGTGAAACGTTTAGTAAAGATTTAGATTATTTAGAAGAATGAAAAAACAAAAAAGTCATTAGTCGTTAGTCACTAGTCCCATTCGGCGACTAACGACTAACGACTAACGACTAACGACACAAATGAAAAACATTATTATAATATACATCCTCCTCCTTAGCAGTTGTTGTTATCATATAAAGCCGCCTGCCAATGTGGGGAAATTGAAAACCGCTACGGTGGATTATATAGAAAATAAAGCCACACAGGTTGCACCCACTTTAAGTAATGTGCTAACAGAAAAACTGAAGAATAAAATTGCGAACGAAACTTCGTTAAAGATTGTGAATGAAAAAGGCGATTTGCATTTCATAGGAAAAATTACCGATTACAAAGTTAGCAATGCTGCATTAAGTGGCGGTGCTACGCAGCAAGTAGCCCAGCAGCGATTAACAATTACAGTGCAAATGAAATGTGATAATAGTTTAGATCCCAAACAAAATTTCGATCAAACCTTTACCCAATTTTCCGATTTTCCTGCTAGCCAAAGTCTATCATCTGTAGAGGCAAAACTGATTGCCGATATCACAGATTTATTGGCTCAGGAGATTTTTAATAAGGCATTGGTGAGTTGGTAATATTAATGATAAATTATAAATGGCATTTATGTGCGATTGTTATAATACTTGCAAGTTGTAATCAAGGAACGAACGAAGCAATCTCTATAATAATGGAGATTGCTTCACTGCACTTTGTTTCGTTCGCAATGACGAAAGGATTCAGCACTGCGTCATTGCGAGGGAGGAACCTCCATAATGATGAGATTGCTTCACTCCACTTTGTTTCGTTCGCAATGATGGCATATTGTTTATTAGTAATCAGGCATACATATAATGCCTTTTTTTGTCATTTCGAGGAACGAGAAATCTACAGTGTTTCAATACTTAATCGTAGATTCCTCCTTCGTCGGAATGACAAAACGTATAATAGACTATAACATATCGTTATCCCCCTAAGCTTCGTTCTCGTAATAAATCTTATAATACTTTCTTCCATCTTTTTCCACGCCTTGTTCTATCATTTCTTTGTTGCCGTGGATGTATATATGGAAATTTTTATCCAATTTTAATACGCTTTTAAAAATGCGAGTTTGTTTTTTTACAGCGGGGGCAGAAATGTCGAAGCTGTCGGGTACATTTAGTTCATGATTTTCTCTGTATGCTTCGTCATAAGTGCGGAATGATTCTATAATACTTTTATGCTGGAATACTTCTTTTTCAAATTCTTTTTTGTCAAACTTTTCGTGGTTTTGAAAATATTCTACCGAGCGGTTTAGCAAATCAATTTGATCAGCTTTGGTTACTTCAAAATCTTCGGGAATTTGTTTGGTTACATAACTTTTGGCAATGCTTAAAAACTGATTTGTTTGGTGGAAATCATTGCTTACTTGTGTTAGACCCAAAAACGTTTCTCGCCAGTATAGTGCTTCTTCTCCACGGTTTTGGTTGTCGATAATTTGCACCACAAATCCTTCCTTTTCGTTGGTGTCATATATAATACATCCTTTCTCAAATTTATTAATATCAATCCCTTCTTTATATATAATAGAAAACTCATTTTTATGTTCGTTCACTTCAAAAAAACCACTCTTCATTTCAGTTTTAAAAATTCCGATGGCGTTTACCACTTTATTATCAATCTCACAATTATCGAAATGACAAACATATAATTCTCCAGCTTTTACTTTGGGGTGAATAGAGCTTTCATACAGGTGCTTGGCAATATGTTCAGAGGTGTTATGAAAATCTGGTCCATTGGCAAAATATTCCGATACATAATTATATACTTCGTTATACTTTAAATCGCTGGCATGGGTAAAGCAATATTTATCATACACGGCATTAAACCTGCCCAAGAAATATTCCTTCAATCGGGCAGATAAATCAATACCCAATTCCATTTCTTTTTTGGACAGAACCATTTCATCGCCCTGGTTTTTGTTGCCTATAAAGTGAACGGATAAATTTTTTAATACGGTGGTGCTTAGGTTCATTGGTGGTAAAACGTATATAATAGTTTTAATTGATATTAGTAAGTCATTTACTAATTTACCCAACTAAGAATAGATTCATGTATTTGTTGAGACCAAATAGCTTCATCTGCAACTGATTGATTTATAATAATGATATTATCTAAGTATGATTTTAAATTGTTTGAATTGTTAAAATTCAAATCTTTTGCAACGGATAAAAATAAAATAAACTGACTCAAATCCATTGGAACAATTCTTGTTTTGCCACCATATGCTTTAGTATTCATTTTATTCAAATTGAAAAAATGTGCTAACGCACCTTCACTAATTTTAGGGGCCACAAATAGACAATAAACAGGAACATCTGAACCTTTTTGCAATTTTCCAAAATGTCTTGCAACAGGTTCTCCTTCCATCTCATATTGTTTATTACCGCTAGACATTGTAACTTCTACAATTACTTTAAAACCATCATATTCTATTTCAATATCAGGGATATTGCCAAGTGCTGTATTTAATGGTACTCCATCTAAATCTATTGTAAAATTTCCTTTTACATGTTTTGCATAGTTAATCATAACCATTGCTCTCCATATATTCCATTCAAGATATAGTGAGGGGTCTGGGACTTCCTTCTTTTGTATTCTCTCAAATACTTCAATTATGTTTTCAAATTCTTTGTAATTTTTTAAACCAACTTCTGTTAATGTTATAGTTTCAGAAATTATTTCTTTTTCAGTCTCGTCCATTAAATCTTTTAAAGATTCAATAGAATATTTTTTATCATATTTTACATTTAATTGTGTTAATTTGTCTTCAATATAGTTTCTATTATCGGATAATAATAGAACCGAGTTAGGGTCAAAAAGATATTTTTTATATTCATCTTCTGAACTATATTTTTTTGCATTTCTGTCAAAATTCTTCAAAATATAATCTACTTCCTTAACCCGAGATGGGGCAATTATCATTCTGAAAGTTTGTTTATCGAAAGAAATATATTGAGTCGCTCTCAAATAACGACTAAAAGCATCTGCATAATCAATATGATTGCTCTTTTTTGTATTAACAAACTTCTGCATAGATGTATCAGTACTCTCACGAGTTTTTAGATTATTTGCTTTTATATCTTCAGCATATATCTTTAATATTTCCTTGGTAAAAATTTCATCAGTATATACTTTACGATTACCTTTGTATTTTGCTTTATCATTCCTAAACTTTTTAATTGCTGAGATAACAGAATCAAATTTGTTATAGTGAATTAATTGAATAAAGAAAATAGCTATCTCTGTTTTTGAAATATTACCAAGTTCTTTAACTAATCTTAATAATTCTAAGTAAGGTTTAATATTGAAATCTCTATCAGCAGGAACTTTGTGATATGGAGAAGGTAATTGAAATTTAAAAAGTTGTTTCGCTATGACCTCATTAATTCGTTTACCAGAGAGTAATCGCTTTCCGACCTCTGTTAGTTCGATTTTTGGTTCTAAGTTAACAAAACCAAGTGCCTTGGGAGCTCTAGTAATCCTGTCTCTAGCTGTAAAAGTCTTTATATTTTCTTTTTGATGTTGTATTGTACTTTTAAAATTTTCAGTTCTAGATAAAGTATCATAATATTCTATCTGAGTTTTTTTATTCCATTCCTGACCAGAAAATGATTTAATCAACATCTGAATTTCAGGGATGATTTTCTCAATTGTTCTAGGAGAAGTAAAAGCGAATACTGTTCTTGTTCTACTTAGATTTGCCATTTAAAAATAGTTTTGTCATTGCCTCGTCATCCCCTAATAGAGATTTTTTTTGATAAATATCAATTTTGGTTTTCAAAAATTGATTAACTCTTTCTTTTGAAAATGCAATTGATTTATCTGAAATATCACAACCTAAAAATTTGCAGTTTGATTTTAATGCTGCGATTGCAGATGAGCCACTTCCTAGGAAAGGGTCGCAAACAACAAAATCTTTTTCGGCACTTCCTTTAAGCATCAATTCAAATACCTCTGTTGGTTTTTGTGTAGGATATTGCGAAGAAACTACTCTTTTGATTTTCCAAACATCAGGAATACTTTTAGAGTTTAAAGGTTTTCTTCCTTTACTGGCAAATAAAATAAACTCATGCCTCCTTCTGAAATAATGCCCAAGACCAATATTTGCTTTATCCCAACATATAACATTTTTAACTTCAAAAACTTCACGAGCAACAGGAGCGAGAGAAAGCAATGAATATGAATCAAACATAATATATATATGTCTGTTGTTTTTCAAAACACGATAACATTGCTCTAAAAATGCTTTATAGTTTTCTTCTGTATCGTGAAATTCTTCAAACCACTTAGCACCATCTTTACCAGCATCAGAATATTTCCCAATTATTTTACCGCTCCCAAGCTTTAGTCTTTGGTTCATCCCAGAATATGCTGGGTCCGTAATTATTATATCAACGCTGTTAGGAGGTAATTCCTTTAAAAAACTAATTGCATCATTGTGAAATATAGAAACTCTTTCATCTTCGCTTTCAAAAAATGGTTTTTGCTTTACTTTTACTTTATTACCATTCAATACGTAAATAGGCTTGTCATTCTTTTTTGTGTTTACCTTTGAGTCTTCGTCAGAAAATAGATCAAGTAAAGTTTGGTAGGACTTGACAGATAGGCTGCCGTTTTTACCTACTTTAATTTTGTTCAGACGGATATACTTGTCTATGTCTTCGGCTGCTGCTGATAACTCTATTTGAAGATCTTGAATTGTATAACCCATATTTTTAGGGACAATATTAATAAAAGAAAGGAGAACCATAATTCACATACAATATAAAATTGCCAACATTCACAAAAAATCCACAACACTTGTCCAAATCCTCCAACCTCATTTGTCAATAACATACAATTAAAACAAAAATATAAAAAATTATGAAAGATTATCTTCTCTTATTCCGCGGCGGCGATGCGGAACGCAAACAGTTATCGCCTGAACAGTTGGAAGCCAATATGAAACGCTGGCAGCAGTGGATTGGCGGTATTGCCCAACAAGAAAAATATATGGGTGGTCAGCCACTGGAAGCTGGTGGTAAAGTATTAACGGGCACATCCAAAAAACTCACAGATGGACCTTTTATGGAAGGCAAAGAAATTTTAGGTGGCTATGTACATATTAAAGTTAGTGATATGGATGAAGCTGTACAAATTTCGGAGGGCTGCCCCATTTTGGAACATGAAACTGGCACGGTGGAAATTCGGGAGATTGGGACGATGAGTGCTCAATAAATTTACGATTGTGGATTTACGATTTACGATTAGCTGACGCCTGATTTGTATCTCTTACTTTGGATTAAAAAAAAAGCGTAAATATTTTGTCCAAATATGGAAATCGAGTTTGTCTTTAGGATATCAAACAAATAAAAAATATAATTTTAACTTTAAAAAAAACAAAAACATTATTATGGACGGAACAGTAAACACACTCAATTGGTTCGAAATTTCAGTATCTGATATTTCTAGAGCTAAAAAATTTTATGAAACAGTATTTTCTATCGACATGCAATTGCAAGAAAATATGGGAAGAGAAATGGCTTATTTCCCATCAGAAAATATGAATGGAAAAGTGTCTGGAGCCTTGGTGCAAAGCCCCCAACACAAAGCCAGTGCCGAAGGTGCAGTGATATACCTTAATGGCAATCCTGATTTGGCAAATGCTTTAGGTAAAATAGAAGCAGCCGGTGGAAAAGTGGTAATGCCCAAAACACATATCAGCGATGAAATAGGCTGTATGGCATTCTTTATCGATACCGAAGGAAACAGTGTAGGATTGCATTCTAACAACTAATTTTGTTGGCATAATATTATGCCAGAATCACCGCAACTATTAAGCACCGTCAACCATCTGTTCCGGCACCAATCGGGCAAGATGGTGGCGGTGCTTACGCGTATATTTGGGTCGCATAATATAGAGTTGGCCGAAGATGTGGTGCAGGATACTTTAGTTACTGCACTGGAACAATGGAAAATAAAAGGCATTCCAGAAAAACCGGAAGCGTGGCTTTTTATAGTAGCAAAAAATAAAGCTCTTAACGTAATAAAAAAGCAAAGAAACAATATATTATTTGGTGATGATGAAACACAAGTTTTACTACAATCGGGATATACTATTGAAACCACTTTTAAGCAATTGGCCGAAGAAGAATTAATAAAAGATGATCAGTTGCGGATGATGTTTGCCTGTTGTCATCCTCAGCTATCGGAGGAGAGTCAGGTAACACTCATTCTCAAGACCCTGTGCGGGTTTAGCACGGCTGAGATAGCCAAAACATTCCTCACTTCAGAAGATACTATTTCGAAAAGATTATATAGAACCAAAGAATTTTTTAGGCAACAAAAAGTGAAGCTAGAAATTCCATCGGTTGGTGAAATTAAAAACAGAACCGATGCTGTGTTGAATAGTATTTATTTATTATTTAATGAGGGGTATAATTCTACACATTCAGAAGAGCTAATTCGCAAAGATTTGATAACGGAAGCAATGATGTTATGCAAATTTCTTACTGAAAATATACATACACAATTGCCCAAAGTATATGCTCTATTGGCTTTAATGTGTTTCCATTCATCACGAAATGATAGTCGATTGACTTCAGCCGGCGATATTATACTATTGCCCATGCAAGACCGCAGTAAATGGAACTATGAAATGATTGAGCAAGCCAATGAATATATGAATCAGGCAGCATTCGGAAATACAATTAGTACCTATCATTTAGAAGCTGCAATTGCCTATGAACACTGTACAGCAGAAAGTTTCGCACAGACCAATTGGCAAAAAGTATTAGAGTATTATGAGTGGCTATATAAAATTTCTCCATCGCAAATTACGGCTCTCAATAGGGTGGTGGCTATTTTACAGGTACAAGGCCCCACAGTTGCTTTACAACATTTGGAAGCTATTCCCGATAAAAAGAAACTAGAATCGTTTTATTTATATTATAGTTTATTGGGCGAAATACATTCGCAATTATATGATAAGACTATGGCACAAAAATATTTTGAAGCAGCGATAAAGTTAACGCAATCCAAGGCTGAGAAAAAGATGTTGAAGAATAAGATTGCGGCGTTATTGAATTAGGTTCAATAGATTTTACGCACCTATTAAGTCGTGGTATTGCAAAATGTAGGCTGGTTTATAGCTATCGTGTCTTTTAAAAATATACGACCCCGCAGGTTACACAACCAGCATTGTCTTAGAAATTATTTGTTTTTAGTAGCTTAATAATGGCGTGTATTTTCCTTATATTTGCCATGAAAATGGAGTGAAATACGCTTCTAATTTGTAATTTAATCCGCCAATGTGGCCGTAATCTATTTATGCATTTATATAAAAAATATTTAAGTATTCTATTCATTTTTGCCTTGAATACTGCTTATTCGCAAATTGCTTTTAATTTAAATTGTTTCCCTACCCGCCTGCAGTTTTTTGCACGCGAAAGTAATGACTCAGCTAAGCTATGTGTAGCTGGCAGTATTGACAGTACTGGGTTCGACAGTATTGAATGTAGACTTATTAGAAGCAGTAAAACTTTTCAATCTGTCTCATCTAAATTGGTATATAATAATGGGAAAGCGATATTTAATTTAGCCCCATCTATATATGCGGGATTGTATGAATATCATGCCCGTTTATATATATACAAAAGTGGAAATGCAACTTTAATTAAAAGTGCCGATAGCTTGGTTTGTGGCGATGTGTATCTAATTAATGGGCAATCAAATTCTCATCCCTCAAATGCTGCTGCAACATATACCAATGAGTATTGTCGTTCATTTGGTATACAAACGGATAATTACAACTATAATAGTTATAATGCCAAGGATACTTTTTGGGGATTTGCAAATGGCGATGGTATGGGAATATATAGTTTTTCAGGACCTTATATGGTTGGAGTTTGGGGAATTAAGCTGATGCAATTACTCAAAGAAAAATATAAAATGCCTATATGTATTATGAATGGTGGGAGTGGAGGATCGAGCATCCAGCAAAATTTAGAACCGTATAATAAATTGGATTTGAATTATTCTTATGGTCGGTTATTATATCGTTTCACCCAAGCAGGATTGGCCAGTAAAGTGAAAGCTATTTTTTGGCACCAAGGAGAATCGAACTCTGGAGGAACTGGAGCTTCTTATATAGCTAATTTTGATTCACTCTACCATTCTTGGAAACGGGATTATCCCAATGCTAAAAAAGTATATGTTTTTCAAATTCATCATGGGTGTGGGGGAGCAACACAGCAGGATATACGAGAGGTTCAACGTAGGTTTAAATATACTTATAACGATGTGGAGATTATGAGCACTGTGGGTATACACGAACATGATGGTTGCCATTATTATTTAGATGGTTATTATGAAATGGCCTATAATATAAGCCGACTTGTTGCACGCGATTTTTATGCCTATACAGATACTTTGGATATTAAACCTCCCAATATATTAAAAGCATATTATAGTTCTAATCACAACGCAATTAATTTAATATTTGATAATACAGCTAACTTACTTTGGCCAGCCGATACCTTGGGCGAAACTATGAAAGATTACTTTTATACCAATGATAGTATAGCTGATATCAAATCATATTCACTGAACGGAAATACACTGATATTGAAATTAAATAAAGCAAGCTACGATACCATTATTACCTACTTGCCTAATATGAACTATAATACTGTGGCGTTTGTATATGAAGGACCGTATATCCGCAACAAACGTGGGGTGGGGGCACTTTCCTTTTATCACTTTCCCCTCGATTCTGCACCGCCACCACAAGCAAATTTCGGACTGAGTAAAACAACTATTTGTTCAGGAGATTCTATTATAATTAAGGACCAATCATTATATAAACCCACAACTTGGGAATGGAGAATACAGAGTGCTAATCCTTCCTCATCAAATCAACAAAGTATGATAGTAAAATTTGATACATCGGGAACTTATCCCATTACTTTAATTGCAACCAACGCAATAGGAACAGATAGTATTACCAAAAATATAACGATTACTGTTAATTCCATTCCCACTATATATGCTGGTGCAGATACCTCCTTTTGTGCAGGCGATAGCGTAATGCTTCAGGTAGCTGGCGGTTCCAAATATTTGTGGATTCCCGCTGCTGGATTGAGTTCTGATACTACTTCAAATCCCATTGCAAATCCAGCAAGTAGCACAAATTATATAATATATGCTACCGATAAAAATGGTTGTGCAAGTTCAGATACGGTGCAAGTAAAGGTATTAGCATCGACCCAAGTAAATGCAGGTTCCGATATCAAAATCTGTACACAAAGTGGTATTATAAACTTGAGTGGAAGTCCGCAAGGTGGGCTGTGGACGGGACAGGGGATTGTTGGGTCACAATTTAATTCCGCAAGTTCTATAGTTGGCGATAATATTTTATTATATACTTATACCAATGCAAACCAATGCACACAAACCGATACGATGATTGCTACTGTTATTAACAGCCCCGTAGTGAAGATAGACTCTATTATACCCGTTTGCGAAGGCAAGCCTTTCCAACTCAGTTCAAAATCATTATATACAAAAAGTATTTTATGGTTAACCCATACGGGCGGAAATTTTGTATCGGCCACCGATAGTAATACAATATATCATGTTTCACAAACGGATATTGATAATGGTTTTGTACAGTTTGATATATTGGCAAAAGGCGATAGCGTATGTTCTTATTCCTATGATAATAAAACCGTAAAAATAGAACCATTGCCTGCTATCCCCATTATATATACGCATAATGATAGTTTGTTTGCCAATACTGCTTTTGCTTGGCAGTGGATGCTTGATACTGCCGCTATTTCGGGGGCTGTTCAGCAATTTTTAAAACCTGCCAGTAATGGAATTTATCGCGTACAAGTAAGCAATAAATATGGCTGCACCCAAGTTTCCGATCCTTATATATATGTGAATACTGGCATTGCAAATTTAGAAAACAATCAGCTTTTGATATACCCCAATCCTGCAAATGCGGAAGTGATAATTGAGAATAATTTATCTGATGCGAATACTTTTATGCAGCTATATGATGTAACAGGCAGAATGGTTCATCAACAAAAAATAACAGGAAACAAAAGCGTCATCAATATACAAAATTTCGCCAAGGGAATATATACCATTAGAATAATTTCAGACAATCAATTGTATGAAAGAAAACTGTTGGTGGATAGGTAACTTAGCTGCATAATTGAACATGGACAAATCAGGCAAAATGTTATGAAAATATTATTTTATACAAGTACATTGGTAGTGTTACTTACTGCTACAAAATGCCATAAACCACCTAATACTAAACCTTATTATTCTATGGATTCTGTATTTAAAAAGAACTTTATACAAGGCTGGCAAGGTTCAATTTGGATATATACTGATAGCTTGGGTATATACTATGATACTGTAACATTATTATCTGCAAGTAAAGATATAGGTACAGCTGGCAAAAATTATGAAGGGGAGGGGTATTCCACGCATTATGATGCGAGCAATTGTGATGATTATTTTATAACAATGAGCACACAGCCAGCATATAATGGTATAGATACCATGTACAACTTTGATCTGGATGACAATTTGGGTAGTAATTTCCAATTTTCCATGGTAAAAGGGGAATACATTCAAGCTCGAGGAAAGATACAATTTTTAGATTCTATAATAGTATTGGGTAAAAAGTATTATAATGTGGTGAAACTTTATGGTGGTAGTGCTATCGGTACCGCTATTATAGATCCCAATATTGGCATTATATATAAAGAAGCTTGGTCGAAAAGGCCAAGTATGGGAATAAAAAAATTCTACCTAAAAGAGTACCACCTTAAATAATATCCCAGCCCTCGCAAGTTTAGCGAAGCGTAACTTGTGAGTACCATATAGTCAGTCTCCAGACTGACGGGAGGTCGTTTCGCAAGTCGGGAGACTTGCACCCTGCTACTCACAAGACAGAGTCTTGCGAGGGCTTGTCTTTCATT
>JANYDJ010000212.1 GCA_025363675.1 Flavobacteriaceae bacterium | reverse complement strand
AATACAGAAGGTATTTCTGACTTATTAGATGAAATAAAAACACTATTTGCCAACGATGAAAAAACATCGGGTATTATAGAAAAAGTAAAAAACGATTATCATACTTCCGATTTAAAACAGGGTAGTTTTAAACTAATGAATGCCCTATTTAAAAGCATGGGATTATTGGTATTAGACCCTGACAATGCTGCTTTCAAAAGTATTTTTGCAAATTATATAATTGATGATATTATCCATCACAAAAACTATAAACCGCTTACGGAACAAACTGCACTTATAGAAGAAAAATACAAGCCGCAATTATATATTCGTGATATTAATTTTTTCTATTTGCAACCAAGCAAACGTGAACGGATTATACAAGAAGGCGACCAGTATTATACTAATGATAAAAGTAAAGATTGGAGCGAAGCCGAACTTGTTCAAGAAATAAACGAGCATCCCGCAAACTTCTCGCCCAATGCGGCTTTACGACCTTTATACCAAGAAATAATTTTACCCAATATTGCCTATACCGGTGGCCCTGGCGAACTTGCTTATTGGCTACAATTATATACAATGTTTGGTGCAAATAATATAGATTTTCCTGTTTTATTGCCTCGGTATTCTGCTGTATTAGTTAGTAAATCTTTGAATGAACGTATAGAGAAATTAAACTTAAATGCTGAAGATTTTCTAGCTGATGAAAAAACTATTATAGATAAATATATAAGTAAGCAAGACCGTTCTGATGAAGTAAGTTTTGCCGATGAACTTGAAGTATTATTACAACTAAAAAGTAAAATAGCAGAACGTGTAAGTGCTGTAGATGCTACACTTTTACCGCAGGTCGACAATTTGTTTAATAAAAATGTAGAGCAACTAAATACCATAGAAAATCGACTTACAAATACTTCCCAGAAAAAATACGAAACGGATATTAATAAGATTAAAAAAATACGCGAAGATATATTCCCTCAAAATTCTCCACAGGAACGTATTCAAAACTATATACAATTTGCTACACGTTTTCCATTGGCAGCTATATATAATTCTTTTTTGCAAAGTGATACAAATGGTTGTATTTTAATAGAAGAATAAGTGCAAGAAAGTATTGACTACTATATTGACTCCAATGGAAATTTAGTCTTTACCGAAGCATGCCATATCAAACGCGGGTACTGTTGTGGCAATGGTTGCAGGCATTGTCCATATAACGATAAAGGGGAACTCAAAACAAAAAACGACAATAATACAAAAACTATATAATAACTATCTTTATGAAATTCGGTACCAAAGCTATACACGCTGGGCAAGAGCCTGACCCAACCAATGGAGCCATTATGACTCCTATTTACCAAACCTCTACCTATGTGCAAGATAGCCCGGGCAACCACAAAGGTTATGCTTATGCCCGAGGGAAAAACCCAACACGTGATGCCTTGCAGAAATGCCTGGCAGCATTGGAAAATGCACAACAATGTTTGTGTTTCTCAAGTGGAATGGGAGCTATTGATGCGGTAATAAAACTTTTGCAACCAGGCGATGAAGTAATTACAACAAACGATTTGTATGGTGGTTCTTACCGTATGTTTACCAAGGTGTTTGCCAAGTTTGGAATTAAATTCCATTTTATTAACATGACTGATGCAAGCAATATCAAACAATATATAAATGCCAATACCAAAATGCTGTGGGTGGAAACTCCTACCAACCCCACTTGCCAAATAATTGATATAAGTGCATGTGCCAATATTGCTAAAGAAAACAATATATTATTAGCTGTCGATAATACTTTCGCTTCTCCTTTTTTACAAAACCCTTTGGACATGGGTGCACATATAGTAATGCACAGTGTTACCAAATATTTGGGCGGACATAGTGATGTAATTATGGGTGCTTTATGTGTGAATGATGCTAGTATATATGAACAACTTTCTTTCATTCACAACTCATGCGGTGCCGTGCCAGGGCCTCAAGATAGTTTCTTGGTATTGCGTGGAATTAAAACTTTGCATATTCGTATGGAACGCCATTGTTATAATGGAAAAATAGTAGCTGAGTTTTTACGCAACCATCCCAAAGTGGACAAAGTATATTGGCCCGGTTTTACTGACAGCCCGAATTATGAAATTGCAAAAAAACAGATGCGTGATTTTGGCGGTATGATGAGTTTTACTTTAAAAGGCGATAGCATGGAAGAAGCATTTGCCATGGCATCTCGCACCAAAGTATTTAGTTTGGCCGAAAGCTTGGGCGGTGTAGAATCACTAATTGGCCACCCCGCTAGTATGACACATGCAAGTATACCCAAAGAAGAAAGATTGAAAGTTGGTGTTACTGACTCTTTGCTCCGATTGAGTGTGGGCATTGAAGATATAGAGGATTTGATTGACGACTTGAAGCAAGCGATTGGGTAAAGAGGATTCAGGAATCTGGATTCGGGATATGGGGAACCTACGGTGAGCTAAGGGCATCAGCAACTAAATCCCGATTATTATATCCCAAATCCTAAAAAACACCTTGTAATTTTAACATTTTGTGTTAAATTTGCAAGGTGTTTTTTAGAGACTTAAAATCGCAAATTGCTGAGGGGTTGGAAAATAACCCTGTTGTAGCCATACTTGGCCCTCGGCAAGTAGGGAAAACTACTTTGGCCTTAGAAATTGCTTCTGAAAATAGTATTTATCTTGATTTGGAATCCCCTAAAGACTTGGCCAAATTGCAAGATGCAGAAGCGTATTTTACCACACATCAAGGCAAGCTTATTATATTAGATGAAGTTCAACGCAAGCCCGAATTGTTTCAGGTTTTAAGAAGTATTATAGATAAAGGACGACGAAAAGGGAAAGGCAATGGACAGTTTTTGATTTTAGGTTCTGCATCCATAGATTTATTACAACAGTCTTCTGAAACATTGGCAGGTCGTATTCAATATTTAGAACTAGGTGGATTATCATATACCGAAGTAAATGATGACATCAATAAGTTATGGTTGCGTGGTGGTTTTCCATCAAGTTACCAAACTAGAAATGATACTATAAGTGCACAGTGGCGTGAGGATTTTATACGCACTTATTTGGAGCGTGATGTGCCACAGCTTGGCCCACGTGTGCCTGCCACTACACTACGCAGATTATGGACCATGCTCGCACATTTGCAAGGCAGTATGATGAATACTTCCAAGCTAGCAAGCGGACTTGATATAAGCAATATGACTGCAAGCAGATATATAGATTTGCTGTGCGATTTATTATTGGTTCGCAAAATTCAACCTTATTATATAAACACGAAAAAACGTTTGGTAAAAACACCAAAAGTATATGTGCGTGACAGTGGTTTATTACACCAACTTTTAAATATAACAACATTGGACAATCTTCTCTCTTATCCATTGGTGGGGGCAAGTTGGGAAGGATTTATTATAGAGAATATTTTAACTGCAGCACCACAACAAACAAAATATTATTTTTATAGAACAAGTGCCGGTGCTGAAATAGATTTGATATTGGAATTACCCAAAAGGCAAAAGTGGGCTATAGAAATAAAACGCACCAGCAGCCCCAAAGTGAAACAGGGTTTTCATATAGCTTGTGAAGATATAAAGCCGACTAAGAAATTTATTATATATAATGGTGATGAAACTTTTCCTTTGCCGAATAATGTGATGGCGGTTGGGTTGGGGGAGTTGATGGGGAAGTTGAAAAGTATATAATGAACTGATTTAAACTTTTGTTATCTTTGCTAAATTGCTGTTCATTGGTGTGTATAGTATATAAAATAATAATAATATTCAAACTTTTGGTATTCATAATCTTTAATATATATATAGAAGCTGGGAATCGAAAATTGGCGTAGGGTAACATATAACAACACACTCACACCCCACACTCTAAACTCATTTCCCTGCCCAATCTTCCCTGTCCAAACTTCTATAATGAATAGCCTCAGCCAAGTGTTCAATTTTTATATCTTCGCTATTATCCAAGTCGGCAATGGTGCGGCTTACTTTTAATATTCTATCATAAGCACGGGCTGATAAATTCAGTTTTTCCATGGCGGTTTTTAATAGGTTTTGGCCTGCAATAGGTATGATACAAATCTCTCTGAGTTCTGATGAGCTCATTTGGGCATTGGAATATACACCAGGTGTTTCTGCAAATCTTTTACTTTGTATTTCTCTGGCTATAGTTACGCGTTCTCTCACATTTTTACTGGGTTCTGCTTTTCTATTATCCGATAACTGATCGAAACTAACGGGTGTAACTTCTATATGTATATCAATTCTATCGAGCAAGGGGCCTGATACTCTTCCCAGATACTTTCCTACCATTCCTGGCGGGCAGGTACATTCTTTATCAGGATGATTATAATAACCGCAGGGGCAAGGATTCATGGCCGCCACCAACATAAAACTTGCAGGGTATTCAATTGAATATTTTGCACGCGATATAACCACGCTTCTTTCTTCCAGTGGTTGTCGCATTACCTCCAAAGCTTTTTTATCAAACTCAGGCAATTCATCTAAAAATAAAACACCATTATGTGCCAATGAAATTTCTCCCGGTTGTGGGTTCCCACCTCCACCAACCAGTGCTACATTACTTACTGTGTGATGCGGCGAACGAAACGGACGTGTGGGCATTAAGCCAGTTTCTTTACCAAGCTTGCCAGCTACTGAATGTATCTTGGTAGTCTCTAATGCTTCGTGCAAAGTCATGGGTGGTAATATAGTGGGCAACCTTTTTGCCAGCATTGTTTTACCTGAACCGGGTGGACCAATTAATATAACATTATGTCCACCGGCTGCTGCAATTTCCATAGCACGTTTTATGTTTTCTTGTCCGCGTACATCGGCAAAATCTATATTATATTGATTTTCGTTTGCAGCAAATTCTTCACGTGTATTTATTATATAAGGTTCGATACTTGAAGTGCCCAATAATATATCAACCACATCGTTTATATGCGTTACGCCATATACTTTTAATCCACTTACAATAGCTGCCTCTTTTGCATTTTGAGCAGGTAGTATAATACCTTCAAAGTTTTCTTTTTTGGCTTGTATGGCAATAGGTAATGCACCGCGAATAGGTTTCACTTCTCCATCTAAGGAGAGTTCGCCCATTATAATATATTTCTCTACATTTATAACAGCATCTAATTGTCCTGATGCCATTAATATGCCAACAGCAATAGGCAAATCGTACGATGAACCTTCTTTGCGAATATCGGCTGGAGCCATATTTACCACCACTTTTTGTCGTGGCATTTTGTAGCCTGTTTCTCTTAAAGCTGTATCTATTCTTTGCTGACTTTCCTTTACCGCATTATCGGGCAATCCAACCATATAATACTTCTCGCCTTGGCCTACATATACTTCCACACTAATAGTGGTTGCACTAACACCATATACCGCACTGCCAAATGTTTTAATTAACATATATTATATAAGGGTAAGAATATCTGTTGTTGGTGAAAACACCAACAACGAGCAGTGTGATATAAGGTTTTAACTAACATATATTATATATATTGTTTATGCAGTTATCTGTTGTTGGTGAAAACACCAACAACGGGCAGTGTGTTATAGTATAATAAAGGTTTGGAAGTCTGTCCCGATAGCTATCGGGAGTAGTCGAAGACTGATGAATGTTTTGCACTATCATATATATTATATAGAACTATCTTCTTCCATAGCCATTCCAAAACCAATTTTCTTTTTGGGCTCATAAGGTTTTATATCAATAGGTGTTTCCACTTTTTCGTTGGTTAAAGCCAAATCTAAAACTTCCAGCATATTGGTTACATAATGTATAGTCAAACCTTCCAAATAATGATCGGGAATTTCTTTTACATCGCGTTGGTTGGTTATACATAATATAATTTCGGTAATACCTGCACGGCGGGCTGCCAGTATTTTTTCTTTAACGCCACCGATGGGTAATACTTTTCCGCGTAAAGTTATCTCGCCCGTCATGGCTAATTTCTTTTTCACTTTGCGTTGGGTAAATAACGATGCCAATGAAGTGAGCATAGTAACACCTGCCGATGGACCATCCTTGGGTACTGCACCTGCGGGCACATGTATATGTATATCCCAATGGTTGAACGATTCGGGTTCTATATTTAAATAGGCAGCATGTGCTTTTAAATAAGTAAGTGCAGTGGTGGCAGATTCTTTCATTACATCGCCCAATTGCCCGGTTAGTTTTAAACCACCACGGCCTTTGGTTAATATCGATTCTATAAATAAAATTTCGCCACCCACGGGAGTCCAAGCAAGGCCTGTTACAACACCCGCTACATCATTATCATTATAGGTTTCTAATTCTACTTTTTCGGCACCCAAAAGTTTGCTTACTTCATTTACGCCAATAGATACTTCGGGTTTGTTGCCTATCACAATTTCTTTGGCTTGTGCACGTGCAAGTGCAGCAATTTTTTTATCCAATCCACGCACGCCCGATTCGCGTGTATAGCCTTCTACCACTTTCCTCACTGCTGCATCGCTCACTTTAAAATTGCGTGCATTCAGTCCGTGAGCTTCTCTTTGTTTTGATATCAAATGTTTTTTCGCAATCTCAATTTTTTCTTCAATAGTATATCCACTCAAATCTATAATTTCCATCCTGTCCAAAAGAGCAGGTTGTATAGTATCTAAACTATTTGCAGTGGCAATAAACATTACTCTGCTCAAGTCGAATTCCAGTTCTATATAATTATCATAAAACGCATTGTTTTGTTCGGGATCTAATAATTCCAATAATGCCGATGATACATCGCCTCTAGTATCTCTTCCCACTTTATCAATCTCATCTAATATAAAAACAGGGTTTGCCGATTTTGCTTTTTTCAAACTTTGTATTACACGCCCGGGCATGGCTCCTATATATGTTTTACGGTGTCCGCGAATCTCTGCTTCATCATGCAGGCCGCCCAATGACATACGAACATATTTACGCCCGATAGATTTTGCAATTGATTTTCCCAACGAAGTTTTTCCTACCCCCGGAGGGCCGAACAAACATAATATGGGACTTTTCATATCGCCTTTTAATTTAAGCACCGCCAAATATTCTAATATACGTTGCTTCACTTTTTCCATACCAAAATGATCTTCGTCTAATATTCTTCTGGCACGTTTTAAGTCGAGTTTGTCAATGGTATATTCACTCCAAGGCAAGTCTAATAATACTTGTGCATAGTTGAGTCCTACAGAAAAATCGGGACTCATGCTGTTCATGCGTTGTAGTTTGTCCAGTTCCTTATTAAAAGCTTCGGCAATTTCTTTGTTCCATTTTTTCTCTTTGCCTTTTTCACGCAGGTTGATCAATTCTTTATCAGGCGAATCTTGCCCCAGCTCTTCTTGTATCTGACGTAGTTGTTGGTTTAGGAAATACTCACGTTGTTGCTTGTCCATATCGCCACGCACTTTGCTTTGTATTTCCATTTTCATTTCCAGCATCTGCAGTTCTTTGGTCAGGTGCTCGATGACGGCCTTGGCTCTGTCTGCCAAATTGTCCATGGAAAGTATGGCTTGTTTCTGGGCCAGCTCCAAATTCATATTCGATGAAATAAAGTTCACCAAAAACCTGGGGCTGCTAATATTCTTCATTGCAAATCCCGCTTCCGATGGTATGTTGGGGTTGATATCGATAATACGCAAAGCCATATCGCGGATAGATGATATTAAAGCATTGAACTCCTTCGACTTCTCATCTTTCTTATCTACAAAAGGTTTTACCGAGCCCACAAAAAATGGTTCGCTCGATACTTCGTTCTCCAATTTAAAACGACGTTTGCCTTGTATAATCACCATGGTATTTCCATCGGGCATACGCAGCATTTTTATAATATTGGCAACAGTTCCCACTTCATTTAAATCATTAAAGGTGGGGTCTTCTATATTGGAATCTTTTTGCGAAACAGCACCAATTATTTTGTCTTTCTTATAAGATTCTTTAATCAGTTTAATACTTTTATCACGCCCAATAGTAATAGGAATTACCACGCCCGGAAATAGAACGGTATTACGCAAAGGCAGTATGGGCAAGGTGGCAGGCAGCGGTTCTTTACTCATGTCTTCCTCAGCCTCGTTGCTCATTAAAGGTATAAACTCGGGGGTATTATCGTTGTCGTCGTCTATCAGTTCGTCGAACATAAAGTTGTCGTTACTTATCATATCTTTCTTTGTTAGGCCAGTGCGTGAAATACTGACAGTGAATATTTTTTTAATTTGGATTCGCTATTTGCCAAATGGTGTGCCAATAGTTTTCAGTCTATTCATAACCGATTATCCTTAATGATTCAACAAATTTTATGAATCCAAAATTATGTTTAGCAGAATTTATAATATCTTGTTTCTTTCCCCAGTTTCTTAATATTGTTTCATAGCTTCTAATACTTATCGGATTATTTTTATCCTTTTGAGGGATAGGATGAATATTCTTTTTTTTAAGTTCCTTGTTTAAGGAAAACAGACAATTACCTATATCTGATTTGTGATTATTGTTATAATATAATGGAAGTAACCAGCATTCGATTGTGTGAATAGAAACAGCAAAAAATATTTTATGCCCGTGCTCTTCTATAATATCTGGTCTAATTAAACTCTTAAGTTTTTCTATAATATCAGCATATAATTCTTCAATGGTTTTTAATCTATTGTTTGACTTTGTATGACTAACATCAAAAGGTTTGGTTTGGGATTGGTCAGTATCAATTTGGATTACGAGATAATCATTATTGTTAAATATTTCGTTCAAGTCATCTTCTCTAGTACAGTACTTTAATACTTCTAGCCAGCCACCGCCCGATATTTGTTTTTCGTTAAATATTTGAGGTTGGATTTGTCTAAAGTATGTATCAGAATCTTTATAATATTTTTCAAGAATATGTTTTATAATCCTATGTTCTGAAATACCTTCTGTTATTAATGCAAACCTCATGCTATATATTTTTCAGTCGAATTAAAAATTTTCAGGGAGACCACCAATAAAACCTTTAGTCCATACTTCCGATAATTTCATAGTCCGTTTTTCATTATGGTTTATACGCTCTGCTCTGGTATGTCCATTGCTATTTCTGCTAATTACAAATAAACGTTGATTGTCATCTTTCAAATTTAATCCGTCAAGGATGGCTGGATTATGTGTCGTTACAATAACTTGTTTCTTATGTTTCTTGGCTAAAGTAGCAAGGTTCTTGCTTAACTGCATACATAGCTTTGGATTGAAAGATGCATCAATGTTGTCTATCGCAAAAAATGTTGGTGTAGTTTTAGATATGAAAAGTGTGGAATAAAATAGTAAGAATAAGAACCCTTCATTTGTGCTACGTTGGTCAAAATATTGAAGACTTTCGTATAAATATTTATCTTTTATTTTCAAAGCATATTCATTGCTCATTAAATTATCTGGAAGGTCGAAATTTTCATACCAATCAAGAAGTAATAGGTTTTGCTTAATTTCGGTTATTGTTTTTTTATTCTTTTTGTCAAAAGCAATTTCTTTTAAAAACTGAAAAAGACCTCCACCTTTATTTCCAAGTGGATAAATCTGAGTAGGTTCTTCAAACTTCCTCAAAATACTTTCCTCTGGTGTGTAAATAATATAATCAGAAATTTCAGGGCTAGAAAACGACTTCTCTAAAATTGTTGGATATAGTGTAGCAAAAAAATCTTTAATATCACCATCATCTCTATAAGGCTTAAAAAATTCAGAAACTCTATGAAGCTCACTATCCTTTTCGCCAATTTCAGCTAAAACTTCTTCTCTCTTTTTCTCATCCTTTTCGAGATATATAGCATACACATATTTGTTAATTTCTTTTAGAGCAAGGTCTTTATTCTTATTAATCCATTTTTTAGGATTAGATGGGTCGCTTGATAAGTCATAAGGGTATAACCTCTCATTCGAAATGACATTTATTTCAACCGACTTCTTCTTTTTTCCATTGCTAAAAGCTGAATACATGAATTCTGGATTCGTTGCTCTAATTCCCCTATTACTAAAATATTCGAAATCAAGTTTGTCTTTGCTTGCCGCAGCACCAAAAGCCATCGCTTCCAATATGTTAGATTTGCCACAGCCATTTTCTCCAATTAGCACATTGAATGTGCCCAAATCTAGAGTCAGGTCAACAACAGATTTAAAATTTTTTATCTGAACTGAATTAATCATTGCTATTCTATGTAGTTAGTTGGCAAATTTAGGTTTCTTTTCGCTCTTTTTGTTGATTGTAGTCTTTTGTTTGAGGTTTAGAATAATTTTTCAAAACTAATCCCTAACCTCCCATACTATTTCCACAACCTATAAATAACTTATATACACTATAATTGCAACGTACAAAAGAATGAACATCATGCAATACAGAAAACTAGGAAAAACAGGAATACATATCAGTGCACTATCATTCGGTAGTTGGCTCACCTTTGGCAAACAAATAGATAATAATATAGCCGAAAAACTAATGCACTATGCCTACGATGCGGGCATCAACTTTTTCGACAATGCAGAAATATACAGTCGCGGAGAAAGTGAGCTGGTAATGGGGCAAGTGCTGCGAAAAGCCAACTGGGTACGCAGCAGTTATATGGTAAGCAGCAAAGTATTTTTTGGCTACGAGGATAGCAAGCCCAACCAAACCGGACTAAGCCGCAAACATATAATGGAAGGCTGCCACGCCGCACTAAAACGCTTGCAGGTCGATTATATAGATTTATACTTTTGCCACCGCCCCGATAAGCAAACACCCATTGCCGAAACCGTGTGGGCTATGAACACTTTAATACAACAAGGCAAAATATTATACTGGGGCACCAGCGAGTGGAGTGCACAAGAAATATTGCAAGCACATCTCGAGGCTGCCCGCCACCACCTTATTGGCCCCGTTATGGAACAGCCACAATATAATATGTTCGAACGCGAAAAAATGGAAAAAGACTTCCTGCATATATTTACTTACGAAGGCTTGGGCACTACTATATGGAGCCCCTTGGGTAGTGGTTTATTAACCGGAAAGTATAATACAGCCACCCCCACCGATACCCGCCTGCAAATAGAAGGCATGGAGTGGCTCAAAGAGCGTATGTTCCAACCCGGCCGTATAGAAAAAGTAAAACAACTGGTAACCATTGCCGAAGAACTTTCTATATCATTACCAGTGTTAGCCTTGGCCTGGGTATTAAAAAACGAACACGTATCTACTGCTATCCTTGGTGCCAGTAAAGTAAGCCAGCTCGAAGAAAATTTAAAAGCATTGGATGCTGTTGCTTTGCTTACGCCTGAGGTAATGGAGCGGATTGATACTATACTTGCTAACAAACCTGTTCAAGCTCTTTATTAAATAGTAGTATTATAGTCTCCCCATGTGGGGAGATTTAGAGGGTGGGAATAAGCCGGTGCAGGCGTTGTATTAGTATTTGAAAGGGAATTGGGTGGATAAGAAAGTTGATAAAAGGTTGGCAAAAACGCAAATTTAATTCACAAAGTTGTGAATTTTTATTTACTTTTGCAGCTGAATTCAAATGGAAATTACTTTTAAAAACCAAACCCTTGTAGATTTATATGAAGGCCGAAGGGTTAAAGAAAAGGAATTCTATTCTAATCCATCTTTGATAAAACAGTATATTAAAACTGTAAACCGACTCGAATCAGTAACCAAAATTGAACAGCTTTCTCAATATAATGGATTAAATTATGAAAAGTTAAAAGGTAATAGAAAAGGTCACAGCTCAGTTAGGGTGAATGACCAATACCGATTAATATTTGAAGAAATAAGTGACGACGAGGAACCGTTTGAAGTGGTGCTAATAGCTATAGAAGAATTGAGCAAACACTACGAATAAAAATATATAACCTCACAACAACCATGAATACGCCCATCAACATTAAGAAATTAACCCCAGCATTAGCTATTCACCCAGGTGAAATATTGCTAGATGAATTGAAAGCTAGGGGTATTAAACAAAAAGATTTTGCAGCCAGAATAGGTATGGCAATTACGCAATTGAATGAGGTAATAAAAGGCAAACGAAATATTACTGCAGACCTTGCTTTGCTTATAGAAAAAGCATTGAAGATGGATGCCATACTATGGATGAATTTGCAAATGAATTATGATTTGAGTGTGGCGAAAATCAATGATAAGAACAAGGCAAAGTTGGAGGCTATCGATACTTTGCAAATGGTTGAACCTATGATTCCAGTTTCATTTTTTAAGAAACACGGGATAATGAGTGGAGATGTTTCCAATGATTTACAAAAGATTAAGGAAGTTTATCAAATTGATAGTTTTGACCAATTACCACTTATTTATAGCGAACGCTCTATAGTACATTTTCGAAAATCAGAGAAGTTGAGTGTAGATAAGATTAACTTGGTGGGATGGGCACATTTGGTGCAATATCAGGCA
>JANYDJ010000196.1 GCA_025363675.1 Flavobacteriaceae bacterium | reverse complement strand
CCCGTGTCAAATCCAGCCTATATTAAAAATGGCAAGATTGTACAACTTATGGGCGATATAACATTTACAGGCAGTGTGCCTAGCACTAACCTTCCATTCTGTACACTACCAGCCGATGTACGCCCAGCACGTAATTTAATATTGCCAGTAATAGTGGCCACAGGCGTAACCAATGAGCATGTATTAAATAGTGAAGTATCCTACATCCACATCAAATCAAGTGGCGAGTGCTATGCAGACCCAAATATGGGAATAGGCGGCAAACACGTTATTTTGGATGGAATTAGATTTGATATAGTATAATGAGTAAGCCAGTATTAGAAGCTGTAGCTGATAGGGATGGTGAGTACATGTTTTACTGCCCAGCTTGCCAATGCTCCCACAGCTATTGGACTAAGAACGAAGATAAGAACCCCGTGTGGCGGTTCAATGGCGATATGGAGAAACCCAGCTTTACACCATCATTGAAGGTAGAATGGCCTTGGGGCAAAGAAAGGGTAATGAAGTGCTGCCACCTATTCGTTACTGATGGCATGATAGCCTATTGCGGTGACTGCCATACGATTAAGAGGTGTTCAAACGCCATTTAAACAGCCCCTAAAAGTTGTGCTTTTCGTTTGGAAAAAGTTGTGTTTTTCGTTTGCCCGATTATATATTATAAACCAATATCCCCAATCAAATAAGTAAAACAATCTGTGAATGATGTAATTTTTAAAAAGCATTTTGTAAAAGTGAGCTTCTTACAAAGTCCTAATTTTGAAAAAACCGATTATCATTAAAAGTGCGGTCAATGCAAAAAACCAATCTCAAAAAATATATATTCTCCAAAGGAGTAGACCAGTATTTTGCTGATGTATATAAAGCAAGCCTGTTTATCGTCCGTTTTTTTAAAGAGGCGGTGCGACCTCCATTTCATATACGCGAAATTATAAACCACTGTTTCGAAATCGGGCTAAAATCACTTCCATTAATTACACTAACAGGATTTATTATCGGAATAGTTTTTACCAAACAGTCGCGGCCCGCCTTGGAGGATTTTGGAGCTACGGCATTGCTGCCCTCCTTAATAGGTATAGCCATAGTAAAAGCAATGGGGGCGTTGGTAACTGCCCTCATTTGTGCTGGCAAAGTAGGTTCAGGAATTGGTGCCGAACTAGGCTCAATGAAAGTAACAGAGCAGATAGAAGCGATGGAAGTATCAGCCATAAATCCGTTTAAGTATTTGGTGGTAACGCGTGTTATTGCTACGGCTATCTCGGTGCCGGTTCTTGCGTTATATTGTAGCTTGGTGGCAATGCTGGGTTCTTATGTAAATGTAAATGCCAACGAGGCTACCAGTTTTATCACCTTTATTCAAAATGCATTTTCCACTATACAATTTCTGGATATTTTTACTTCAGTTACTAAGTCTATTTTATTCGGATTAACTATAGGACTAGTAGGGTGCTACAAAGGATATAATGCCACGCAGGGCACGCGTGGCGTGGGAAAAGCTGCTAATCAGGCAGTAGTATTAGCTATGTTTTTAGTATTTATTGAAGAGATGATAGTGGTACAAGTATATAACTGGATACGCCTTTATTAAACCAAATATGAACCCCAACAACTATTATACAAAGGAGCAAGAGAAAGTTATTTCCATCACAGGATTATATAAATCATTTCACGAGCTGGCTGTTTTAAAGGGGATTGATCTAGAGCTTTTTAAGGGAGAGAATATGGCGGTGCTAGGCAAATCGGGAAGTGGCAAATCGGTACTAATTAAACTTATAGTAGGATTATTAAAGCCAGATAAAGGCGAAGTTATTGTATTAAACAAACAGGTTGATAAATTAAACCCTCAGGAGCTAGATGCACTTCGTTTGCGTATTGGATTTTCTTTTCAAAGCAGTGCATTGTATGATAGTATGAGTATTCGCCAAAACCTTGAATTTCCTTTGAAGATGAACAGAAAAAATTTGGGCAAAAAAGAGATAGATAATGCGGTTGAAGAAGTATTGGATTCTGTGGGACTAAAAGATAAACTTAACCAAATGCCCGCTGATCTTTCGGGCGGACAACGCAAAAGAATTGGAATAGCACGCACCTTGATTTTGAAACCAGAAATTATGTTATATGATGAACCCACTTCGGGACTCGACCCCATTACCAGTATAGAAATTAATGAACTAATTAACGAAGTGCAGCAGCAATATAATACAAGCTCTATCATTATCACCCACGATTTAACTTGTGCCAAAGAAACGTGTAACCGCATAGCTATGTTGTTTGATGGAAAGTTTTTAAAAGTGGGCATGTTTGATGAAGTTTTTGACAGCGAAGACGAACAGATACAAAGTTTTTTTAAATATAATTTTATACAATAACCATGAATGAGTCACCAAACAAACGAGCAATAATAGTAGGGATATTTATTATTGTGGGCATAGCCTTACTTATTACAGGTATTATGATAATAGGAAATGTGCACGAAACCTTTAAAAGCAAGATAAAAGTAGTTGCACTTTTTGAGGATGTAAATGGCTTACAAAAGGGAAGCAATATTTGGTTCTCGGGGGTAAAAGTGGGGATAGTGAGTGATGTGAAGTTTTATAAAAAATCGCAAGTAGAAATCATCATGAAAGTAGAAACAAATGCACAACAATATATACATAAAGATGCGATGGTTAAAATAAGCACCGACGGGCTTATCGGAAACAAGATATTGGTAATATATGGAGGAACTCAACCCTATGCACAAGTGGAGGAGGGCGATACCCTTGGGGTTGAAAAAACTTTCTCATCAGAAGATATGATTAATATGTTGCAGGAAAACAACAAGAATTTTTTAGCAATCACCAAAGATTTTAAAAGTATAAGTAATAAGCTGGCACACGGAGAGGGAACGATTGGAAAACTATTAAATGACAATACAATATATGATAATATTGGAGCCACGACGGCATCTCTTCAATTAGCCTCTGCTAAAGCACAACAACTTATAAATACACTTTCAATATATAGTGCTGGTCTTAATAGAAAAGGAACACTTGCAAATGAATTAGTAGCAGACACTATTATATATAATTCTCTAAAAGTATCGGTATTGCAACTGCAAAAAATTGCCGACACTGCGTCTATTTTTATACATGATTTGAAAACAGCAGAAAACAATCCCAATACCACAGTGGGTGTGCTGCTGCATGATGAGGCTACGGGGATACATTTAAAAGAAACCATAAAAAACCTAGAAAGCAGTTCAAAAAAATTAGACCAAGATTTGGAAGCTATACAGCATAATTTTTTACTGAGGGGTTTTTTTAAGAAGAAAGCAAAAGCAGAGAAGAAATAATGTGCTTATAAATTTAAGGCACACACAGCTTGCCAGGCCATTAGCCCACAACCTATTTCAAGAGCGGTTTCATCAATATCAAATGTGGGAGTGTGTACCGAAGAAATTATTCCTTTGGCTTCATTGCGTGTACCCAGCCTATAAAAGCACGCAGGCATTTGCTGACTATAAAAACTAAAGTCTTCGGCGGCCATCCATATATCTATATCTAACACATTATCGGCCCCCAAGTAATCAATTGCGTTTTGCTTAGCTTGCTGTGTAAGGGACTCATCATTATATAAAAATGGATAGCCACGGTCAATTCTAAACTCACAGCTTCCCCCCATACTTTCGGCAATGCCTGTTGCCATCTTTATCATAAGCTCATGCGATTTTGAACGCCATGCCTCGTCGAGTGTTCTAAAGGTGCCTTCTAGCTTCACTTCATTGGGTATTATATTGGTAGCACCATTGGCTATTATTTTTCCAAAACTGAGCACAGAAGGCATAATAGGATTGGCATTTCTGCTTACTATTTGTTGCAAAGCTATTATAATATGACTGGTAATTAGCACAGGGTCTATATTTAGATGCGGCATAGCACCATGTCCGCCTTTGCCTTTTACAGTTACATATATTTCATCGGTACTAGCCATATACAGGCCCTGCCTAAACCCTACCTTGCCCGCAGGGATTAGCGGCATTACATGTTGCCCGAATATGGAACTAGGTTCTGGGTTTTGTAAGGCTCCTTCATTTATCATCATAGAAGCTCCACCCGGAAGTTTTTCCTCACCCGGTTGGAATAACAGTTTTACAGAACCCTCCCATAAATGCTTGGTATTATATAAAATAGTTGCTGCTCCTATAAGACAGCTAGTATGCACATCATGTCCGCAGGCATGCATTACGCCGGGGTTTTGGCTTTTGTATGGTACCTCATTTTGTTCTGTGATTGGCAGGGCATCCATGTCCGCACGCAGGGCAATATTTTTTTTGGTGGGATTTTGGCCTTCAATTAATGCTATCAGTCCCGTACCGGCAATATGTTGAACAGACAAGATGCCAATTTCGCGTAGTTTTTGTTCTACAAATTTACAAGTCTCGAATTCTTTGAAACTCAATTCTGGATGTGCATGCAAATGATGTCGGAAGTCGGCAATTTGGTTACTAATTTCATTTGCTTTTGCTTTGATAATGTTTTTTAGCGTTTCTTTGTCCTGCATCGTAGTGCAAATGTATAGCTATATCATTAAATCGTTTTCAGAAAAAATTAAAGTGTTGCTTGGCAAAACAGGATTCATGTGTTTGCTAGTGTTCACTATTAATTTTATTCTAAAAGTATTATATATTGCAGATCAACCCTTGGGAGGCGATGAGCCGTTCTCGATATATATGAGTCAAATGAGCGTGGGTGCGATTATAGAACAATTATTTTCGGGTAATAATCCTCCCTTGTACGAAATCATTTTGCACTATTGGATTAAATGTTTTGGACTCCATGTGTTTTCTGTGAGGATTCTGTCTGTTATAGCTTCCTCGTTAACAGCAGTTTTTATATATAAAATAGGGAAACATTTTTTCAATAACCAAGTAGCCATAATCGCTAGTTTCTTATTTCTATTTTCTAACTATCATATCTTTTTTTCGCATGAAGCAAGGTGTTATAGTCTTTTTTCTTTACTCACTGTGGCCTCGTTCTATTATTTTTTCAAGATTATTTTTCATCAACATTTTAAGAAAGATATTGGGTATTATTTGCTTGCAAATGTTATGATGGCATACTTGCATTATTTTGCAGTATGGGTTTTGTTTTCGCAGGGTGTAATTGCATTGCTACTTTATTTTATTTACCATAAAAAAATTAGAACTATTGTATATGCCAATGTTGTAGTAATGTGTTTGCTCGCACCGCTTTTTTATATATTAGGTAACAAGATAATAGGGAATGATACATGGCATTATAGCTGGCTAAGCAAGGTGAAAGATATTGAACCGCTATATGACATGATTTGGGCATATAGCAATATGCCAATTAATGCAGTAGCCTGTTTGTTTTTTATAGTTTTATATATAATTCTGTCGGCAGTTAAAAAAGTAATTATTTCCAAAGAAGGACTTGTAGCAATGGGGTGGTTTTTGATTATATATATAGGTATGTTTTTGATTTCGTTTAAAATTCCCATGTTTTTAAATAGATATGTAATAGCCGCAGGTGTTGCCTTTCCATTGTTTATGGGCTATATAATAAATTCAGTTTCTCGTATTGCGATTTTTAAATATACAGTTATTGTGCTGCCTATATTGTTTGTAGTTACCGTTAACTTTAATCCAAAAACCAATATAAGGATGGATAAAATGGCGGAACTTGTAAAAAAAGAAAAGGAAGCGAATACTTTGATACTGCTCCAACCACGATGGGCAATATTGGGTTTTAGTTATTATTATAATAAAAGTGTATTTCAGCAATACGATGAAAGTACTATATATAAAAACATTGATATTGAATTAAGCAAGGAGCACATTTACGGAACAAGTTTTATTTCTGATTCTGTTTATAAAACAATAAACCAATACCCAAAGATTGTTTTTATAACGACTGACCACAGTGCAGGTTTTCCCGAAAACAATATACAAAATATGCTTGGATCAAAATATACATTAACTAGGCACAACCCAGACAGTTTAGGGTTTGGCTATGATATATACCAATACTATAAATGAGCTCCAATAAGTAAATCAATATCTTTACTTTGCATATTAAAACGCTGTGCCACCAACCTGTTGGTGAGCTGCCCATTATATACATATATCCCTTGGCGAACCCCGGGCCTCTCCCATATAAGCTTGTGGAAACTACCACTGTCGGCTATATTCATTAGAAGCGGGGTGATTACATTGCTTAATGCATAACTGGCAGTGCGTGCTACCCGCGATGATATGTTAGGAACACAATAATGTATAACATCATGCTTGCGAAAAACGGGATTGGTATGATTGGTTACTTCGCTGGTTTCAAAGCATCCTCCCAAGTCTATACACACATCTATGATTACGGAACCTGACTTCATTTGCATCACCATTTGTTCGTTTACTACGCACATACTAGCGTTGTCTTCACCCCTCAGTGCACCAATTGCCACATCAGCAGTTTTTAATGCACGAGCTAAAATGTTGGGTTGTAGTACCGCAGTAAATAAACGTTCGCCTATATTGTTTTGCAGTCTACGTAACTTGAATAATGAGTTATCAAAAATTTTAACCGAAGCACCTAGGCCAATGGCAGCCCTTGCTGCAAATTCTCCTACTGTTCCAGCACCAATAATAACAACCTCGGTGGGAGGGATGCCAGATATACCGCCCAACATTTCGCCTTTGCCACCGCTTGCACTCGACAAATATTCAGCCGCAATTAGCAAACTGGTACTACCTGCTATCTCACTCATTGAGCGAATAATAGGTATACTACCTGATGCGTCTTTATAAAATTCATAAGCGACTGCATTTACTTTTTTCTTTTGCAAAGCGGCAATATACTCTGGAGTAATACTGGTTAACTGTAGGGCAGAAATAAGTAACTGGTCTGGCTTCATTATCTCTATTTCTTCCATGGTGGGAGGGTCCACTTTAAGCAATACTTCTGCTTCAAACACTTGCTTTTTATCATAGGCTATGCGTGCACCAGCTTCACTATAATTTGTATCAGAAAAATTAGCCCCTTTACCAGCTCCTGATTCTATAATAACATCATGGCCGTTGTTAACCAATAAACCCACAGAAGATGGTGTGAGCGGAACCCTGTTTTCTTGGAAGGTGCTGTCTTTTGCAACACCAATAAGTAATTGTTGGTTACTGGTAATTATCGCAGCAGGCATTTCTTGCGGCTGCAGTGTGGCTTGCTTGGCTAATTCACTAAAATCTGATTTCCCTTGATCCATAACCTTTATTAAATAATAATTTATGCAAATTTAAGGTTCGATTACATAAATGCAATTATATAAATTTATAGTGAGATAAGTATAATAGATATATTTTTTTTTGACCTATCACCCAAGCATCATATTACTTAATTGCTGAAACTCTAAAACAGAGAGCTGCTCGGGTCGTTTATCGAAAATGGCATTGCTTTTCATTTCGGAGTTTTTTATAAACGACGATAAAGAATTACGCATGGTTTTTCTTCGCTGGTTGAAAGATGTTTTAACAATGGTTTTTAGAAAATCTGGATCAAAGTCGCCAACATTGTCTTTTCTTGTTAGTTTTATTACCCCACTTTTTACTTTTGGGGGAGGGCTAAACACATGCTCGTGAACGGTAAACAAATATTCAACATCATAAAACGATTGGGTGAGGACACTCAATATACCATAATCTTTACCACCATGTTTTGCTGCAATACGCTCAGCCATTTCTTTTTGGAACATTCCTGCCGCACCCGGTACTCGATGTCTTTGGTCCAATATCTGAAATACAATTTGGGAAGAAATATTATATGGAAAATTACCAATGATATATACCTCTTTATCAAAATAATTATCCAATTGTAGTTTTAAAAAATCATGATGAATGATGGTTAATTTTGGATATGCTTTTTTTAAATATTCAACCGATTCACCATCTATTTCGCATACTTTCAAATTCAATTTGGGGAAACTATTTATAAGGTATTTGGTGAGTACCCCCATGCCTGGGCCTATTTCTAGCACGTCGCCTTCGTACCCGCATTGTAAAGGAATATCGGCAATTTTTTTGGCAATGTTTTCATCACGCAAAAAGTGCTGACCTAGATATTTTTTGGGAGTAACCAAAGTATTTTAATAAAAGAAACAGAATAGCGGGAAAAACAGGGTGCAATATTACTCTCAATTATATAATATTGATAACTTAAGGCATGCTTTGTATCACAATGTAGGTTATATAAGTAGTAAGTTTTAATACAATTCGGTTCAAACCCCGAATAATCAACTTGAGGTTTAGAAAAATAAATAAATTAAAAATAAATTTGTTTATTTGGTCTTTTTTTGTATAATTTTACCATCCGATTTTTAAAAGACAGCTCCATTATTAAGAGAACTCAACTAGAACATACGAAATTATGATAGATACAGAATTGCAAAGCCCTAAGGAAGCCCTAAAACATTTTTTTGGGTTTGATACATTTAAAGGCCACCAAGAAAACATTATCAGTGCCACACTTAACGGGGAAGACAGTTTTGTAATAATGCCTACAGGAGCAGGGAAAAGCCTTTGCTATCAATTACCAGCATTAATGATGGAAGGAACCGCAATAATTATATCTCCGCTTATTGCACTAATGAAAAACCAAGTAGATCAAATAAGGGGTTTTAATGAGAGCGATACGGTTGCTCACTTTCTTAACTCATCCCTCTCTAAGGTAGATATACAAAAAGTAAAAGATGATACACGTTCTCAAAAAACAAAAATGTTGTATATCGCCCCAGAAACGCTGAAGAAAGAAGAGACCATAGATTTTCTGAAAGAAATTAAAGTATCATTTATTGCTGTGGACGAGGCTCACTGTATTAGTGAATGGGGCCATGATTTTAGACCCGAGTATCGTAGAATAAAATTGATTACAAAGGAGTTGGGCAATGTGCCTATGATGGCTCTAACAGCTACTGCTACACCCAAAGTGCAAAGTGATATTCAAAAGAATTTGCAGATGACAGAAGCTACTTTGTTTAAGTCTTCTTTTAACCGCCATAATTTGTATTATGAAATTAGACCCAAAGGAAAGAAAGATGCCAATGTAAAAAATATAGTTTCCTATATAAAATCAAAGCCCAATCGTAGCGGTATTATATACTGCCTAAGCCGTAAAAGGGTGGAAGAAATATCAGAGATACTGAATGTAAATGGAATAAAATCTATCCCCTACCATGCAGGACTCGATGCAAAAACTAGGGCATCTCACCAAGATAAATTTTTGATGGAAGAAGTAAAAGTAGTGGTTGCTACTATTGCTTTTGGTATGGGTATAGACAAGCCCGATGTTCGTTTTGTAATACACTATGATGTACCCAAATCATTAGAAGGATATTATCAAGAAACAGGTCGTGCGGGCCGCGATGGTATAGAAAGTGATTGCGTATTATATTATAATCCAGCAGATATTGAAAAGCTGGAAAGTTTTATGAAAGACAAACCCGTTGCCGAACGAGAAATAGGCTCTCTCCTTACTTTTGAAACACAATCTTTTGTCGAATCAAGTGGCTGTCGTCGTAAAATGCTATTGCATTACTTTGGTGAAAGCTTCAATGATGAAAATTGTAATAATATGTGCGACAATTGTCGCCATCCCAAACCCAAAGAAGATGTGACCAAAGAAACTAAAATGTTTTTGGAATCTGTGAGAGACTTGGGCGAAAAATTTGATGTGGACCATTTGGCTCAGATATTTATGGGCGAACGCACACAAGCCATTACCCTAAATCGGCACGATAAATTACCCATATTTGCCTCGGGAACATATCGCGATATGGCTTTTTGGAAATCGGTAGGCAGGCTGTGTATGTTAAATCTATATACTTATAAAGATATAGAAAACTACGGTTTGGTAAAAATGAATGAGAAAGGTGAAGCATGGCTTGCTGCTCCACAAAAAGAGATGATGGCCAAAGACACAGCTTTTGAACGTGTTACTGACGAGGACGGAGCTTCGTTTGAAGTGGAAGCCGTATATGATGACGAGCTGTTTTCTATATTAAAAGAATTGGTAAAAACAGTTGCCAAAGAAAAGAAACTACCACCCTATGTAATTTTCACCGATCCCAGTTTAGAGGATATGGCTGTAAAGTATCCTATTAGCATGGAGGAATTGCAGAACATACAAGGTGTAAATATTAACAAAGCTTCCAAATATGGACAAAAGTTTATCGAGGCTATATCTAATTATGTAGAAGAAAACGAAATAGAACGACCACAAGATATGGTGGTTAAATCGGTAGTAAATAAATCAGGAGCTAAAGTAGCTTTAATACTTAATATAGATAAGAAAAACTCCATAGATGATATTGCCCGTGGTCGCGGAATGAGCAGAGACGAAATGGTTACAGAAATTGAAGGTATTATATATACCGGCACTAAACTAAACCTACGCTATGCTGCCCAATCTATACTGGACCAAAACCAGCAAGACGAAATATTTGAATATTACAAACAATCAACTACCGACGATTTGGAAGAAGCGGTTAAATATTTTGATGGTGACTATAACCATGAAGAAATGAGGTTGATGAGAATGATATTTATTTCGGAAGTAGCGAATTAAAAGTATTATACTTTTATCCAGCCGTGTTTAATAGCATACATTACTAAGGCTGCGGCTCCTTTTGTATTTGTTTTAATATAAAGGTTCTTTATATATTTACTAACTGTGCCGCATTCAAGCCCCATTTTATCTGCAATTTATTTGGTAAGCAATCCGTCGCATATATATTGAAGTACCTGCATTTCTTGGTGTGATGGTTTTTTAGCAATAGGTTCATATACAGTTGTTTTTGAAGTTGCGATTCCAAGTTCTTCAACAATTTGTTTGGTAACAATGTGATTATAGTGAAATCCTTTTTCATATATATCAGTGATGGCATTATATAAATCGATATACTCGAAATTTTTTGATATAAAACCATTTGCCCCTGCTGTTAGCATATCGCAGACATATTCTCTATAATCAAATACTGAAATTGCCAATACTCCTACATGGGCATGTTTCTCTTTTAATAGTTTTGTGGTTTCAATTCCGCTCATTTCGGGCATGCACACATCCATGAGTATTAAATCTGGATGAACCATGTTGATAGAATCTAGTAATTGCCTGCCGCTGGGGTAGGTTGCCACCACTTTCATGTTGTGGAATTTATGTATCACATTTCTAATGGCATCTCTCATTACCAAATGGTCGTCGACGATGACAACTTTAATTGATTGTTTCATAAAAGTAAATAATAGTTGGTGAAATATTATAGAGTAGTTTACTGCCCAAAAGGTTGCATGTACAAAAAATATATGGGTAAAAATAGGGTAGTTTAGTAGCAGTAATAATTGGGAAATACCGTATAAATACCATATTGTGGAATTGAAAATTTTTACAAATATTTGTCGGGCTGCTGTGTTATGCTCAGCACCATCAATTCACATTCAAACCTAAAATTAAAAAAACATTATTATGCCCACAGCAGAAACCCTATTGGAAGTATTCCGATTTATCTCCGTAAAAGATAGTGTAAATGGTTTATTACCTACCAATCTACCCTCTAATTTTCTTGTGTTTGAAAATATTTATACCGAAATTATTACTGCCGAACCAGATATAGATAATGATACTACTATGATTGATTATAATGATGATACCATTGCCGTGGTTAATTACTATAAAATTTTTAGGACAGCAGTAGAAGATAATGAAGCATCATCTGTACTCACAAATGTATGGATGAGTTTTAAAGGGCCGCAAGGTCCCGATTACTTAAAAAATTCTAAAACCCTATATGAACTGTTCCCCAATTTCGATAAAATAGATCATTATATAAACTCAGAATATGATACCGTTGATGGCAATGCAGCAATATCAACATTGATGGGTATTTTAGGAACAAGTGCCTTGAGTTTTAAAGCAGCAGAGAACAGGTGGTTTTATTATTTTTGGGTATGGGAAAGTCTTATTTCACATATTGCTGCCCCTGATGAAGGAGATCAAAGATTTAGAGAACAGTTGGTTTCAGTTATAAAAATATGGGAATTAATGGACGCCTGGGATGGTATGTATCCAAGTGATACGCCCTTGAAAGATGTGATGCCTTGGTACAATTTATATGTGGTACTACCCAAAGGAATGCCCATAGCACAAGAATACACATCCACCATAAGCACTAATGACCCACCTGCCACCACAGACAACACAACCTTATTGGCCAATATAGAAACCTATAAAGCAGCCATTAAAAAGCTGAACAAAACACTGAAAAAGCAATTGGGTGAATATAAAAACGCCCAACAAGACCTTACCGTAACTGTGGTAGACCCGGCGGATCCATTTAGCCCTGTTACCAATTCGCCTTTTTTGCTTAGTCCTGGCAATATTACAGTACTGGGCAGCGAGGTGGTGGATATACTTACTGCCAATGGTATGGACGCGGACTATATTGATGTGGCACACGGTATGGCCTATTTTGCCAACGAACTACAGGAAATGTATGGGCAACTAATAACGGCACATAACAGTATGACCTGTGTGATAAACGGTGGCCTGGTGGTGAACAGCAATTTTTGTGCAAGCCCTATTCCTGTTAACCCTTGTGCAACGGAAAGTTTCCCTGATTTGGATATCAGCTCTATATTTATAAAAAACTATGGGGTGGGAGACCTGCTATTGGTAAACAAGAAACTGAAAAGGTATGAAGCAAGCGAGGTAGCCCGGATAGAAAATGTGCTTAAGAGTGAAACAAAAGAATTTACAGAAAGGGATTATGAGCGGATAGAAGACCTGCTTGAGAATGAAACCATCGATACCAAATCGACCAGTTTTGAGCAGCAGGTAAGTAATACAGTGAGCAGCGGAAACTCTGCCAGTTCTAGCTCAAACAATACACCTGCTTACGGACCTACTGTGCAAACCACGCCTACTACGGGGCAGGGCTCTAGCAAATCGACCAATACGGCTGCCACCAATGCGGGCACTTTTGCCAGGAACACTACCAGCAAGGCATCGAGCAGCGTTACCAAAAGTGTACGTGAACTACGCAGAACCCTAACCGTAACGGAGCATGAAAGAACCACCAAGCATAGTTTTGTGAACAGCAGCGATGAGAACATTAGTGGCATATACCGCTTTTTGGATATGGTGTACGACTGCCAATTGGTGAACTATGGCAAACGGCTGATGCTGGAGTTTATGGTGCCCGAGCCTGCCGCATTTTATATATACAGCCAAATAAACAAGGGAACCCCAGAAACTACTATAGTGAAACCCCTGAGACTGGACGAGCTGGGCGTGACCGACTTTAACAGTATAAACGAATACAACTATGCATCTATAGCCGCGGCTTATGGGGTTACCGATATTGAGCCACCACCACCTATGTTTGATTTTATGGCTTACGCTAAAAACAAATCGCCTGAGTCGCCAGCTAAAAAATACCAAACCGAATCAGCAGTTTTACCCATACCCACAGGATACCACGTAGTGAGTGCTGAGGTATTTGGTGGCTGTGAATGGGGCAGCCCTCCAACCGATCCTGCTTATATGACTTTTAGTTTTGGTAAGTATAGTATATGCGTGAACTCAAGTACCAAACAAGGTGGCTCGCACCTTGCATTTGGCGAGGATTCTTTTAAAACAGAACTGCCCATTAGTTTTTGGTGTTTTAATACCGATTTGTATTATGTGTCCATTAACATTACTCTGCAACGCAATGAGGAAACTTATAAGAAATGGGCAATTAAAACCTTTGCTGCTATAGTGGATGGGTATAACCAACGCAAAAAGGAGTATGAAGACAAGCTTAGCGATATGCAGGATAACCAGCAAGGCTTCCAGTTTGAGAATTTTGGGCAGGGCAGCAACCGCAACCGCCAGATAGAGCACAACGAGTTGAAGAGACGCTGTATTGAGTTTATGACCGGGCAACGGTTTGAAAGCTTCCACAGCATGAGCGACCGCAACAACACCTACGGCTACCCCGAGATTACTTTTGAACTGGCACAAACCGAAGGGGCTGTTATTAAATACTTTGAAGATGCCGTAGAGTGGGAGAATATGACCTACCAGTTTTATCCCTACTACTGGGGCAAAAAGAAATACTGGGTGGAGAAGATAAACTATGAGGACAACGACCCGCTGTTCACCAATTTTATACAGGCTGGTGCCGCCAAGGTAATGCTGCCCATTAACGTGGCCTTTACCGAATCGATGCTGCACTTTATACAGACCAGCGAGATATGGAACGGGCAAAATATACCCGTAACCGGCAAAGTGGCCATGCTGGTTGACGAGGTAAAATCTGCCGATACGGCCGAGCCCTATACCATGGGCGGCACTTGGGAGGTACGCATACCCACCGAGCACCTGATACTGAACAGCGATGAACTGGATAGTTTGAACGATTCACTTAGTTAACCATTATATATATGAGCATAGGAACACAGGTGGACAGCCGTGATATACGGAAGATAGTGATGGAGGGAGGGGGTGGGAAGGCTTTGGTGTATAGCGGCGTAATAAAAGCCCTGCAAGCCATTGGTAAACTGCCTGCTCATTTTGATAGTGCAGGGGAAGATAACAATGTGGATATGATTGGAGGGGCTTCAGGCGGAGCTATTACTTGCTTCTTTTTAGCCTTAAGGTGCACTGCCGAAGATATAGATGAACTTACAAACCAAATGGGTAAATATTCTTTAGTCGATAATGCAAATATTAAACAAAAGGATGACATCAATAGATTTGTAGAGTTTTATGACCTGCCCGAAGTTGGTTTGTATAAAGCTGTAAAATATGTAAAGCATAAAGATAAAGAGGGAGGAATTAATACCCCTATGTTTGCTAACGACAAGTTAGATGACCATAAGCAAGTAAGAAAAACAATAACGACAAGTGGTGAAGATCAATATAAAACTACTAATAATGTTTTTGGGATAGGCAGGTATATTAAGCAACACATATTATCGCAATTTTTAGTTGGTTTAAAATATGAGGAAACCAAAGGTGCAACAGATATCAATAGTAAATATTATAGAAAGGGATTGCGTGTAATATTCTTCTCTATCAAACAATTATATAATATGCTTCGGGCTTCGGTTTTTGTTCTTGCATGGAAAGCAATAAATGGAACAAGAAAGGAATGGATAAATAGTGAAACCTACATGATAGCTTTATTGATGTCGAAGCCCAGCTTGTTTGAGGAGAGACGCACATTTGACTATTTCACCAGTTTATTGAATGACAGGGGATTGTTTTCAGGTATAAAACTTCGTGCTTTTTTGGTTGAAACAGCTATCAAGTTAATAAACAAAAAGTTCTTGAGAAGCTATACAGAAGAAGAAGTGTCTCTTTTTACTTTTAAGCAATTATTTGAAATAACAAATGTTAAACTAAAGTTGGCAGGATGTAATTTGAGCAAAAATATCCCTGTTGAATTTTCGGCAGATGAAAGCCCAGACTTACCTATTATTGATTGTGTTTGTGCATCTATGGCTATCCCGTTTATATTTAAGCCCATTCATTTTGATGCTATTGCAGACATGAAACGTGCGGAAGATGACCCACATAATATGCAGTACAAAGGATTGTTTATAGATGGCGGCACACTAAATAATTTACCTATACATACCTATGATATAAAGGTAGAGATGGAAATGCAGGATTATCTGAAATCATTTTATGCGGGCACTATATATGAAAACAGAGACTATGGCCCTATAACAGCCACCCAACGTTTGTTTGACCCCACCATATTGCCTATAAGGGTGCAAGGTGGGGTACAGCCCAGTGATTGGGATTATTGGAAGGACCCAATGTACCAAGCGTTTATAGGGGATAAAAAAAATGTAGCCGCCAATAAGGCTTTAACTGAAAGGTCGGACGGAGGGGCTTTTCTAGAATATTTAAAGAAGAATTATAAAAGTAATGGCAAAACATCTACTATGCCCTTTGATCCTATACTGATTAAAAGGAAAGGTTTATTCTCTATTTTTACCTGGACAGCAGAAAACCTAATTGGCACACTAATGTACTATGGCGAGGAGGGGCAATTACGCACCCCTTATGAAATAGGGCATGCACTTACCACTTACTCATATGATATAAGTGTTTTTGATTTTGCCCCAGATGAAAAGTTGAAACAGTTTGCATATAAGCGGGCGTTTATAAAAACTATTATGAAGTTCAGTGATATTTGGGATGCAAAGACGCAGGAGTTTGTGATTGATCCTACTGATCCTAAATATGTTTTAATAGGTGATGCTTTGGAACTTTATGACCCTTCATTTAAAAGAAACGAAATGAGCAATTTATTTAAAAAACTATATCCTTTTTTGAAATAATCTTTACGGGATTATTTTTTTCACGGTTTTTTTATAGTCAGTAGAAAAATAGATAGTGTCTTGATAAAAGTATGCTTTTCCTTGTTTTGTACCTGTCATTTTTATGAATGCTAAACTACAATTGCCTAAAACAGTTTTATTGCCATTATAATAAAAATCATAAAGTGTATCCTTTCCAATATAATCAAACTTACCTGGACTAAAATTATATCCTTTGTTACTA
>JANYDJ010000177.1 GCA_025363675.1 Flavobacteriaceae bacterium | reverse complement strand
ACTGATTGACTAACGACTAAAAATATGCAACCCGGAGATAAAGTAAAATTCCTAAACGAAAACCTTGATGGTGTTATCACTCGTATTATAGATGACAAAACTATGGGGGTAGAAATATCTGATGGTTTTGAGATACCGGTTCTTAAAAATGAGATTGTGGTGATCGGACAAAATAAATTGGTGGAAGAAGTTCAGCACAGAGTAGAAGATAAATCCAATATCAAATTTCAGGACCCCGGATTGTTTGTATTATTAGAACAACATGTAGGTACTTATTATCAGATAAAAATACTGAACCATTTTGAGCATGAAATTATTTTTGCTATATATAAAGAAAAAGACAAAGTATATAAACTTTTAACCAAAGGACAACTCCTGTCGGGCAAGGCACTAAGTGTGGAACAGCTTGATTTTACAATGCCTGAGAAGTGGGCTACCTTCCACTTTTATATAATACCTTTAATGGGACAAAGCAGTTTGTTGCCCCTAGTAGCACAATATAAATTTAGCTATAGGGCCAAAGATTTATTACATTATAAAGAAGAAAATGGAAGAAGAAGATATTCTATAAAACTACTTACCAAACAACCTGAACCCGATTTAGATGTTAGCGATATCGTTAAAAACTTCGATGCGGAGATTATAGAAAAAGAAGCGATTGTAGCTTTGGAAAGACCCCAAGTAGAAGTAGATTTACATCTAGATAAAATTACACAAAATACTGCAGATATAACTCCAGAAGCAGCACTGGATATACAGTTTCGTGAGTTCGAAAATAATTTCGACAAAGCTATAAGTTTGGGTTATGATAAAATTACTTTTATACATGGCGTAGGAAATGGTACTTTAAAATATATGATACGCAAACACCTCAGTCAAAATAAATCTATCAAAAGTTTCCGCGATGCCCAAAAGGAGAAATTCGGATATGGAGCCACGGAAGTTTTTTTGAAATAGGAATAAGGAGGAGTAAGGAGTAAGGAGGGATCGGCGTCAGCTCCTTATCCCTTATTCCTTGCTCCTTATTCCTATTTCCTCACTATGACATTTTTCTGACTTTTTATTCCCTTATTGGCCTTAATATTGCAATCGGAAATGGGCGTGGCATCAAAATATATCAATTACATTCTATTAGTTTGCTTTTTTGGAACCTGGGTTTCTCAATCCCTTGCTAAGTCCAGTACAGAGTCGTTTTCCCATCATTCCGATAAGTGTTATCAATCAGCCCCTGAACAAATATTGTTAGTAGGCACTGAGTTACTTGCCGAAGACCCTGAATGGGAAGATGAGCGGGATGAGCTTACCAATCAATTAATCACTTGCAATTTATTTTATTCATATTTGCACAAATCGAGCTGTTTGGCATCCGATGTTAATGGTTTTGTAACCATCAATCATAAGTTTATTGATTTATCTCCCGCATATATTCTGCTCGGGAATTTTAGAGTTTGAGTTTTTTTTGAATCCTGATAGCATCTCCTTTTATGCTGTCACCCTGCTTTGGCAGTAGTTTTTAATTCGCTTTAGCGTTTTTCATCAAATTCAAAAAAACTAAAATTCAAAAAAATGTATCATTCAATAATTTTAAACAATCGCATCAAAGATATTGCGGCAATGCACCAATCGTTGGCAGAACGCGACTTTACCTCCGGTGAGCACTCCTCTAGGGTGAGTGCCACCGGGAGGGTATGGTTGTTTCGGCCTTTTATTCATTTCATTTCCCTTGCTCATGCTGCATTATTGATTTACTGCTGCGAAATGATGTTAGGTGTTGCCAACATCGTAATAAAATCACCCAAAATACAAGGAGTTAAAGTTCGTAGTTTCTGCCAAAAACTAGCCTATATAATTACATTGTATATGGTACAAAATAAATTTAAATATACATTTGCCACTGTGAATGTATTTCAGAAATCAAAATAAAAAAAACCAATAAATAACTAAAGTTATCAATGAAAAAAGAATCAATGTTTGAACAATTAAAAAACAACTGGCAAAAAGATATCTTGTCGGGTTTTATTGTATCGCTTATCGCACTGCCCTTAAGCTTGGGTATTGCAGGTGCCTGTGGTTTCCCACCTATTATGGGCGTACTTACCGCCATAGTTGGTGGTATAATAGTATCCTTTTTTATGGGGTGCGAGCTTACCATTAAAGGACCTGCTGCCGGATTAATTGTAATTGTATATGGAGCTGTGGAAGAGTTTGCCAAAGCATCGAATGGTAATATGGATTTAGGCTGGAAACTGGCCTTAAGTGTAGTAGTAATAGCAGGTGCAATACAAATTCTATTGGGGCTGCTAAAAGTTGCCGCGGTAGTAGAGTTTTTTCCCTTATCTGCGGTGCATGGTATGCTGGCCGCTATTGGTATTATAATAATGTCGAAGCAAATACATTTTGCGGTGGGTACTGAACCTGCCTTGCTAAAAGGAAAAGAGCCTTTGGAACTGCTTAAAATGATTCCTGAAAGCCTTGCACATTTGGCACCGCAAATAGCAATTATTGGCGGTATTAGTTTGCTCATATTATTTGGTATGCCCTTAATCAAAAATAAATTTGTAAAAAAAATACCACCCGCGTTAGTAGTATTAGTTGTGGGTGTTATATTAGGACAGGTTCAAAACCTAGGTAGTCCAGAATTTGCCAATCTTAAACCCTTGGTAAGTCCTGGCGACTTGTTCAGTAATTTTGGAGTGAAAGTCGACTTTTCGGGTATATCATCAATAACTGGGGTATTTGTTAAATACTTAATATTATTTGTAATGATTGGTAGCCTAGAAAGTTTATTAAGCAGCAAAGCTATTGACCTACTCGACCCACAACGCCGTAAATCAAATTTTAATAAGGATCTTACCGCGGTGGGTATTGGCAATATGGTTTCTGGATTGTTCGGTGGTTTGCCAATGATAAGCGAGATAGCCCGTAGTAGTGCAAATATTAATAATGGTGGTCGTACACGTTGGGCCAATTTTTTCCATGGTGTTTTCTTGTTGTTATTTATTGCAGTGTTATTGCCTTTCATTAAAATGGTGCCAGTAGCTTCATTAGCTGCTATGCTTATTTTTGTAGGCTTTCGTTTAGCTTCACCCAAAGAGTTTGTTAAAACATTTAAAGTAGGTATCGATCAATTTATTGTTTTTATAGGTACTATTCTTATCACTATATCAACCGATTTATTAATGGGTATTTTCAGTGGTATTATTATAGAGTGGATAATATATGTTTCGTGGGGTATTCCTTTCAAAGATTATTTCCGCCCCAAAATGTCCGTTGAACATAAAAGTGGCGACTTATATATAGTTACGCTAAAAGGTTCAGGTATGTTTAGTAATTTTATATATGTAAACAAACAATTAATGAAAATTGGCGAAGGTAAAACTATACAATTCGATGTTTCTGCAGCTCGATTATTGGACCACACTTTCCTTGAAAATATGCATCATTTTGAAGCCGAATATAAACATAGAGGTGGCAATTTTAGTTTTGTGGGTATGGATAATCTCAACCCTAAATCTTCGCATCCACATAGTGCTAAAAAAGGGAATAAAAAAAGCTAAAGAACTATTATAATATAAATAAAAAAAAAATAACATGAAAAAAAGTATTATATATATATTCTTGTTTATAATAACAACGAATGGGTTTTCACAAAACCAACCAATCAAAGATTTAAAGTTCAATTTAAATGAAGATGGAACGCATTGGATGCAGTTTACGTTGATGAACCAAACATGGCTCAGATACAACCAAAGCAACCGTGGTACCACAGTAGAAGGCGAAGCAAATTCTCAAACATTTGATATAGGTTTGCGTCGTACACGTTTTCAAATGTTCGGGCAAATAAGTGATAAAGTATTTTTGTATTTTCAAGTGGGACAGAACAATTTCAACTCACAATATAATATTAGTACTGCTACCAATACTACCAATAGAAAAAATGCCATGTTTATTCATGATGCATTATGCGAATATATAGTACTTCCCAAAAATAGATTAAAACTGGGTGGTGGACTTACCATAGCCAATGGACTATCACGTTTTTCACAACCAGGCGTAAGTAGTATTATGACTTTGGATGTACCCGTATTTGCCCAAGCCACCGTGGACCAAACCGATCAGTTTTCGAGAAAATTAAGTTTATATGCTCGCGGGCAAATATCTAAACTCGATTACAGATTTGTATTGTCCAATCCATTTCCTGTTACCTCCAATGGAGCTGCTGCCCCTGCCTTGGGCAAGAATGCAACCTTTGCTACCAAGGGCCAGCACAAACAATATCAGGCTTATTTTATATGGCAGTTTAAAGAACACGAATCTATGAATACGCCTTATATGAGTGGAACTTATTTGGGTAATAAAAATATATTCAATATCGCCGCAGGTGCCATATTCCAACCCAAAGCATTGTGGCATTCGCCTGATAGTGTGCCCGTATATGATAATATGATGCTATGGTGCGTTGAAAGTTTTTTAGATAAGCCTATCAACAAAGAAAAACATACCGCCATCAATGCTTATGTTGGATATTTCAATACCAATTACGGTAACAATTATTTACGCTATAATGGTAGTATGAATCCTGCTAACGGACTTAGTTTGAGTAATACTGTAGCTATTGCTTCTAATGCTTATGGCAATGCCTACCCTATGTTCGGCACAGGCCAGCAGGTGTATGCACAAACAGGATATCTATTTCCTATAAGCCAAAGTATACCTTCTTACGGGCAGTTGATGCCTTACGTATCAAGCACGGTGCAACAGTTTCAAAGATTAAATAATAAAACCAGTGTTATATACGAAGCCGGAATTAATTGGTTCATCAATGGTCATAAATCTAAAATGACTTTGAACTACCAAAACCGTCCTACGTTTATACTGGACAGTAGCGGCCAGCCCACTTCCGACCAAAGAAGAAGTTGTGTGGTTTTCCAATATCAAATTATGATATAAGTTTCATTTATTTTTTAGTTTATAGGGGTCAAAGTTTTTAGTTTCTTTGGCCCTTTTTTATTTGGAAGACGGAAGCCCGAAGTAGGAAGATGGAAGTTTTTTTTGCTTTCAACTAAAAAACTTCCAACTTCTAGCTTCCGACTTCTTTTTACTTTTATTTGACAAGATTCCAAAAAAATACCTGCATACTTTTGCAGCCAATCTATTTCTATGTATTTAAAATCTATAATAGGCATCTCTATTGGCGTTGCCTGCCTTGTTTCTTCATTTAAACCTACAGATGATGAGCCCGTTGAAAAGCACTTAAAAAATATCACACAGCTTACCACAAGTGGCGATTGTGCCGAGGCATATTTCAGTTTCAACAATAAATATATCACCTATCAAAGAACTGATCCCAAAGACAGCATTGCTTGCGACCAAATATGGATGATGGATATTACTGATAAAAATCCCAACCATAGTACTACTCGGATAAGCAATGGCGAAGGACGCACCACCTGTTCTTATTTTATGCCAGGCAATAAAGAAATATTATATGCTTCTACGCACTTAGGCAGCAAGCAATGTCCACCTACGCCTGCACCGCGTGCCGACCATAAATACCTGTGGCCTATATATAATACTTTCGATATTTTTTTAAGCGATCTCAAAGGAAAAGTAAAAAGACAATTGACCAATATACCGGGCTACGATGCCGAAGCAACAGTATCTCCCAAAGGAGACAAGATTGTTTTTACCAGCACCCGCAATGGCGATTTAGATTTATACATTATGGACATTGATGGCAAAAATGTAAAACAAATCACCGATTCGCTGGGCTACGATGGCGGTGCATTCTTCTCGCCCGATGGCAAGCAGCTTGTGTTTCGTGCAAGTCGCCCAAGTACCGATGAGGAAATAAAGGAATATAAAGAATTATTATCGCAGGGATTGGTTGCACCCACCAATATGGAAATATATACTATTAATGTAGATGGTACCGGAATGAAAAAAATTACCAATCTGGGTAAGGCTAATTGGGCACCATTCTTCCACCCATCGGGCAAAAAAATTATATTCTCGAGCAATCATAAATCCACACCTGAAAGTAGGGGTTTCAATTTTCAGTTATATATGATAAATTTAGATGGAACTGGTATAAAAGCCATTACTTCTGAGAGTAGATTCAACGCCTTTCCCATGTTTTCGCCCGATGGAAAGAAATTGGTTTTCTCATCCAACAGAAATAATAATGGTACCCGAGAAACCTATTTATATATAGCAGATTGGGTTGAATAAATTTGCCGTAGCAATTTTTTTTTTGGTTGAACATAAAAAAACTACCATTCAGAAATAATTTACGTCCATACTAGGGCGTGTGGATAAGTATTAGACGGTAAAGCCCTTGTTTTATATTTTAATAAAATACTTTTGTGCGTATTATCATCTAAAAAAATATAAAACTAAAAAAATGAAATTTATTAAAACAACTATTGTGGCATCCATTGTTATGGTGCTGGCATTATCTCACACTGCTCGTTCGCAAGCAGCTTTTGAGAAGGGTAAATCCTATGTATCATTGGGCTATGGCTATCAAATTTTGAGCGTGAAAACCTTATTTCAAGTATATGAGAAAGATCTAGGATTTAGTGTATCAGGTTTTGGCCCTATTCGTCTTAATTATGAGTACGCTGTTACTGAAAAAGTAGGAATTGGCTTAAATATGGGTTATACATCTGCTTCAGTACAGTTTACTGCAGATCGTGTTGACCTGCCAACTGGTAAAATAACAACATATAATTACAAGTATAAATATTCTAAACTCACTGCTTTGCCCCGCCTTAATTTCCATTTGGGAGGTGATAATGAAAAAATAGATCCGTATATAGGTTTTGGCATCGGTTTTAAAAAAGTAACCTATGCTATTGAAACCCTTGACCCAGATTTTAGCGGAATAAAATTTGGTGGAGTACCTTTAGGATTCGAAGCCACATTTGGTTGCCGCTTTTTATTCACGCCAGCACTTGGCGGCTATGTAGAGCTAGGTGCCGGTCACGGTTTTGCACAAGTAGGCATGTGTGCTAAATTCTAATTAAAATTTTCTGTATAATAAGAAGCCACTCCATTAGGGTGGCTTTTTTTATTATACATTTTTGCGTTTTATTATAATAGACATCTTTCATAATTACGCCGTCATTGCGAGGAGGCTTCCGACGAAGCAATCTCCACCCCAGGATTATACTTCGAGGGAGATTGCTTCGTCGCCCATTGCACAGACATGCCCACCGCTTCTCGCAATAACGGC
>JANYDJ010000159.1 GCA_025363675.1 Flavobacteriaceae bacterium | reverse complement strand
ATTAAAAAAAAGTGCGGTGGGGAAAAATAAAAAATACAGAAGGGTCGGCAAGGAGTGTCGGCTTACTTGATGTCCGATTTTGATATGGTCTGTATGTCTTTGGTCACTCGTCAAAATGGTTTACTTTTTCTGTTAAATTGTCTGCCTGTCGAGGTCTGTTGTGTCGTCCGCTACGCTTGCACCTAACGGTTTGCAGATTTGCGATGGGCGGGATTTTTACCACTGAACTTGATGCGGAGCACAAAACTTTCGGCTACCACAAATGTGTCTGCGGAGCACGAAACCCCGCCTATTGCAAATGTGCTGTTAGCGGTAGTTGTTCTTCTTTCGTATGAGTTCAATGTTGTCAATAAGTTTTTTGTTGTGTTCTAAAAATGTGTCAAGGTCAAACTGTCCTTTAGATAATTTATTGATTTTACCGATTATTGTTTTCAGTTCGGTTTGTTTGTCAAGCCCCAAATATGCTTGTGCTAAAGACTGATAAATCCATTCTTGGTCGCCACGGTCTTTGAATGTTTTCTGTTTGATTAAATCGTTACATAATTTTACAATTTCTTCTCGTGTCCTTTGACTTTGCTTGAAATATGAAATTGCCTCAAGCTTGTCTGTCTGAAGTGTTGCTTTTGTTGTAAGCAAAAAAGCATAGTTAATTCCGTTGTAATAGTCTTGTGCAATGTGATAACCTTTTGAATAAAACCAAATGGCTTTATCAAGATACTTTTCGTCTTTTGTTTCTTCAAAAAGTCTTTTGTTTATTGCTCCTGATAGTCCAAGTGTTTCTGTGTCCGTTGTTTCTTCTGGCTTTAATTCCTTTAAAATATTTTCTGCTTCAAAAAGTGCCTTTTTAATTGTCGGCTTACATCCTTTATATGTTACAAGTGCTAATCGTTGTCGTAGGAAAACATTATTAGGCTCGAACTTTAAACATACCTCATATAATAAACCAGCAACCTTAAATTCATTATTGCTTTTTGCCTTTTCAGCATCGTTTATTAGTTCTGAAAACGAAGGCTGAATACTATCTTTTACAATAATTTCTCTTAGGTCTTCATCATTAAATTTTGGTGGTTGAAGTTTCGGCAAATAAGTATAAACAGGACTGTCTTTCGCTTTACTTTTTAACACGGCTAAAACAGTTTCTTTAAGTTGCTTTTTAAAGCGATTTGCTTCACTAACACCAATGTCTTTTCCTAAATGTTCGTAGGTTGAAATTACTGTATGTGCTAAATCAAAAGGATATTTTGTTTGGTCTTCCGAAATTACAATAGTTGTGTTTGGTCTTAGAGCATGTCTAACTCCAAGTTCATATAAAGCGTTTGCATTGTGGGTTGAAATGTCTGCTACCACAATATCGGCTTTATAAATCCAATCATACATTTGTTCGTCAATATTGCCCGAATGTCGAATTTCTTTTGCTCTAAAACACTCTATTTTAAGGTCGTCAAAAACTGGCTTAATTAAATTTTCAAAAGTTTTGTCCAAATCAACAATTCGTCCCGTTTCGGGGTCGGGTTTTGGTCCAAAACCAATAATTACAAAGCAAGTTTTTGTTGTCGCCATAATTTATGCGTTGTCGATTGCTTTTGTAATTGCGTCATAAGTGAAAGACATTGCCCAACTTGCTCCAATTCCCATTAGTGCGTCTGGAGAAGTGTTTTCTCTGTCTGTTTTTACTGCAATTATTCTTTTTCTCAATTCAACTGCTTTTTCAATTTCCCATTTTACCCAAGCACTTTTGTGTGTCTTTGCACCAACAATAACTAAAAAATAGGTCGCTTCATTTATGTAACGTGAAAGAACAGATTTAATCGCTGTTGCGTTTGTGCTGTTAATAGAAACGTCTGCTGAATGGTCGTGAATAGAGAAGTCAAACAGTTTGTTTGAGTCCCAAGCCAAAAGCAAATTCTTGTAATGTTTGTCATTGTCGTAGTCATAGCTAACGAAAACTTTTTTCTTGTATGCCATAATGTTGTTTTTTATTGATTACTATTTTGTTTTTCTCTTTCGTTTAATGTTTGCACTGTCGGTCGTTACAATTACCGCTAACGGTCAGGGCTTGCCGAAGTGCCGCCTTGCAGACACTTTAAAATTAGCAGAGAGCTGTCTGGCGGCATTTTCGGCAAGCTAATGTTATGCGTTCGTTGTTCTTTCGTGTCAATGTTTTCAAGTGTTTCAGGTATGTTTACAGGTATTTTTTTAACCACCACGATATTCGTCATTGTTAGGGTTTAACTGGTTACTATGATTATCATTGTCATAGTCGTGGTCATCGTCTTGGTCATCATCATCGTCCCCATCATACTCATCGTTGTTAGGATTTAATTGATTTGCGTGATTATCTAAATCCGCTTTGTCTCTTGGGTCTAATTCTTGCTCTTTCATTGTTTTAATTTTTAAAGATTAATTAATTATTTATTTACTTTTTTATACTTACTTGTTTAGATATTCTTAATCAAGAACTATGTTTTCAAATATCTCTTTTACCCTCTTGTCAAGTGGAGTTTTATATATTCTTGGTTGTTCACAAACTTTTTCGTAATGCAAATGAAGTTCTGGAATACAATCATACAACTTTCTCCAAGCATTTCTATCTTGTGGGGTTAATTTATAAAACGTAATCATTGATTTTAATTCAGGTTCTGTAAGAGTTATTCTGCTCTCATTGCCGTGGCAACTACCATTATACATAGGATGAATATTTATGTAATCAAATATAATGTAGTCCTTATGCGAATTTCTTGCAAATTGTCTTTTAATTTTATCAGGGTCGTAACCTTTCTCATTCATTTTTTTAAAATGTTGAGGATAGTCTTTTTCTGTGTTGTCGGCAAAACCATTTTTCAAAAGTATGTCAACAAGTTTTTGTGATGCTCCGTAGGTTCTCATTATGTTCTATTTTTTAATTGTTTTATTTAGCTCTGTTCGTTGCGATAAAGTTCGTTACACGCGTTCTCCAATGACGCATAACGTTTTGCAGCTACCCGAAGGGCGGGACTTTTACCACAAAACTTGATTTGAAAAACTAATGTTTGATTAACCACAAAGCTGTCTTTGGAACACGAAACCCCGCCTTTTGGGTAGGTGCTGTTACCTGCTGGCGTTCTCTCTGTCGTTGCTGTTTTCATCTTGCTGTCCCTGGTGATTTGTCTGCTGAATAATAATTACCAAACTGAAATAAATTGTCCTTTGAAATATTGTAATTAACTAAATCGTCTCGGTCGGTTGTGAAAACTAATTCAAAGCGATTATTTTCAAATTGTCCAATTGCTTCAATGCCACGAGGTGAAACGTCACGAACAGTAATACCTTTTGGGATTTTATAAATTGTGCTGTCACCTGCGAGAAACCCTGCATTTACGTCTTGTGTCAAAACTCCAAGTTTATAGGTCGGTGAGTTTATGTAATTTAAAAACAAACCGAAACCGAAAATTATATTGAAAGTAATGGATAAACGAAAAATCCATTTCCTCCATTTATTAGATTTTACTTCTGTCATTAGTTTGATTTTATTGTTGTCAAAAGTTCGCTGTCAAAAATTGCTGCCGGTGAAATTACAATTTCTTCTGTTGGGATTTTGTCCCCGTAACGTTCCTTCATTTTTTGTTTAACAGCTTCGTTTGTCAAGTCAAAGTCGCTAAGTTTTTCAAGTTTACCAATTTCAATTCCTGTCGCCCGTTGGTAGATTTTCCAAATTAGTTCTGAGCAATAAATTTTGTCGTCCGACCACTCAAAAGTTAGGTCGTAGTCTTTGCCGTTAAAGTTGTCGCCAACTTGCTTCATTTTCTGAAGTGTCGCAGAAGTTAAAACTTGGTCAGCGTTTTTAAGTCGTTTGATTACATACTTACCGTCTTTTCCTCGGGCAATCCATTTGTCAAGTGGTGTCCGCTTAACAGGTTGAACCGCCTCAAAAACAAAGAAGTCATTGCCGTCTTTGTAGATAAGTCCGCAGTGTGAATATTTTGATTTTGTCGCAAGTTGAATGGCTTTACTTTGTCCAGAAAGTGAGGTTTGAAATATTAGGTCGCCATTTTTTATTTCGTCTTGGTCAGCAAGTTTTTTTACTTCATTTCTTGCGTTGTCAAGTCGGTGTTTTGGGTCGTAAAATTTTCGTTTAGCGTAAAGTCCACCAAAAATTGTCAGTCCTAAAAGTCCAAGTATGAATATTGTTTTTTTCATTGTCGTTGGTCGTTGCTGTGTCGTCCGCTACGCTTGCAGGTAACTTAGTTATAGGAGCAACTCTATCACACAAAGCCAACCATTTCTGGTTGGCTTTGTGCAGTTTTCCGTTTCTCCAATCCCGCAAACCTAACCCTCAATCCATAAACTAAAAAATAATAAAAGTAGCGATTAGCTACATCACTTTCACTATTAGCTACATCACTTTCACCATTGGCTATACTACTATCAGCATTAGCTACATTACTTTCACTAGTAGCTACACCACATTCACACTTAGCTACACTACTATCAGCATTGGCTACACCACTTTCACTACTAGCTACACTACTATCAGCATTAGCTACACCACTTTCACTACTAGCTACACTACTATCAGCATTAGCTACACTACTTTCATTTACCACCAATCAAGCTACACTTTAAGGGGAGCTTGGCATAGGCTAATCATGCGTCAGCCAATTCATAATTCATAATTCAGCACTGCTCAAAAACAATTTCACATTTCTTTGGTTACTCATTATATCATTCGTAATTTTGTAGAATAATTCTAAATAAGATGGAAACCCAAGAAAAAAGTGTAGTTACAATCTATAGTGAAGCCACCCCAAACCCCGAGACCATGAAGTTTGTCGCCAATCGTATGATATTCCCGTTAGACAGTGCCGATTTCCCCGATAGACAAAGTGCTATTGATAAATCGCCACTTGCAGCTAAGTTGTTCGAGTTTAATTCAGTGGCAGGTGTGTTTATTATGAACAACTTTGTAACCGTTACCAAAAAGCCCGAAATAGAATGGACCGATGTGGTACCTATTCTTAAAGAGTATATAAAAGCATGGTTAGAAGAAGGCCGCCCCATAGTAACCAAAACCGAAACCGTATTTGATGATAACGACAGTGACTCAGTGCGTAAAATAAAAGAACTTTTAGAGAACCACGTAAAGCCAGCAGTAGAAATGGATGGTGGTGCCATCAGTTTCAAAAGTTTTGAAAATGGAATAGTAACCGTGGTAATGAAAGGCTCGTGTAGCGGCTGCCCCAGCAGCACCATGACACTGAAAGCAGGAATTGAAAATCTGCTAAAACGTATGGTACCCGAGGTCGAGGAGGTAGTTGCAGAGGCTGCTTAACATTTCTCACGTCATTGCGAGGAGGAACGACGAAGCAATCCCCTTGAGTGTATGCTCAAGCACTTCGAAATTCCCGAGCATACGCACAATGAGATTGCTTCGTCACCCATACCCACACAATCAACGCATCGTTTCTCGCAATGACGACAAACATTATGCAGCGAATAACACCCTTACCGTGTTATACATTTATAACCTAATTTTGCAAGGTTATACAAAACCATTTTTCATTTAAGTATTATATCATTTAACCCAACAAAAATATGTGCGGAATTGTTGCATACATTGGCCCCAGAGAGGCTTACCCCATTTTAATAAAAGGACTTAAACGCCTAGAGTATCGTGGCTACGACAGTGCTGGCATTGCCTTGCTCGATGGCACACTTGAAGTATATAAGAAGGCAGGCAAAGTAGCCGACCTCGATGAGGCTTGCGAAGGAATAGATAAAACTGCCCACATAGGTATGGGCCACACCCGCTGGGCCACACATGGTGAACCCAATGATAGAAATGCACATCCGCACGAGAGCCAAAGTGGCGAGATGGCTATTATACATAACGGTATCATAGAAAATTACGCATCGCTAAAAGAAGCCTTGGTAAAACGTGGCCACACCTTTAAAAGTGATACCGATACCGAAGTGCTGATACATTTGATAGAAGATATTAGAAACAATACCGGTGTGGGTTTTGAAGAGTCAGTTCGTATGGCTTTATCGCAGGTTGTTGGGGCTTATGCCATCGTTATTATATCTAAAACCAATCCTGAATATTTGATTGGTGCACGTAAAGGTAGCCCACTGGTGGTTGGCGTTGGCGAAGGCGAATACTTTATGGCCAGCGATGCCACACCTATTGTGGAGTATACCAGAAATGTGATATATCTTAACGATGGAGAAATTGCCGTAATAAGCACCGATGGACTTACCGTAAAAACAATAGACAATGTTACCAAAACTCCTTATATACATGAGCTAGAAATAAACTTAGAGAATTTGGAAAAAGGAGGTTACGAACATTTCATGTTAAAAGAAATATTCGAGCAGCCTAAGTCTATTCATGATAGTTTTAGGGGCCGCATACATAATAATAGTGAGATAGTAATGGCTGGAATAAACCAGTACGAGAACAAACTCAAAAACATTAAACGTATTATAATAGTTGGCTGCGGTACCAGTTGGCATGCGGGTTTGGTAGGAGAGTATTTGTTTGAAGAATTTGCAAGAATACCTGTTGAGGTAGAATATGCATCGGAGTTTCGATATAGAAATCCTGTTATTAATGAAGATGATTTTGTAATAGCTATAAGTCAGTCGGGCGAAACTGCAGATACACTTGCAGCTATTGAACTAGCCAAAGAAAAAGGAGCTACTATTTTTGGAATATGCAATGTGGTAGGTTCTAGTAGTCCTCGTGCCACCGATGCAGGAGCATATACCCATGCAGGTCCAGAAATTGGTGTAGCATCTACCAAAGCATTTACTGCCCAGGTAACAGCTTTAATATTGATGAGCCTTTCAATCGGACATAAGAATGGCCATTTAAGCGATAAACGTTTGCGTGAGCTTTTGATAGAGCTAGAAACAATTCCTGATAAAGTAGAGAAAACCTTAAAGTCAGATAAATATATTCAGGAGTTAGCAGCTATATATAAAGATGCCCATAACTTTTTGTATTTAGGGCGTGGCGTGGGTTTCCCTGTTGCATTAGAAGGAGCATTGAAATTAAAAGAGATCAGTTATATACATGCCGAAGGCTATCCAGCAGCTGAAATGAAACATGGTCCTATTGCTTTAATTGATGAAGAAATGCCTGTGGTAGTAATAGCAACGCAACGCAATCATTACGAAAAAGTAGTGAGCAATATACAAGAAGTAAAAGCCCGTAAAGGAAAAATAATAGCGATAGTAACCGAAGGAGATAAAGTGGTAAAAGGTATAGCAGATTACGTAATAGAAATACCCGATACCGAAGAAGCATTTATGCCACTGATAGCCACCATTCCATTGCAATTACTATCATACCATATAGCCGTAATGCGTGAGTGTAATGTAGATCAGCCAAGGAATTTGGCTAAGAGTGTAACAGTAGAATAAAATTATTTTCTAGAACGTAATACTAAGCAAATAGATTTTACTTAGTGGCTATGCCCCTCGTGGCTGTGGTCATGTCCGTCTTGCCCAGTAATTCCCTTAATCACTTCCGATTTTTCAGCAAAGTATTCAGCAAAGCCTTTCATCTTTCTGGCCAGCTCTTCATTTTGAGTAGCTGTTTGGTAGGTATCAGCCATGGTCATTAAAGTTTGGAAAAAGAAATAGTTCATTTCATCCACTTTCATATCCTTAGTCCATAAGTCAATACGCAATGCATTTTGTTCGTGCGAGTCCCAAATGGATAGCATCACTGCTTGGTTCTCTTGCCACTGGTTGTCGGATGCGTCAGATGCACGCCACTCCATTTTACTGGGTATATTCTTTTCGTCCAAATGGATTTGGAAGTTGATTTCAGAAATTTTATGAGCCATAATACTGCAAAGTTAAGCAGCCATTATTAAACATATTATATAGATTTGCTAACATATTTTAATTAATAAAAAAGGCTCACCATTTTTTTGGCAAGCCTTTTTATATAAATTGTTTTGATTATAATTATTTTGAAAATAATAATTTACCTGCAAATTGGGGATTGTCTTTTTGGGTGGCATTATAATAATATAATCCATCATTGCCCTTTACCAAAATACTATTGGTATAATATACAATATCAAAAGCAGGTGTTGTAGAAATGTCTTTGGTTTTGCTAAGCAGATTGTTTTGGAATTTATACAAACGCAATCCGCCGTTACCGTCGCATACGTAGATACTACCGCTGTTCACGGCCAATCCATAGGGGCCTGTTAGTGTTTGACTAGCAAGCGATCGTGGAAAATATATATTGGAAATATCTACCACATTTAATTCATTAAATCCTGATCCATTATCCATACGTGTAGTAACAAATGCATTTTTACCTTCTACCACCACAGGGTCTTTACTTTTAACATGTTCAAAATTACCAGCTTGTTTAGGATTTTCAGGGCTGCTGCAATCATATATCGACATACCAGTTTCACTTCCCATAAACAAGTTTCCATTAGCAGCTTGTATGGTTTCTACATTGGCGTTGTTTAAAGTTATTTTAGATTTAAGCCCCGCTGTTTGATGGAATACATATAATTGATGGTTAACCAAAGAATATATATAATTACCTATAGAAGCACTGCGGCTAAAACTGCTGCTAATTGCTTGCGGGCCCTCTGTTTTAACAGTATTGCCACTTGCACTGGCAGTAGTGTTTGAGTTTGTTGTTGTCATAAACGTTTGAGGTTGGCCGGCTTGATTTCGTTGTGTTAGACGTTGATTTTGCGTAGCTCTAGAACAATCTTCTTTAACAGTGGTTTGTGTTTCTGCCCAACTAATAATAGCTCCTTTGGTAGCGTCATCTGAAAAACCACCCTCATATTGATGGAAAGGGTATACGTCTTTATCGCGTTTTACTAGCGTGGCTTGCATAGGCGAAGTTGCATCTATGGTAAGCATATCAATATAGCTGTCAGTATATAAAATATTTCCTTTCACACTCAGCTGGCGACAACCAGGCACTTTTATAAAAGCAAGCATAACGGGTTGCCCCACATTGGCATTGTCTATTACATGGATTCCTTTATCCACCTCAACCAAGTAAAGGCGGTCTCCCAATATTACCATATTGCCAATATTTTTGAGGGGTTGGGGTTGTTCACTGCCAAATGAATTTCGAATTTCGTCCCAACTTTTATATACCGGTGTGTATACATTGTAGGTAGAAGTGATCATACAAGATTTATTGCAGCCCCAAAAACTTAGGGTGGCAATAGTGAGTAATAAGATGCTAAATTTTTTCATAATAATATTTGTTATAATTTAAAGCCAATTCCTAATTCAAAAGTAGTTTGCAACAGTTTATAACTGCTGTTGGGGGTTGTATTTAAAATTTGGTGTCTAAATACTGTACCAGCAGAAAATTGCAGGTTTTTAGTATCCTTTGTAAACTTACCATTTAATAATACAAGCCCATTTATATTTCTACCATAATTCATTATATGATAACCACCATCGTTAGAGTGCGAGGGAAGTTTATATTGTGCGGCAGCACCAATGCCTATAGCATATCCCAATCCCCAACTCTTTTTTATGGAGCCGCAATAGTTAATTGATAAAGGAATTTCAGCTACATAAAAACTGCTCGCATAAATATCTACATTTTTTCTTTCCGCTATTGTAGAATTTGATCCTAAATAATAATAAGAGATACCGGTTTTATATATATTTATTCCTGAACTTAAAGCCCACCTCGAACACATTTTATAACTAATACTACTTCCAATTTGGAGCGTTTTTAAAGGAAGGAGATTTATATCGAGATTGTTGATGCCTGTATTGTAGTTAATAGGATTATTGTTAAGATAGCCCAAGCTAAATCCAAGCTGCCAGTGCTTTTTGGGCAATTTGGGAAAAAGTTTGGCTGTGGGTTTATATGATATAGGTTCAATAGTATTTTGCAGAACGGGAGTTTGAATCATTTCAAAATGTTTCATCGATTGCAGGAGTTCAAAACTATAATTGGTGTTTAATTTATCTGAGATGTTATTGTTAACGTCCAATAATGTGGAAGGGTTGCTTTTATATATAAAATTTGTAGTTGTATGTGCAGAAATATCATTACGTGTTTGCGGTTTGAGCAAATCATCAAAAATTTCCCTTCCTTTTATATTCGCCAAATTGTGGGTTATAGAAAGGTCGGAAGTATTATTATAATAAAAAGCGGTAAAGGTACAAATCAAAATAAAAGCACTAAAAACACCCCCTTGCCAAATTCTACGTTTTCTTTCCAGCCTATCAAAATGTGAAGCAATTCCCTTCCACACCTTCTTACTGGGTTTATACTCATTGCGACCTGAGGCATCGCGAAGTGTATTGTCGAAATTATCGGGCCTGTTGGCTTGCATGGTCTTTGGTTCGTTTAGGTTGCGTATTTTGTTTTTTCATTAAAGGTATAAGCTCCAAATTTATTTTATCCCAATCTATACCTTTAGGGGTAACATCAAGGTTTTCGCCCAATTGCTTTAGCATTTGGTCAAATATGTCACGTTCTTCTACAGTGGTTTGATTTTGCATGAGCTGTTTCAAAAAACAATTTTACCATTATTGTGAGAAGTGGCGATTCTGCCTTTTGCCGTTAATAGACGGGCGAGTAGCATACGTGCCCTTGTATATTGCGAACGCGAGGTGCTTTCATTGATACCCATCATTTCACCAATCTCCTTATGTGAATAGCCTTCAATAGAATACAAATTTATCACGGTACGATACCCATCGGGCAGTGCTTTTAAGGTTTCAAATATATCTTTGGCATGCAGTTGGGCATCAGTTTCTATATCTTCAGATATATAATATTCTACCGATTCAAGTTCGAGTTGCTCTTTTAACCTGCGATTTTTATGTAAATGGTTTAAGGATGTGTTAACCATCAACTTGCGTAACCAAGCCTCAAATGAACCATCGTATCGGTACTGATGGATATTAGAAAAAGCCTTGATAAAAGCGTCTTGCAAAACATCTTCGGCATCCTCAATAGTCCTCAGATATCGAAAACATACGCCAAGCATTCGGCTACAGTAGTGCTCGTAAATAGCTTTTTGTGCCTGCCTGTCTCCGTCGAGGCAGCGGGCTATGGTTTCTTTTTCATTTACCATGTTATGGTCGTTTTTTTTGATTTGATTATACAGTGTAAGACAATCTAATACGCAAATATGATGCATATAATTCAAATAAAATAGTAAAATGTTTTTAGTCAGTGAGTTTTGTTTATTTTGTGACTTTTAATTTATCAGGTCTTAGTTCCCTTTTTATAAGGTTGTATATTTAAAGCAGATACTTTTATGGTATACTATCGTAGCTTATTTTTGCATGAAAATTTTGGTAAAAATTGCAAATATAGAATTGGGAGAATTCCCATTGTTACTAGCTCCTATGGAAGATGTAAGCGACCCCCCATTCCGCTATGTGTGCAAAAAGCATGGAGCAGATTTGATGTATACCGAATTTATTAGTAGTGAAGGCTTGATACGCAATGCTGCCAAGAGCACGCACAAACTTGATATATTTGAATATGAGCGGCCCATTGGGATACAATTGTTCGGATCGGAAGTGGACACGATGCGTGAATGTGCCATAATTGCCACGCAAGCCAAACCAGATTTAGTTGACATTAACTATGGCTGCCCTGTAAAAAATGTAGCATGTAAAGGAGCGGGAGCTGCCCTGCTTCGTGATATACCCAAAATGGTAGAGATGACATCGGCCATGGTGAAAGCCACCCATTTGCCCGTAACTGTAAAGACCCGATTGGGCTGGGATGACAGCACGAAAAATATTGAAGAAGTAGCCGAACGCTTACAGGATATAGGCATACAAGCACTTACTATACATGGGCGTACGCGTGTGCAGATGTATAAAGGCAGTGCAAATTGGGAACTGATTGCGAAGATAAAAAACAATCAGCGAATCAAAATCCCGATATTTGGTAATGGGGATATCGATACACCACAAAAAGCTCTTGAATATAAAAACACTTATGGGGTTGATGGTATTATGGTGGGCAGAGCAAGTATTGGAAATCCATGGATATTTAATCAGATAAAAACATATATAAAAACAGGGATAATTCCCGATCCGCCAAGTATTATTGAACGTGTAGAAACTTGCCGCACACATCTAGAATTTTCTATCAGGTGGAAAGGCCCTTGGGAAGGAATTGTGGAAATGCGACGACACTATGGTCCATATTTTAAAGGACTGGAAAATTTTAAGCCCTTTCGCAATCGCTTAGTGGAGGCGAGAGACAGCGATGCTGTGTTGCACATATTGGATGAAGTTTCAGGCCATTATGAGGGCGTGGAAGCCTAGTGTTTACTAAAAGGTGCATAAAGTTGTATATTAATTGTGTTTAAAAACACAGCAGGTTCTTAGCTGTTGAATTTATTTTTGCGGGCTTAAATATTTATGATAGACGAAGAATTATATTATAGACTTGCTCTCACAGCTGTGCCCAATGTTGGAACTATACTAGGCAAAACCTTATTTAGTTATTTTGGTTCGGCTAAGGAGATATTTGCAGCCACCAAAAAGCAATTAGAGAGGGTTCCAAACATTGGAGAAATTACAGCAAGTGCCATTATGAATTTTGCTGATTTCGATTGGATAGCAGAAGAGTTTGCATTTGCAGAGAAGCATCAAATACAAATGATATTTTATACCGATGAGCATTATCCATCACGTTTAAAAAAGCACGACCAAAGCCCTTTGTTTTTATATTATAAAGGTACCGATTGTTTAAATAGCAATTTTACTGTTGGTATTGTTGGTACTAGAGATGCAACAGATTATGGCAGACGATTTACCGAAAAGTTGGTAGCTGAACTAAAACCATTTGGATGCACTATTATAAGTGGTTTGGCATACGGGATTGATATTGCCGCCCACAAAGCCGCTATTAAACAAGGTTTGCCCACTATAGGTGTATTGGGAAACGGACTAAAGACAATTTATCCTGCATTGCATAAAAGCACTGCGGCAAAAATGATAGAAAATGGTGGCCTACTTACCGAGTATCCCAAAGATGAGTTACCCGATAGGAATAATTTTCCTGAACGCAACAGAATAGTAGCAGCATTGAGCGATGCCCTGATAGTGGTTGAAAGTGGTGAAGGAGGTGGGAGTATGATTACGGTTGAATATGCAAGCGAATATAAAAAACCGGTATTTGCCTTGCCGGGCCCTTACGATGCAAAACATTCTTTGGGTTGTAACTCGCTCATTAAAAATGGGCATGCCATGATGATTGATGGTGCAAATGATATAGCAAACTATTTAAAATGGGTGATAGGTTTTGACCAAGCAAAAGCACAAACCAAGTTGTTTGATGACTTGCTCCCGCATGAACTTTGTATAGTTCAGCTATTGGAGCAGCATAAGAAACTTCATATAGACCAGTTAGCCTCACTACTCGAAATGCAATCGCACACGTTTACTTTTACACTACTTGATCTGGAAATGAAATCACTGGTGAGGTCTATACCTGGCAAGTATTACGAATTGTGTTAGTATATTATTATTTAACTAAGGTAAGTTTGCCTTTTACCATCATATAGTTAAGTTTGCCAATTTCAACAGGCCCTTTTTTTAGAGAGTCGGCGAGAGAGGGGTAGTCTTTTTCGGAGGTATGTATAGAACCATTTGTTGCTTGGGCAATCTTAACATAGTCGAATAATACTTTGTTATTGGTAACACCGCATACAATTATATGAACAGGTTTTTTTACCAATGATAATAATTGCATATCCCTAACATTTGCAAAATTATCGGCAATTAATATAATACTATTAATGGAGCGAAATTGGTCTTGTGCTTTTAACAGAGCTTCTATATCTCCTTCTGGCACCGCACCTCCGTTCCCTCTGCTCATAGCAGTATAGGCATAGTTTTCAACCAAATTTATCGAATCACTTTCTATACAATATATGCCGCCACTTTTGCCTATTGGCCCGTCGGGATGATTGTCTCCATCGTTAAAAAAAACAAATTTATTAATTTTCCCTCGATCAACTTGCATACGTCGCCAAACAAATAATTGGGTGGTAAAAGAATACATACTCGCAGTTACATCTTGCACCACCGCTATATTTCCCCATTCTTTATTTCTATCAAATATCCGCCCCAGCGAACTGTCTCTCAACCCAGCCATTGCAAAATTAAATTTACCAATATGATAATCGTTCTTCACCAAAATTGTATCTTTTATATATCTTGTTTTAATATCATATTCCGCTTCTCGCTCTTTACTGCCAGGTGTTTTAAACATTACCCCAACTTTATATAATATATTTGAATTTGGATAATATTTGCCAGAGTAGGTAGTGTCTAGAATTTTCTTTTTAACTACTTTTTTGCGAAAAGGGATATATTTTTCATCCACTTTTTCGGTGCCACGTTTAATAGATTTTTCTATAAAATCAATTTCACTTGTCGCCCCCAATAAATCTTTAACGCTATCTATAATATAATATTTCTTAATAATTTCAGTAGGGGGGGTGAGGTAAAAAACAAAACCATGATATAATAATTTACTAGCATCTTCATCGGGGCAATTTTGCTGCTCTATAATATTCCATTGTGCGGTGGAATTGTTAAAAACTTCAGGGAGTATACTATATAGTTTTTTTAACCGTTGGGTATTTAGTTTTTTTTGGTCAAAACTATCATTGAGTTTATAGCGGCTATATACCAAATCTATTCGGTCAATAATGCCATTTTTGATGGAGGAGATACTGTTTCGCAAGTTACTATCAGTCTCAGCTTTGGCAAACGACATGTGAATTTTAACAATATTGCCCGCACTATATTTATATACCGGCATTTTGGTAACAGGTGTTTGTTCTATTAGGTATTTAAAACTTACTACCTGGGCATGCGATGGCAAGGTGATTAAACACCATAAACAAAAGCATAATTTAGATGAAGAGTAGCAAAGCTCCATTACTTGACTAAACGTAATGAACACCAAATTATTGTGCAGTTTACCCATTGGTGGTCAAAGTTATGTAATAGATTTCTTTGTTTGTTAATTGAAGTGCCGCTTTGCATCGCTCTATATGCGTATCAGTAATGATTACTTGCCCGGAATAATTATTGGCTGCCATTTGCAAAAAAGCCATGCTGCGATTGCTATCTAGCTTTTCAAATATATCGTCGAGCAAAAGCATGGGATATATATTAGTTTGCGAATGTATATAATAACATACCGCCATTTTTAAAGCTATAATAAATGTTTTCTGCTGGCCTTGCGATGCATGTGTTTTTATAGGAAAATTGTTCAATGAAAATTCCAAATCATCTTTATGTATTCCTACCGAAGTGCGTTGTAATATCTTGTCTTTCTCAATTGATTTTTGCAATAAAGTTCCCAGCTTCCCTTGTTGCAAATTGCTGTTATATATAATACCCGCCACCTCTGTTCCTCCACTTATAGTATGATAACTATCTACTACAAATGGAACAAATTCTTTAATAAAAGCAGTTCGTTTATTATATATATATTCTGCTGCAGGAATCATTACCTTGTTCAAACTTTCTAATTGTTCATCATCAAGTGTATGCAAAGCATCACTTGCCGTCTGCTTCAGCAAACGGTTACGCTGCTCCACTGCTTTATTATATAAATTCAAATTACTCAAATACTGCTTGTCCAATTGGCACAAAGCCATATCCATAAAGCGGCGGCGTTCACTGCTGCCTTCTTGCAGTAACCATATATCTTGTGGGGCTATCAATACCAATGGCAACATACCTATGTGGCTTCCCAATTTGCCCACTGCATTATTATTTACTTTAAATGTTTTGCGACCTGGCTTTTTTAGCAGTACCTGCACTGTTTGTTCAAATCCATTGTTATCATACACACCATCCAGCAGCATAGAGTCGCAATCATCTCGCACCAATTGGTGGTCTTGATGTATCAAAAAACTTTTGGTAAAACTGAGAAAATGCAAAGCATCTAATATATTTGTTTTGCCTGAGCCATTTGCCCCAGTAATACAGTTTACTCCCTCGCTAAAATCCAATACAAGTTCTGCATGGTTTTTAAAATTGCGGAGTGTGAGGTTTTTGAGGTGCATGTTGGGGTCGGGATTCGGGATTTCGGATTCTGGGTGTCTGCAAAGTAAAGACTTTTGTTTGAGTGAAAATTAACATTTATGAAATTGATTTATTTTGTATATTTGCACTATGACATTCAATGTTGAAATATTAAATCCCAAAGCAAAAAAATTGTTAATGGATTTGGCAGAATTGAGGCTCATCTCTATTTCTGAGAATAAATCCAATCCTTTTATAGCGGCAGTAAAAAAACTGCGTTCTAAAAAAGCCACTTTGTCTCTTGATGAAATAACTAGAGAGGTTGAGGCAGTAAGAACTAAACGCTATACCAAATAAGGTTGACAGAATTGTAATAGATACCAATCTTTGGATTAGTTTTCTAATCAGCAACACTTATATCAAATTAGACAAACTTATTCAGTCAAATAAAGTTAAAATTATATTTAGTGATGAATTACTTTACGAGTTTATGGAAGTGGTTTCACGACCTCGGTTAAAAAAGTATTTCACCAATGATGATGTGAATAGTATTTTGCTCAATATTCAAAATCATGCTGAATTTATTACTGTTAAATCCAAAGCAAATATTTGTCGTGATAAAAAGGATAATTTCTTATTAGCTTTATGCGAAGATGGCAAAGCAGATTATTTGCTAACTGGCGATGAAGATTTATTAGTTATTAAGAAATATAAAAAGGCTGCAATAGTTAAAATTACTGATTTCTTGTCCATGACAAATCACAACTCATAAAATCTAATACAAATTCAGCATGGTTTTTAAAATTGCGGAGGCTGAGGTGTAGGATGTGCATATTGGGGTCAGGATTCGGGATTCAGGGTACTGCACTATTCCATTTATGGGAAAACATTGTATATATCTTTTCTATTGACGATTCGGGCAAACTCAACAATTGAATTTTCAATAAACAGACCAATCCTATAATCTCCTATCTTTATTCGATAAGCATGTTTGTGACCCGAAAGTTTTTTTAGATTAGTTAATTCAGAAAGACTATTTGCGGATTCAACTTTTAATATCGTTTTTCTCACAGACTCTTTTACATGAGACAAATTTATTTTGCTTAAGTCTTTATGGAATTTCTCAAGAAATTCAACCTGCATGTCAGTATTTAAGTTTTTTCATTATCTCTTCTCTGCTCACTTTTTTATTTCTGTCTGCTTTTTTCATCAGAACAGCCAAACCTTCATCTTCTATCTCATCAATATCCATTGAGTTTGCTGCAATCCCCAGTTTTTTTAGCAATTCTGATAGGAATTTTATTTCAGATGGGCTTTTGGGTTTTATAACTATTGCCTTCATGGTTCTTTTTTTATTCAGCAAATATACTAAAAAACGTAGAATTTATGCCGTACTAAAATCCAATACTAGTTTTTTAAAATTTATGCAGGAGAGGGAGATGTTATATAAAGACTTTTGTTGGGAGAAAATTAACATTTATAAAATTGATTTATTTTGTATATTTGCACTATGACCCGCGAAGCATTAATACAGAAAACCATTGCAACACTCTCCAAACTTCCTGAGGACAAGGCTAGTGAAATTGCCGATTTTGCTGATTATATTTTAAAAAAGTATGATGAAAGCGTTTTGCAAAACGGAATTGAGAAATTAGTTAGTGATTCTAAAACATACAAATTTCTGAGCGAAGAAGAAGACCTTTATACTGTTGCTGATTTAAAAGTAAAATACAAATGAAGAAGGGAGACATTGTTCTAGTTTCCTTCCCTTTTACTGATTTTTCTGGAATCAAAAATCGTCCCGCAATAATCTTAATCGCAAATAATTTGGATGTAACAGTTGCGTTTATAACTACACAAATTAATTGGAAAGAAGAAACAGATATTATACTGCAGCCCAATACAGGGAATGGGCTTAAAAAGGAATCCTTAATCCGCTTATCTAAACTCGCAACACTCGATAAAGACTTGGTTTTGGGATTACTAGGAAAGCTAGACACTAGCACCATGGAATATTTGAATAATAATTTGAAGAAGCTTTTACAAATTGTGTAATTTTAATACAAAGTATATATGAAAAGGCTTTCAAGTTTATTAGTAATATTCTTTTTGATAATAGGTTATTCTTCATTTGCCCAAACCCAAGATGATACAATCAAATATATTTCATGGGAGAAATTATCAATTTCTATTGCAGGTAAGACGACAATTAGGTTAGGTAAAAAAATTAGTTATGCTTCCTTGTCTGTTTCTGAAATTTTGAATGCCGATTCTATTGTGTTGATAGGCAACGATAGCGATAAATATGTCATCGAATCTTATTATATGTTTTTGGAGGGCCGACGGTTATGTGACAAATCTTGGAATTGTAAAGGGAGTAAGATTTGCTACAAAGATTTTTCTCGGTGGGCAAGTCATCCATTTGTAACACTAAATTTTGCTAATATAATAGTAATAGATAAGCAAAAGAAACGCAGGAAAGTTTATAATGTGTCTTTTATCTTAACAAAATAAAAAATTCCATCCCATAACCATCGGGAATAAAATACAAAATATCTTTGCCCCATGACCGAAACAGAAGCCAAGGAAAAGATTCAAAAACTTAGCAAAGAACTCAGCCAGCATAATTATAATTATTATATACTAAGTCGCCCTAGTATTAGCGATTACGAATTTGATATGCTGCTGAAGGAACTGGAGGCACTGGAAAAACAGTTCCCACATTTGGTTGATGCAAACAGCCCTACACAACGTGTGGGTGGAGGAATTACCAAAAAATTCAACACAGTACAGCATCGTTATCCTATGCTTTCGTTGGGCAATACTTATAGCAGGGAAGAGCTTGGAGAATTTGATGCAAGGGTTCGCAAAGGATTGGGCATTGCAGCAAATGTTTCTGAAGCAGCAGGACAGGCACAACTTAGTTTTGATGCACCGACAGAAAGCGAAGGCGTTGAATATGTATGCGAACTAAAATTTGATGGACTAAGCATTAGTCTTACTTATGAGAATGGTGAATTAGCAAGAGCCGTAACCCGTGGCGATGGAACCCAGGGTGATGATGTGACCACCAATGTAAAAACTATTCGCAGTATTCCATTGAAATTGCAAAAAGGAAATTGGCCAAGCATTTTTGAAATACGCGGTGAAATATTTATGCACCGCAAAACTTTTGATAAACTCAATAATGAACTAGCTGCTGAACTGCGTGAAAAAGGTTTGGACGAAGAAGAGATTCTGGAGAAACTATATAAGAACCCACGCAATTTTGCCAGCGGAACTTTGAAACAACAAAACAGTGCCGATGTGGCGAAACGGCCTTTGGATGCCTTTTTATATTTTTTATATATTGATGATAATCCTTTCGAGAATCATATACAAAGTTTGAAAGCCGCTAATGATTGGGGCTTCCAGGTATCAGCCCATGCACAGGTTTGCAAAAACTTAAATGATATATATAAGTTTATTGATTATTGGGATAAAGAACGCCATAACCTCAGTTACGAAATTGATGGCATAGTAATAAAAGTAAACGATTACCACCAGCAGGAGGAATTGGGCTTTACAGCAAAAGTTCCGCGTTGGGCTATTTCCTATAAATTCAAAGCAGAAAGTGCATCGACAGTTCTTGAAAAAATTACTTACCAGGTAGGAAGGACTGGTTCCATTACGCCCGTTGCCAATTTAAAACCAGTGAAATTAGCCGGAACAACAGTGAAACGAGCGAGCCTGCACAATGCCAATGAAATTGAGCGATTGGATTTGCGTGAAGGCGATACAGTTTATGTAGAAAAAGGAGGGGAGATAATTCCCAAAATTACCGGAATAGATTTATCGAAACGCACAAATAATCATGCACATATATATATAACACATTGCCCTAAGTGCGGAGCAGAGTTGGTGAGAAAAGATGGAGAGGCCAATCATTACTGTCCCAATGAGAATGGGTGTCCTCCGCAAATTGTTGGGAAGATAATACACTTTATAGGGCGGAAAGCCATGGACATAGATAGCCTAGGCGGAGAAACTGTGGAAGGTTTGTATAAGAAAAGGCTGATTGAAAATGCTGCTGATTTATATAGTTTGACTTATGATAAACTTATCGGGCTGGAGTTTGAATTGAACTCGGAAGTAGATGACGGGAAAAACAAAAAGCGTTCGCTACAAGAGAAGTCAGTTCAAAATATTTTGGAAGGCATTGAGAAATCGAAACAAATACCTTTCGAGCGATTGCTTTTTGGCTTGGGTATTCGCATGGTAGGCGAAACAGTGGCGAAAAAATTAGCAAAAGCATTTGGAGATATTTATAAATTATCAGAAGCCACCGTTGAGAAAATGATTTTGGTAGATGAAATAGGAGATAAAATTGCCGAGAGTGTATATCATTATTTTAGAGAGGGTAGAACCAAAATAATTATTGAAAAGTTAAGCCAAGCCGGGGTTCAACTATGCATAAAAGAAGACGAAAATCAAACTGCACAGTCCAATAAATTGGAAGGGAAAAGTTTTGTGATAAGTGGTGTGTTTGCAAAATACAGCAGAGACGAATTAAAATCGATGATAGAAAATAATGGCGGTAGAAATGTGGGGAGCATTTCCAAAAGCTTGAACTATTTATTGGCTGGTGATAAAATGGGACCAGAAAAATTAAAAAAAGCTACCGATCTAAATATTGCAGTAATTAGCGAATCAGATTTTGAGCACATGCTTTTTCAAAATTGACCAATCATTTTTCCACAACAATATTAAAATATCGGTAGTAAAATTATCGAGTACCGATTTGTAATTCGACAAAATGCTGAGGGTTTGTAAAGTAAATGCAATTTTAAATAGCTGAAAAACTGATATCTAAAAGCTATTAGACAATTTGTAGCCAAGGTTAAAAAAAACAAGTGCAACCATAATTTTTAACAGGGCGTTACACCATTTGAAAGAGAAGCGAAACGGGAAATTTCACCAAGAAGTTACAACCTGTTAAAAAATTCTTTTTATTTGTTGCCCCAAAAACTGTGTCGCAGGGCAATAAATTTTGATACTGAACCAGTTGACACAATTATTGGATTAAACAAGAAAAAACAAAAGATCATGAAAAAGATTTTCATTCTAGCATTAGGTTGCCTTTTATTTACAGGCGTAATCAAAGCTCAAAGTTCAGATGGCGAGATGCGAGGCATCGTTACCGATGGTAAAACTAAAGCACCACTGCCAGGCGTGCAGATTTCCTTATTTAAGGATGGTAATAATACTGATAATACCTATACAAATTCTGGCGGAGGATTTAGTTTTAAGCCCCTCACACCCGGAGATTATTTAGTAGTGTATAACTTGAAAGGATACGAGACAGATTCTTTGCCACTGCAGGTTAGAATAAGTGAGATAGCCAAAGGCGATAAAGTAATGGATGCAATTGTGGAAATTGGGGGAGTTATTATACATGCACCCAAGGCCAAAATTAAAACAAAAATAATTACAGATGATGGAGCAAATGCTACAACTTTTGATGCAAAAGCCCTTTCAAGAATAGGAGGAAACAGAGATGCAACCGGCTTTGCCGCTAAAACTACAGGTTTTGGCGGAGGTGTTGGAAACATAGGTGGAGCACGTAACAATGGTAATGCTGTATTTATTGACGGCATACGTGTAGGAAATTCAGTACCACGGGGTAGTATAGAGCAGTTGCAAGTATTGGTTGGAGGTGTTCCCGCAATGTACGGCGATTTTACAGGAGGCGTAACTAATATTACTACCAAAGGCCCTTCGCGAGTTACACATGGTGGAATTGAAATAGTAAGTTCAAAGCTAACAGATAAGTATAATTATAATTTAATTGAAGGTTTTTTGCAAGGCCCTATCTGGATAAAAAATAAAAACAAAGGGGCTAAGGAGCATGTAGTTTTAGGCTACTCGTTAGGAGGCAATTATACCTATGTGAAAGACCCAAACCCTAGCGTGATAGGTAATTGGTATGTAAAAGATGATGTGCTAAAAAAGATAGAACAAACACCTTTGCTGCCATCAAAAAACAATACCGGTTATATGAATGCCGCCGATTTTGTTACCAAAGATGATATGGTTAATGACCAAGCACGCCGCAACACACCTACTTATAATTACAATTTAAATGGTGCTTTAAAATTTCAGCCCACCAAAAAGGTGAGAATAGATCTAGGTGGTTTCTATTCGTATGGCGATGCCATTAATTATAATTTTGGCAATACCTTGTTCAATAATTCTCAAAACAATCATTCAACAGGAAGCACTGCTACAGGGTACGTTAAGTTTACCCATACTTTAAAAAGTGCTGAAAAGAAAAAAGGCGATGAAGAAGAAAGTAAATCTATAGTGAGCAATGCCTATTACCAAATTAGATTTGATTATACGCAAGGCAACAACCTCACCTTAGATGCAACCCATAAAGATAAAGTATTTGATTATGGGTATATAGGCAGTTTTACCACCAAGCGTGCACCCTATTACGAATTAGTTGGAGGTAATATTAATGCCCCAAAACATCAGTTCAAAACCCAAATTAACGGACATGATACCACAGTATCAATTAGTACCTATTACCAACAAGCAGGCTATTATGATACTGCAGTAAACTTTGTTCCCGATGCTCAAAATCGCAATGCTATAAGGGCAAATTATACCAAGAACTTTTATGCATACCAGCAGCAGTTAGGTAGGAATGTATATAACTTAGATCAGATTAGAGCTAACTTGGCACTTCTTAATGGCGACAATCCTACAAGTGTTTACTCCATGTGGAATAATGTAGGAACCCAAGGGTCGGGTTATGGCAAATCGCAAACAGAAAAATATACCTTGTTTGCCATGAGTGAAATTACCCTGCAAAGCAAAAGAGATCCTAATAAAAAACACGATTTACAATTTGGTATTATATACGAGCAACGTTTTTCTCGTGGTTGGAGTATGGCCAACCCTGCCCAGCTTTGGTCACTTATGAGGCAGCTTGCTACACAATCAGAGCCTAAATTTGATAAGGCAAATCCTCTATTGTCGTTTGATGCAAATGGCGTTTTCCAAGATAGCGTATCATATAATTCAGTAGTAGCACCAGGCCGTGAGGGTGTTTTCACAAGCAACCTTCGCCAGCATTTAATGGAAGTGGGGGCTAAAGATTATAATGGAAATCCTATTGGTCCCAATTCTTATTTAGATGTGATGATGTACGGACCTGAGCATTATAAGCTAAGTTATTTTAGTCCTGATGAATTATTAAACAATGGAACGGCCTATGTTAATTACTTTGGTTACGATTATTTGGGTAATAAACTAAAAGGCAACAAACCCAGTTTTGCTGATTTCTTTAATGATTCAACACATCGTACTATTGGAGCTTTCCAGCCCATTTATCAATCAGCATTTATCCAAGACAAGTTTGCATTTAAAGATTTGATTTTCCGCGTCGGACTTCGCATCGACCGTTATGATGCAAACCAAAGCGTACTAAAAGACCCCTATTCATTATATCCTACAAAAACTGTAAGGGAGGTGCGTGCAGAAAACAGCAAATTGTCAGCACAGTTAAACTCTCAAATGGCTGATGATGCATCGGTATATGTAAATGACATTGAAAATCCAACCACCATTTTGGGCTATCGCAATACCAACCAAAATAATAATCAAACCAAGTGGTACGATGATAATGGCATACAAATTAATGACCCCACAGTATTAGCAACCGACCGTAGAAATTCATCAGGACGTATTGCACCTTATTTGGTAGATAATAATCCAAACCAAAAACTCACCGTTAATTCTTTTCAGGCATACAGACCCAAATTGTATTTTATGCCACGTATCTGGTTCAAGTTTCCTATTAACGATGAGTCGCAGTTTTTCGTAAATTATGATGTGTTAACCCAACGTCCACCAGAAGGCGTGATTGCAACTGTGGATGATTATTATTTCTTAAGACAACGTTCAACAGAAGTTATTAATAACCCTGCTTTGAAACCGATTCGTAAAACAGACTACGAGCTTGGATTTAAACAACAGATATCGAGCAATGCAGCCCTTAGCCTCACTGCTTCTTACAGCGAAATGCGTGATCTCGTTCAGCTTTTCAAATACAATCAAGCTTATCCAATTAGTTATACTACTTTTGGCAACCTCGATTTTGGAACGGTTAAAAGTTTCAGGGTTGAATATGAAATAAGAGACGCTGGGCCCAATAAAAATATTAACCTTACCGCCAATTATATGTTACAATTTGCAGATGGAACAGGTTCCAATGCCGCTTCTAGCCAATCATTACTTAATGCTGGCCAGCCCAATTTGCGTACTTTGTTCCCATTGGACTATGATACCCGCCATAATATTAAAGGAATCTTCGATTTTCATTATAATCCAAATGATGGACCTAATTATAAAAGCAAAGACAGTAAAGGGAATACTGTGAAAGTATATCCTTTACAAAATGCTGGTATTAATTTAACCTTCCAAGCCCAAAGTGGCACACCTTATACCTCAAACTCACAACCTATAAACGAAGGACAGGTTGGTGTGGTACAACGTTCACAAATTAGAGGTACTGTAAATGGCTCACGCAATCCATGGAGATATTTAATGGATCTAACTATTGATAAAACAATATTGATAAAAAGCAGAGGCGAGGTAAAGAAAGCACCTAAGGCCATTAATATATACTTATGGGTAAATAATTTATTCAATAAGCAGAATATTACACGCGTTTATCGCTATACAGGCTCAGCCAGCGATGATGGTTACCTAACTTCAGATTTAGGCCGCCAGGCACTTACCCGTGCTAATTCATCTCAGGCATTTGTTGACATGTATAATGTTCGCGTTAATAGCCCCGGCAATTATTTAACACCTCGATTGTTTAGAATAGGTATTAAATACAATTTCTAATTTTAAAAAAAACACTAAACCCAAGAATAAAGATTATGAAAATCTCAAATATATATACTGCAAAAAGTAATTGGTTGCTTGCTGTTATACTCACAGCCATTGTGGTAAATACTTCTACCGCTCGCGAAATAATGGGCACCCCACCGTCGCATATCGATAATAATCTGTTCCGCACTATGGCTGATGGATGTAAAGCCCCGACAGCACAGGTAGATCTGGATATTAACAATGTGCGTACTACTATTTTAAATGGTGGTGATATGTGGTGGAACTTGATAAGTGCAAAATATGAAATTCCAAAAGTAACAGACCCTAATGGTATACGCAAGCATTCGATATTTGCCGGTTCGTTATGGATAGGAGGAGTAGATGCAGGTAACAACTTAAAACTTGCCGCTATGACTTATCGCCAAAACGGAATAGACTTTTTTGCAGGAGCGATAGATTCTGTAGACGCTCTAACTTCAACTGCCAAGATTGCACCAGAACGTTGTGAGTATTATGATAAAATATATAAAGTAACCCGCGAAGAGATTGACCTGTATCTTAAAAACTTTAGTGCAAATACTACCAAAGCCATTTTAGATTGGCCGGGAAATGGCAATATTGGCTATGGGGAAGAATTTCACATGGCACCCTATATAGAAAATGGCGGAGGCTTTGGATACCAGCCAGGACAAGGGGATTATCCAGATGTAAAAGGTGACCAAGCATTGTGGTTTGTATATAATGATATAGGTAATATACATTCTGAAACACAAGGAGTACCCATTGGGCTAGAGCTTAAAACCACAGCTTTTGCTTTCACTACCAATGATGAGATAAATAATATGACTTTTTATTCCACTGAAATAACCAATTATGGCGAACCAGTTAAAGACTGTTATTTCGGCCAGTGGATTGACCCTGATTTGGGCAACTATTCCGATGACTATGTGGGTTGTGATACTAATAGGAATTTAGGATATTGCTATAATGGTGACGACAATGACGAAGGTATTTTAGGTTATGGCTTAAACCCTCCCACAGTTGGTTTGGACTTGTTTAGAGGACCAAAAAATGAAAACGGTGACGAATTGCCCTTATATGCGTTTATGTATTATAATAATGATTTTAGTGTGATAGGAAATCCTACAAAACCCTTACACTATTATAATTACCTACGAGCATTATGGCAAGATGGGCAGCACGTAACCTATGGTGGCAACGGTCGCGGAGGTGCAACCCCATATAACTTTATGTTTAACGGCGACCCAGTAACCAATAATGGATGGACAGAAAAGGGAGCTGGCAATCAACCTGGTGATCGTAGGTTTTTGCAAAGTGTCGGGCCTTTAACTTTAAAAACAGGTGCCCGCAACGAGATGACGGTAGGTGCAGTTTGGGCTCGCAGTAGTATAGGGGGAGCAACAGGTTCACTCACCCAACTTAAGAATGCCGACGATAAAGCACAGATACTTTTCAATAATAATTTCAAATTAATAGATGGCCCAAGAGCCCCAGACTTGAGCATAAAAGAATATGACAACGAACTGATTGTAGTACTTGAAAATACAAATACTGTTGAAACAGAGAGTTATGTGGGCAAGATTCGCAACCCCTTTTCTAAAAACCCTTTGGATAGTTTTATTTATAAGTATCAAGGGTATCAAATTTATCAATTAAAAGATGCCAGTGTAACAACAGGTGATTTGGACAATACAGAAAAGGCAAGGATAATCAATCAAATGGATATCAATGATAATGTTACTCAACTAATAAATAGGGTATATGATCCTGTGGTTGGGTCGCCCTTACTTGTATCGAAAGTAATTGGAAATAATGCGGGTGTGGTTCATTCATTTAGCGTAAAAGAAGATTTATTTGCAACAGGCGATAAACGTTTGGTTAATTTTAAACAGTATCATTTTATGGTGATAGCCTATGCCAATTTAACGAATGATCCTATGAATCAAAACCCAGAGCAGTACCTTGCAGGTCGTTTAAATGTGAAACGTTATACAGGTATTCCGCATAAACCAGACCCAACAAGTAGCGGCTCCAAAATTAATGCACTGTATGGTAGCGGACCTATGATAACTCGAATGCAGGGACAAGGAAACGGAGGAAACTCTCTTGAGTTGACCAAGGCTTCAATTGATCAAATATTGAGAGATGGTAAAATGGATTTTCCAGTATATACTAATGGTTTCGGACCAATTAGAGTTAGTGTAATTGACCCATTAAAAGTGCCAAAAGCTGAATTCGAGTTTAATATGAAGGATACCTCAAAATATTCTAAAAGCCCCAATGTAATGCGTGATAGTGCTATATGGACGCTTACCAACAAGACAACAGGGAAAGTTACAAATTGCTTGAGCACCTTAAAAAAATTCAATGAGCAGATAATAAAAGAATACGGTTTCTCTATAGCTATGAAACAGCCTAACCAACCAGGTATTGACAGCATAGACAAAAATTATGGCTCTATAGAATCATCAGTTGAGTTTAGCGACCCTACACGCAAATGGTTAAGCGGTGTAAAAGACCAAGACGGGGGAGGCTATTATAATTGGATACGTGCAGGTGTGAATGGCAAAGCTGAAAGCTTTGGATATGATGCTCAGGGAGGTTTGAATGATAAATCGAAATACACCTATGATTTTGCGAGATTTGGAAGCCCTCTTGAAGGACTAGACCCTTTTGAAAATTATGAAAAAGTATGTGACGGTAGAATGGCCCCTTATAAGTTATGTTCAAGAGCCGCAAGGAGTACCAGCACAGGAGAAGATACCTATGGTCCTGCATTTGAGGGGTCGAGCGTATCAAGCAATACCGAAAACTCAATGGCAAACTTAATAAGCATAGATTTGGTACTTACGCCCGACAAATCTAAATGGACTAAATGTGTGGTGGTAGAAATGAGCGAAGACCCTTTATTGGCTGAGGGAAACAGAAAAAAATGGAGCATAAGAGACCATGCTTCGTGGACTGGGAATATTATAAAAGACCCCAGCACGGGTAACTATATACCCGAGTATGACCCAACAGATAGAGGGCGTTCGTGGTTCCCTGGATACGCAATTAATATAGAAACTGGCGAAAGGTTAAATATTATTATGGGTGAAAATTCTTGGCTTAAAGGATACAATGGAGCTGATATGGTGTGGAATCCTACAGCTGATGTGGCGAATTTTAATGGTCCGCTATGGGGCGGCATGCACCATGTATATGTTTGTGCACCTGTAAAGTATGGCTCTTATACAGGACCGATTTACGACGAGGGATTGTCATATCAAGCAATACTAAGTACACCTAATAAAATTGATGATGCTAACACCAAGCGTCAAGTAGCATCGCAAGTGCAATGGGTTACTATGCCATACATGGTTAGTGGCTATAATATAAATTATGATGGGGGGAAACTTAATATACCCAGCGAAATGCGTTACCGTGTACGTGTTTCAAAACCTTATTCGAAATATGTTACCTCTTCAAAAGTAAATCCAGACGACTATCCTTATTATACATTTAATACAAATGATATTGCGGTCGATCATTCCACCGACCTTGGCAAAGCAGCCATGGACAAAATAAACGTGGTGCCCAATCCTTATTACGGAGCATCTAATTATGAAAATTCGCAATTAGATACGCGGGTGAAGTTTATTAATCTCCCACCCAAATGTGTGATAAGTATATACTCATTGAGCGGAACCTTGGTAAGGCAAATAAAGAAAGATGATGACCTAACCTATGCAGACTGGGATATGAAAAACCAAGCACAGGTACCAATAGCAAGTGGATTATATATAGTGCATGTAAATGCTTTTGAACTGGGAGAAAAAATTGTTAAATGGTATGGTATTATGAGACCTGTTGATTTGGATACTTTCTAAAACATAAAAACTACATTACAGAAATGAACTATATGAAATATATAACAGCAATTTTGGCCCTAGTGATATCGGGTCAAGTATTTGCAGGAAATCCTGACCGAAGAGGTACCAACGGAGGGGAGCAATTACTTATTAATCCTTGGGCTAGAAGTAATGGCTGGGCTAACGTAAATACAGCCAATGTGCAGGGCATAGAAGCTACATGGATAAATGTAGCCGGGCTTGCACAAACCAAGCAAACCGAGCTTGTTTTTTCTCATACCCGCTATTTGGCAGGCATTAGTATAAATAACTTTGGATTGTCGCAGGTTATAGGTAAAAACGGTGGAGTAATCGGACTTTCGCTTATGAACATTAATTCGGGCGATATACAACGTACTACCGAGCAACAGCCCGAAGGTTTGGGAACCTTTAACGTGCAATTTACTAATTTGGCAATGTCGTATGCAAAAAAATTCTCAGAGAAAATATATGGAGGCATGTTGGTACGTTTTTTAAGCGAAGGAACTGCCGAAGTTGCAGGATCTACAATGACACTCGATGCAGGTGTTCAATATCGAACAGCTACCCACACCAATGAGGAAATTAGAAGACTAAAAGGAAATGATTTTAAACTCGGTATCTCCGTTAAGAATATTGGTCCTGATATTTCATACGCAGGCGATGGAATGAGTATTCGTGCACAAGACCCATCCAAATCGTATAGTTCCACATTGCAACAACGCTCAGCAAAGGATGGTATGCCTTCCATAGTAAATTTTGGCATGAGCTACGATTTTCGATTAGATAAAGGAACTGAAGTATATTTTAACAGACTTACTTTGGCAGGAAATTTCACCTCGCATTCTTATCAAGACAATACGGGGGCTATGGGTTTGGAATATGCATATAAAACCTTCTTTATGCTTCGCACAGGAATGTTATATCAGCAAGGGATTTTTAGTAGCGATGCACGTAATACTGCATACACTGGTTTTCATGCAGGTTTCACTTTAGAGTTGCCTTTTGGAAAAAATAAATCTAGCTTTGCACTTGATTATTCGTTTAAGCAAACCAAGCCATTTGGCAATATGCACACCTTTGGCGTAAGGATTGATTTGGGCGGTAAAGACAATGATTGATTAGGAAAATAGAGAGCAAAAAAATATCATTATATATCATAAACGTTCCGACTCTTTTTAGGGTCGGGACGTTTGTTTTTAAATATCACTAGCAACAATAAATACCAAATATTATGGAAGTACAATATTTTACAAAAGAAGGATTAGAGAATTTGAAAAAGGAATTAACACAGCTAAAAACTGTAGAAAGACCCAAAATATCGGCCCAGATTGCAGAAGCCAGAGATAAAGGTGACCTAAGTGAAAATGCAGAATACGATGCAGCCAAAGAAGCCCAGGGGCTAATGGAAGCTAAGATATCGCAAATGGAAAAACTATTGGGTAATGCTCGTTTGCTAGATGAAGATAAAATGGATACCAGTAAAGTAATGGTACTATGCAAAGTGAAAGTTAAAAATCACAAAACAGGTAATACCGTACAATACCAATTGGTATCAGAAAAAGAAGCTGATATAAGCACAGGCCGCATCTCTGTTAAATCTCCAATAGCAACTGGGCTTATGGGTAAAAAGGTGGGCGATGTTATAGACATTACAGTACCAGCCGGAGTGATTAAAATGGAAGTACTAGAAATTAGTATATAATATTATATATGGCATCCATATTTACTAAAATTATACAAGGTGAAATTCCCTGCCACAAAATAGCTGAAGATGATCGGTTTTTTGCATTTTTAGATATTATGCCCTTGCGTGAAGGTCACGTTTTAGTAGTTCCAAAACAAGAAGTTGATTATATATTTGATATGGGCGATGGTGCCATATCCGCTTTAATGTTATTTGCCAAACCTATTGCCAAAGCTATACAGAAAGTAGTACCGTGTAAAAAAGTAGGCGTAGCGGTAATTGGTTTAGAAGTACCCCATACACACCTGCATTTAGTACCTATTGATACTGCTGATGATTTGAATTTTACCCGACCTAAGTTGAATCCAAGTCATGAGGAATTAGCTGAAGTGGCGAGGAAGATTAGGGAATGTTTGTAATATAAAAGCAGCGTGCCTTTTTGGGGAACGCTGCTTTTATGTTTAGTAAACCTAACTAAGTTTTGCTTCTGGGTATTTTTTTATATATTTATTCATTGTATAAATGTTATATATAAAACTAGCAAGAGATAGACTTCCCCAAAATATATTTAGATTATTGGTTATCCATAGTGTTAGAGACATGCCTACTAATACGCCATTGCTATAAAATTGAAAAATTTTTCCAAATTTTTTCTTCCAGAAATAGCTAGCGGAAAAAGATATAACAATGACAATAATAAGTAATATTTCATAATTGCAAATATAATTAATTACATGGATAGATTAGTGTCGGATAAGGAGCATAAGTAGGTGTGCAATATAAAACGGATTTAATACTCCCCAAATTATTTTAATTTTCTTCTGTTATATGTTAAATGCCCCTAAAAAGAGAGAAATGGTTGCACCACATAGTGAAATATTCTTTTGGATACCTAAATCTACGAAGAGCGATTACCCAATAGCAACTGTTCAAAGTTATCATTACCCACCCCAAAATCTACCTCAACAGGCAAAACCATTATTGGCAGCTTGTCAATTGAATCCAAAGCATCCAATCTTGCTGCATCCTTAACAGTAGTTATAATAACAGCCCCACCCTCAAAATCATTTTTATATTTCTGCTGCCATTCTGTTATATCCTCAGTTTTGTATATATAATGATCGGGATAATTTAGATGCTCAACAATATTATAATGTTGTTCAATATACGATTTTAAATAATCGGTATTGGCCAAGCCGGTTAATAATATCACATCTTTTATATTGTTAGCAGAAGTATTATTCAAACTATATAATTCATCGTACTTATATGAACTGAAAAATACAGTTGCTTTTGAATAATTATATATTTTTGATTGGATTTTCGATTTAGATTCTTCCGATAAATTTGCTGGGCATTTGCTCACTATAATAATATCTGCCCTGTTAACACCATTTCTACTTTCACGCAAATTACCAGCAGGTAATATATAATCATCGTAAAAGAAATCATTATAACTTGTCAGTAGTATTTGTAAACTTGGTTTCACATATCGGTGCTGAAAATTATCATCCAATAATATAATATTTGGCTGAACAGTTTCCTGTAATTTCTCGATTCCTTCTCTTCTGTTTTCGCAAACGGCTACCATTAAATTCTTATGATATAATTCAAATGGTTCATCACCTATATCATAAGCAGTATGGTTGGTATTGGCCAATATATATCCTCTCGTTTTGCGTCCATAACCCCGACTCAGCACAGCTACTTTTAAATTCTGTTTCTGCAAAAGTTGAGCTATATAAGCTACATGCGGAGTTTTTCCTGTCCCACCGGTACTCAAATTACCAACACCTATAATAGGAATATCATATTGTTTCTGCTTCAGTATTCCCCAATCAAATAACCTATTGCGGGTAGCAGTTATTATATAATATATAATAGAAAAAGGATATAATAGTATTCGCAGCTTCATGGGTTTGTCATCCTAAGTTTTATTTGTCACCCTGAGTTTATCGAAGGGTAGGCAAATAAAGAAGAGTATACTTTCAAAACACCGTCTTCGATAAACTCAGACTGACATTAGCTTACACTGACAGCAATTTACCAAAAGAAGGTTTGCGTTTTTCCATAAATGCAGTGGTACCTTCTTTAAAATCATCAGTAGAAAAACATTGTCCGAAAAGTTCTACTTCTCTATCAAAACCAGGTTTGTCTTTATGGTATTGGGTATTTACGCAGTCAATCACTTTGGCAATAGCCATGGGCGATTTGCTTTTTATTTTGTCCAATATTTCATTGCATTTAGCGAGAAGTTGATCGGCAGGAACCACATGGTTTACCAAACCTAACTCTTTGGCTTCGGCAGCACCTATTACATCGGCAGTCATCAATAATTCTAATGCTTTGCCTTTGCCTACCAATTGAGCCAAGCGTTGTGTACCCGCATAGCCGGGTATAATTCCTAAGTTAACTTCAGGCTGACCAAACTTGGCATTCTCAGCAGCAACTCTTATATGGCAAGCCATCGCTAGTTCGCAACCACCTCCTAAAGCAAATCCATTAACCGCAGCAACAACAGGCTTTGAACAGTTTTCAATGGCATTAAAAACCTTATGTCCATTTTGTGCCATTTTAGTTCCTTGCTCTACAGTAAAGTTAGCAAATTCTGAAATATCTGCACCAGCAACAAAGGCTTTTGGGCCAGCACCAGTTAGTATAATACCAGCTACTTCATCATTCGACTCGGCAGTTTTAATAGCATCATATATTTCGCGGATAGTTTCTATGGTTAAGGCATTAAGTTTCGATTCACGGTTAATGGTGATTGTAAGTATGCCTTCACTTACTTCTGTTAATAGATTATTGTACATTATATATTAGGATTGTTATTATAATTAGAAACGTATATTATGCTGAAATAGTTGCAAGTGCTTTGGTCATCATTACGCCAATATTGGCGGGCGATTCCACTACATTAATTCCACACTCGGCCATTATTTTCATTTTGGCAGCAGCAGTATCATCTGCCCCGCCTACTATGGCTCCAGCATGTCCCATTCTGCGACCCGCAGGAGCTGTTTGCCCGGCAATAAAACCTACAACAGGTTTTGTTCCGTGGGCTTTTATCCAGCGTGCTGCATCGGCTTCCATAGTTCCGCCAATCTCGCCTATCATTACTATGCCTTCTGTTTCTGGGTCTTCCATTAGCATTTGCACAGCTTCTTTGGTAGTGGTTCCTATCACGGGGTCTCCACCAATTCCTATAGCAGTACTAATTCCCATACCTTGTTTTACTATTTGGTCAGCTGCTTCATAAGTTAATGTTCCCGATTTTGAAACAATACCTATGTTGCCTTTCTTAAATACAAAACCAGGCATAATACCAACTTTTGCTTCTTCGGGTGTAATTACTCCAGGGCAGTTAGGTCCGATTAGTCTGCAATCTTTTCCTGTTAAATAATTTTTTGCAGTTATCATATCTTGGGTAGGGATACCTTCTGTAATACAAACTATTACTTTAATACCTGCTTCGGCCGCTTCCATTATAGCATCGGCAGCAAAAGCTGGGGGCACAAATATGATAGAAACATTTGCACCTGTTTGAGTTACTGCATCGGCCACGGTGTTGAATACAGGTTTGTCCAAATGTGTGGTCCCGCCCTTGCCAGGTGTTACGCCACCCACTACTTGGGTGCCATACTCAATCATTTGTGTGGCATGGAAAGTTCCTTCGCCTCCGGTGAATCCTTGAACAATTACTTTGGAATTTTTATTTACTAATACGCTCATTTTCTGTTTTGTTTGGGTTGTTATAAAAGTGCTGCAATTTAAGGCGTTTAAAGGATTTTGGCAAAGCAAAATATTTACTTCGCCTACACGATACTACGCTCATCACCCCACTCCAGTTTGAGAGGGGATAAATGCAAGCATTTATGGGCTTGTCCGTTTTGTAAATATATTATTTTATAAATAGATAATGATTACTATATGGGATCACATTAATTTTAACGGGAGAGAATAAAAAAAGCCTTAATTTTCGCTTCCAAAAAATGGGACTAGAGAAAGAGACATTGGCCTTGATTTTTCCAAAGGAATTATTGGCACATTTTGAAATTGTGTTATCGCATGAACTTGGGCATGTTGAGGTAAAAGAAGATTATATAGAAGTT
>JANYDJ010000117.1 GCA_025363675.1 Flavobacteriaceae bacterium | reverse complement strand
GCTCTGTATCTGCCACATCTGTGAGACGCATTTTACCATCGGTTGAAAGCATTTTCAACCCGTGACAATTCGTCACGGTTTCATTTCCTTCTTCTTTGAGCATTGATTCGAATGCTTATTGGCGTAAGCTCAAACAAAGGCTCAAAGAAGAAGGAAATGAAACCGTGACGAATTGTCACGGGTTGAAAATGCTTTCAACCGATGGTAAAATGCGTCTCACAGATGTGGCAGATACAGAGCAGTTACTTCGATTAATACAATCTGTCCCATCACCCAAAGCAGAACCATTTAAAATGTGGTTGGCAAAAGTGGGTTATGAAAGAATTGAAGAGACTGAAGATCCAGAAATAGGAATTGATAGATTAATGGAAACCTATCTTAAAAAGGGATATAGCACAGCATGGATAAATCAGCGATTAAAAAGTATTGAAGTTAGAAAAGAGTTGACAGACGAGTGGGAAGATAGGGGTGTAAAAAAGGGGCAAGAGTATGCGATTCTCACCGACGAAATTACCAAAGCTTGGTCTGATAAAACAGTGAAAGAATACAAACAATTAAAAGGACTCAAAAAAGAAAACCTGCGTGATAATATGACTAATTTGGAGTTGGTTCTTAATATGCTTGCAGAAGCATCTACAGCAGAAATAAGTAAGGAGAAGAAACCCAAAACATTTGTAGAAAATAAAATTGTGGCACAGCAAGGTGGCACTATTGCAGGCAATACCCGTAAAGCAATTGAAGCAAAATCAGGTAAGAAAATTGTGACTGCTACGAATGCGAAAGTATTAAAAGCTAAGGGAGAGAATAAGAAATTGGAGTAATATTTTTGATTTATAATTATAAACATCATTACATGAAATATTTTCTAAAATCCATTTGTATTATAATATCCATTGTGATATTAAATTCAAATATCCATGCCCAAAACTGCTCCTCCCAAAACATCCAGTTCCAATCGGAAATTGCATCCAATTCGCAGAACATGACCATGACCATGATTCACGATATATTGGGCAGGCCGTATTTATATGTAGCAAACAAAGAAGCGGGATTGAAGATATATGATATAAGTACGATAACATCACCCGTACTAAAAGCATCGGTGCCCATTACTTCTTATGGTTCACTACAGGCGATGAATTTATCGCAAGATGGGAACTATATATATTTGGCACTCGGAAATACTTTTACCAGCGGACAAAGTGCAGGCATGGCGATTGTAGATGTTACCACACCCACAGCACCCACAGTCACCGATTATTATACAGTACCAAACTCAAGCACAGGTGGCGGAATTGTGAAAGTAGAAGGCAGCTATGCCTACTTGGGAGCCATGGGCAGCGGACTTGTGATACTTGATATAGCTACCAAAACAAAAATAAAATCCGTTTCCCAATTTATCCCCGATATCAATTATCCCGATGCCAATCCCAGTAATAAAGCATTATATAATGCCCGAGGAATGGAAGTGAAAAACAGTATTGTATATTTATGTTACGATGCGGGCGGATTTAGAATAATTAATTGTATCGATAAATCAAATCCAATACAAACAGGCCGCTACTCAAACCCTGTGATGAAAGGAAAAATCACGGGCATATAATAATATCGCAATAGATGGTTCATTGGTATATATAGCGGTTGATTATTGTGGTGTGGAAGTATTAAATATATATGATACAAGTAAAATAAAACTTGTGGGTTGGTGGAATCCTTATAACTGTCCCAATAATAATTGGTTTAGCAGTGGCGTGCATGCCAACGAAATATATATTGATAAACAATGCAAACAAGTATTTATATCCACAGGTAAAAGTGATATGTATGTGATCAATGTCTCAAACCCCGCCCAACCTGATTCCTGTAACTATTATGGTGGTTTAAATAATAACTTGGGAACCTGGGGAATTAGCGTATATAAGAATCAGATTTATCTATCATATATTATAGCAATAATCCCATTCGGTTCTAATTGGACAGGCGTGAAAATACTTTCTTATAATCCTTGCAATACAGGGGTAGCAGAAGTAGAAAATATACAAACCAATCTATATCCTGTTCCAGCAAGCAATACAATTATAATAGAACAGACGAATATTCATACAAGATTAAACAACCTGCAAGCTAATGCCATCAACGCTTTAGGACAAACAGTGCAGTTTGATTGTCATTATATAAGTCCACACCAGCTTAGTTTTGATATTTCCCCTTTAAATGATGGCATATACTTTTTACAATTATATAATGAATCCAATTTTTTACAGCAAACAATAACATACAAATTTATAAAAAATAGCCACTAATTAATCCTTTCCACATGATAACGTTATCACCGGAAGCAGCGACGAATACTTTATACCTGATACTAACTACTTTATACTCCCCCCCCCATGCCCCAATTCTTCCCTACCCCCGCCGATTTTCGCAAATGGTTCGAGAAAAATCATTTGAAAGAAACAGAATTATTGGTAGGTTACTATAGAGTAGGAACTAAAAAGCCTAGCATCACTTGGTCTGAATCTGTTGATGAGGCATTGTGTTTTGGATGGATTGATGGAGTGAGAAAATCGAGAGATGAGGAAAGTTATACTATTCGATTTACGCCACGCAAACCAACAAGTATATGGAGTGCAATTAATATTAAAAAAGTAGATGAGCTCACCGCAAAAGGATTAATGAAACCTGAAGGACTTGCAGCTTTTGCAAAACGCCAAGAGCACAAATCGAAAATATATAGTTACGAAAAAGAGGCGACACCGTTTAGTGCAGCTTTCGAAAAACAATTCAAATCCAATAAAAAAGCTTGGGACTTTTTTAATGCACAAGCACCCGGCTACAAAAAAACAATTACCCATTGGGTGATGGATGCCAAACAAGAAACCACGCAAATGAAGCGGATGGAAATACTGATTAATAGTAGTGAGGCGGCGAAAAAATTGAGATAGTAATAAGGAGTAAGGGGTAAGGGATAAGGAGCTGACGCCGTATGGCCCTTACTCCTTACCCCTTAAATACTGACAACTATTACCCTCTTTACATGATGCACATCATTATTTCGTGGTATTGCTCCACGATACTTTTGCATTGTTATTTACACATAAAGTATATAATAAGTTTTACAATGATAAAGTATGCATACCTAAGAAGGTATTATAGTATATTTATATCAAAAGTAAAGTTTGTTTACAACTATAAAACAATATATAAATGAAAAATATGAAACACGGTCTTAAAAAGAATGATAATTTTTTTGAAGACAATTCCAATTTACTGGAAAAACAAAATGAACTGGGCTTGTTAGTAGCCGACCATGTAAGTGCGATGATAGCCTATTGGGATCGAGATGAGGTCTGTCGATTTGCGAACAATGCCTATATGAAATGGTATGGGAAAACCCATAGCAATGTAATAGACAAGATGCCGATGAAAGAATTTTTGGGCTCTTTATATGAAAAAAACCTCCCGCATTTAACGGAGGTATTGAAAGGAAAAACGCAAGTTTTCGAACAAGAAACAAAATGCCATTTGGGTAATCGTAATCATTCTATCACTACCTATACTGCTGATAAAGTGAGCGGTGTTGTTAAAGGTTTTTTTGTGCACATTGCCGATATTACAGAAACAAAATTGAAGGAACAAGAATTAATTCGCACCAATGAATTAATAACGGAGCAAAACAAACGGTTGGCTAACTATACGTATATCATTTCATATACGCTAAAGTCAAAATCAGCAAGCTTTAGGCGGGCATTGAATTCATTTATTGAAGCAAGCTCTGAAAAAGAAAAAGCGGAGATGTTGGGATTCCTATATAATATATCATCCAAGTTTAGTGAAACTGTGAAAAGTATGAATGAGTATGCCAGCACACAGAGCAGGGTAAATCTGGAACTTGCCAGAAAGCAATTGGTGGGAATTGCCAAACCTATTTCCAAATTGCCCCACCAGTTAAGTGATATTAAAAAGAATCGGCCAAACAAAGGGTTTTGATAAAGAAGTTATTTCCATCAATAACACGCCTATATATTATATGAAGGTTTATAGCTGCCACCTTGGTAGTGTAAATTCACTCTCTGAAATAATGAATATGGGATACTATATTTGCGAGATAAATAAAATTATCCGCCATGAAAAAATATTTGGTATTCCTGTGGTTCATTTACCCTTTTATAAGCAATGCACAACACACATTCTCTATAGTTGCGGTCGATTCTGTTACCGGCGAAATAGGCAGTGCGGGTGCTACTTGCGGCGATAGTATTATATGGCCTGGTACACCTGGGGCAAAGATTATCAGCGACCTTATTCCGGGCAAGGGAGCCATCCATACACAAGCCTTTCACAATCTCACAAACCAAGCCAATGCACATGCAAAAATGCTTGCCGGTTATGCACCGCAGGCTATTATTAAATGGCTAGAAGAAAACGATGCAGACTTCGACTCCAGCATACGCCAATATGGTATTGTTGACTATAATAATGGTCATCCCAGAAGTGCGGCTTTTACAGGTTCGCAGTGTAATGATTTTAAGAACCATATTACAGGTGCTAATTATTCCATTCAGGGAAACATTTTACTGGGGCAAAAAATATTGGATTCTATGGAAAGTAGATTTAATAATACCAAAGGAACATTAGCCGATAAATTAATGGCCGCCCTGCAGGGTGCCAAAGTAGTGGGTGCCGATACCCGCTGCAAACCCAATGGCACCAGCTCCTTATCAGCTTTTCTGCGGGTAGCAAAACCCAATGATTCAATCAATAATATGTATATAGATTTGAATATTGCCGGCACTACTACTGGAACTGATCCTATAGATAAATTGCAAACTAAATATAATAATTGGAAAGCTACAGTAGGTATTATAGAAAATCATTATCATACTTTGGAGGTTTCATTAATTCCAAATCCTACTGATGGAATTATTACAATATATGTGAACAACAACAAGCCAACAAAAGTAGAAGTGGTAGGATTATTGGGCCAGATTTTCTTAACTCAATACATTACATCTCCTTCATTCGATATAGATTTATATAAATTGAACAGTGGTTTATATTTCATCAATTTTTATAAAGGCGATATAAAAATTGGGACTGAAAAAATAGTAAAAAAATAGTATATTATGATTAGTGTTGAAGCCATCACCAAGTTTGCTTTATCATTTGAAGGGGCAGTAGAACAACCACATTTTGAAATTACTTCTTTTAGAGTAAACAAAAAAATATTCGCCTCACTCGATGTTAAAAAGAAACGCTTGTGTGTTAAATTGTCTGTGATTGACCAAAGTGTGTTTTCATCATTCGACAGCACCGTAATATATCCTGTTCCCAATTAGTGAGGCTTGCAGGGTGCTACCTATATTGAGTTAACCAAAGTGCCAGCTGATATGTGCAGAGATGCTTTAACTTTATCATATTGCTTGGTTGCTCCTAAAAAGCTGGCTGCAAAATATCAAACAGATAAAAATATATAATTATCTGCCACCTGAGCGGAGTCTGCCCCCCTGAGCGTAGTCGAAGGGGGCACAAAAAAAATCCACCTGGTTGAGGTGGATTTTTTTTTAAAGTAAAAAAACTATTTAGGAAGCAATGCTAACCTTAACTGCGTTTAGTCCTCTCTTACCTTCTTCTACTTCAAAATTCACTACATCGCCTTCGCGGATAGTGTCAATTAAGCCTGAAGTGTGAACAAAAATGTCTTGTCCTGTTTCGTTGTCACAAATGAATCCAAATCCTTTATCGGAGTTGAAAAATTTAACTTTACCTTGTTTCATTTAAAAATATAATTTATTGAGTTTAAGTTTCAAAATTAGGCAATATTCACTTATTAAACAAAATAAATTTCCCGATGGAATAATGAGTGTTTGCTAGTATCTTAGTTATTAGTTTATTAACAGTAATATTTTAAATTATATTTCCAATTTTAACCTAGAAAATTAACGGTGAATATATTTTTAGTCTCTATTAATTTTCCTAAATTGCACGCATAAAAATGATGGTATGAAAATAAGAGTAGTAATAACGGGGGCCACAGGCATGGTAGGCGAAGGGGTACTGCACGAATGTTTGATGCACGATAGCGTAGAGCAAATTCTAGTAATAAACAGAAAGCCATGCGAGGTAAGGCATCCGAAGTTGAAAGAGATTGTACATGCCGATTTTATGGATTTTCCCCCCATTGAAGATCAGCTAAAAAATTATAATGCTTGCTTCTTTTGTTTGGGCGTAACCTCCATTGGTAAAGATGAAAAGGCATACCGTCAATTAAGCTATACCCTCACCATGCATGTGGCTGAAACATTGTCTCGCATAAATCCGGATATGACGTTCTGCTATATCTCTGGGGCTGGAACAGACAGTACAGAAAAAGGAAAAAGTATGTGGGCAAGAGTAAAGGGCAAAACGGAAAATGACCTCCTGAAACTTCCTTTCAAAAAAGCATATATGTTCAGGCCAGGCTATATGCAGCCCACCCCCAGAATGAAAAACACATTAAAGTATTATAAATATGTTTCTTGGATGTACCCCATGTTACGTTTGCTGTTTCCCAAGTTTGTGTCCACTCTTAAACAGCTTGGTCTGGCAATGATAAACGCAGCTACTACGGGTTATCATAAATCTATTTTGGAAGTAAAAGATATGATAGAACTATCAAAATCTGCTGAAAAATAAAGATCTCATTATCTCACTAAATCCTATAAACGAACATGCTTTGTATTATAAATTTTAAACTCGGTATAGCTATTAATAATATATATATATTTAACTTGAAAAGCTTGGTCAAACTTTAATCGGTTTTTTTAGTTTTTTTAGGCACTGTTAAAAAAAATAGGCGGTGAAATCATATATTTGCATCTTCATCTTTTATGCAATCAAAACCCCTTTATATCCGCTTAGCACTTGCTGCAACTGTAATTGTATGGCTTTGTTGCTACCTCAATTTTGGTCAGTACAAAAAGAACAATTTAATTGTGTGGGATATGAAGTGCTATTATAGTTACTTGCCCGCCACCTTTATTTACCACGACCTTACTTTTGAGTATGTAGATAGTACCATGAGGCAAAACTATTTTTGGGAAACAGCCGCCAATGGTGCTCGTGTGCAAAAGGTAAGTATGGGAATGGCTATATTGTATAGTCCTTTCTTTTTTATAGGCCATGCACAAGCATATCTTACGGGCGAAACCATGGATGGCTGGAGTGTACCCTATCAGTTTTGGTTAGGTATTAGCAGCATATTTTATTGTATTTTGGGTTTGTGGCTCTCATCCCGAATACTTACGCGGTTTTTTAGCAGTGGTGCGGTTGCTTTGTCGATTCTGGCTATTGGCTTGGCTTCCAATTTATTTTATTATACTACAGTTGAAGGTATGTTGGGCCATGCCTATAGTTTATGCTTATTCTCACTCATGTTGGAATTAACCATCAGGTTCTATCAAAAACCAAGTTGGCGTATCACGGCATTTATTGGTTTGTTAGCAGGATTATGTGTGCTGGTTCGCCCCTCAAATATTATTATAGTTATTATACCCGCTTTGTGGGGCGTTACTAATTGGCAAAGTGCGAAACATAGGTTCTTATTTTGGTGGCAACGCATTCCAAAAATTATACTGATGGTGGCACTAGCACTTCTGGTATATTTTCCGCAATTTGCCTATTGGAAATATGTAACTGGGAATTGGTTATTTTATTCGTATGGACACGAACGTTTTTACTTTAACAACCCACATATCCTAAGCACCTTTGTAAGTTTTAGAAAAGGATTGTTTATATATACACCCATCATCATATTTGCATTTGCAGGATTCTTCTTCTTGAAAAAATATGTACAAACAGGGTTTACTACTATTGTGATATATACTGTAGTTGCCATATATATGGTGAGCAGTTGGTGGTGTTGGTGGTACGGCGGTAGTTATAGTTTGCGGGCGTATATAGAATCTTTTGCTTTATGGATATTCCCACTAGCCGCCTTTTTCGAGGTTTGTATCAAGGCTCTAAAAAAGAAAGCTTGGCTCATGTTCCTTTTTGTATTTATATTTATTGTGCACAATTCATTTCAACTATACCAATACAGAACTTCACTATTGCACTGGGATTCTATGACTTTTGATGCATGGAAAAACATACAATTTAAAACGGATTTTCCCAAAGATAGAAATAAACATCTGCGTGCCCCTGAATATGAAAAAGCAGTATTGGGCTTAGAGGAAGAAGGGAAACCCATTGAACCGTAAATTGCTAATATATAATAGCTGCAAAAACTATATCGAGCAGCGAATTGCATCCATACAAACGGCTGTGAACAATGCACGCGAAGCCTCGAACGAAGATACCAAAAGTTCTATGGGCGACAAGTATGAAACAACGCGGGCCATGATGCATTTTGAGCAGGAAAAGCTGGGCACACAAATGAAGGAAGCACATAAACTCCAACAAATTTTGCTAAAGATAAATCCAGAAATTACAGGCAAAAAAGTGGTGACAGGAAGTTTGGTTTTTACCGATGTTGGAAACTATTACATAGCTATTGGTGCAGGCAAAATGGAAATTGAGGGTATTATATACTTTGCCGTTTCTCTCACCGCTCCACTTGCCCAAGCATTGATGGGAAAAATTGCAGGCGATAAAATGAAGTTTAATGATAAAGTATATACTATTGTAGAAGTATTATAATAGATAAATAATAAGATATATATTAAGAACAAATAACCACTATGCTCTTTGTGAATGTCTCTTTCACAATTATCTATTTTCCCAACTTCAATTCTATACTGGTACTTAGCCCCTTTTCATCATAGCCATTAACTATAAGTGCAAGCGAATTTTGTGTTTCTGTTTCGGGTACTTCAAAGTATAGGGCAGTAGTCATTGTTGCACCTTTTCCCAATATTAGTGTTTCTGTTTTTTGGTCGGGTACGTTTTTCGCATTCAAATGCAGAGAGGTCATCGCCATTGAGCCATCTGATATTTTTAGATGGAATTGGATAAAATTATACGTATATGCTTCATCGCAATTTGATAAAATATCAAGCTCTACACGCACAAATTGTTTTTTTATTTTTTTAGGATTGTCCAAGTTCTCACTATTGTTTGGCCAAAAATCGAGGGTTGCATTTTTTAAGGTAACGATGGCACATGCAGCAAAATTGGTTGTGGTACCCGATAGGCCAACTTCTATTTTTAGTGGCTTATGTCCCGCCGCAGGTTTTGTACTGGCATTTAATTTGGGTTTGGGAGTTATATTTTTAGGAGCTACTTTTTTACTTGCTATTTTTGCAGGCTTGGCTGTGGTAGGGCCTTGTTGTGCCTTTGCAAGATGGAGGAAAGAAAACAATAGGGCTGTGCAGCATACGAATATTATTTTCATCATTTTTATTATATGCAAAAATACAATTTATTCAGCAGTAAAAATTATTTTATTTACTTATTCAGAAATCAAATCTACAAACCCAAATGTGTCCACATCAAACAAACCCAAATCGGTAATTTTTAAAGAAGGAATCACAGGCAAGGCCATAAACGAAAGTGTCATATAGGGCGATGTTAAAGGGGTACCTGTTATTCGCTTGGCATGTTTGCTAACAGCATCATATTCATGGGCAACTTTTTGTGCTGGCAGATTGCTCATTAAACCCGCAGCAGGTAAGGCCATACAGTATGTTTCACTAGCCGATGCCGCAGAAATTCCGCCACGCATTTGTATAATACTGTTGATGGCTTTTAGCAAGTCTATATCATTATCGCCCACCGCTACTATATTATGACTGTCATGTGCCACACTCGATGCAATGGCCCCGTTTTGGATGCTAAAATTTTTTATAAAACCCATACTTATTTCGGCCTTGTTATACCTATTTATCACGCAAATTTTATTATATAGTTTATCTGAAGGATATAATACTTGCCCCTCCAAAATTTCTACTTCTGTTTTCGATATTCCTGTTACCAACTGTCCTTCTATGGCATCGATGGCCGCTGCTCTATATTTTCCGTTTGCTTTGTGGGTGTGCATTTGCAACTGTTCCAAACTTATTTCTGTTATATTAAAATTATTTATCGGCTGCTCCATTTCAGTTTCAAACAAACATTTTGTATGCAAAGTATCGAACACTTTTTGCCCTTTTATATAAGTTTCTACAGTTTTAAAATTCACTAAATCTTCTACTAAAATAAAATCCGCTGCATCGGCAATTTGCAATTTTCCAATAGGTAATTTATAATGATTGATGGGATTAATGCAGGCAGCTACTATTATATCATATACATCTAAACCCTTGGCCACAGCCCTTGCCGCCAATTGGTTAATATGGCCCAGTGCAAGTTCGTCGGGATGTTTGTCATCACTGCAAAACATAATCATTTGCGGATAATCTGCGAGCAAAGAAATCAAAGCATCAAAATTTTTGGCCGCACTTCCTTCACGAATCAAAATCTTCATTCCTTTTTTTAGTTTTTCCAATCCTTCCTCATAGGTAAAACTTTCGTGGTCGGTACTAATGCCGGCATTTATATATTTGTCCAACATTTCTCCCCGCAATCCTGGTGCATGTCCGTCAATAGGTTTATGATAGTGATGGGCGAGTTTTATTTTTTTTACTACCTCGGGTACTTCATGTATTACTCCCGGAAAATTCATCATCTCGCTTAGGTATAATATCTCGGGCATTTGCAGAAGCGTGTCAATATCCTCCGCATTTAATACCGCACCTGATGTTTCAAATGTGGTGGCTGGCACGCATGATGGAGCACCGAAGAAAAAATGAAAAGGTACTTTGTTGCCATTATCTATCATATATTTCACACCCTCCATACCACACACATTGGCAATCTCGTGTGGATCGCTTACGGTGCCCACTGTGCCATGGGTAACCGCCAATGTTGCAAATTCGCTGGGCAACATCATCGAGCTTTCAATATGGATATGGGCATCAATAAATCCGGGCATGGCAAAGTGTTTGCACACTGCGGCATCGCATGGTTCGATATTCATTATAAGCCCATTGGCTACGCTTATAGTGGCAGGCTGCACTTCTCTGTTAGCCCAATTAACCCAAAAAGTATTGACTGTAAACATTTTGTTTGTAATTTTGATGAGCGAAGATAAGGTTTGCAAATGAAGTATTATTAAATTTGCAAACTAACATACGCATGAAAAAAATATTATTTTTCTTTTCAATTAGTTATATATTTGTTGCCCAAGCCCAACATCCCAACTTTGCTTTGGCCGAAAAAAAATTTGAGGAAGGGTATCTCAACGAAAGAAAATATTATGTCAACTTCAACCAAGAATATTTTGTGAACAGCTATACTGCCTATCACGATGCCGCATATCTTTATTTGGATGGACTGAAGAAATGTGTATCGGGCGAAAAGATATATGCCAGCTACAATGCCATGCGATGTTTGTATGCCGAGGCAGAAGTATTTAATGCCATGGAGAGCCCTAAAAAAATATACGATTTGTATGTGCCTACTTTCGATAAACTAATTCCCGACAGTGCTTTTATCCATTATAAGCAATCTCCCAAATTGCAAATTTCAAAAACCAATTTCGATTCTATTTGGGTATCAACTTTAGATATATTATATAATGCCAGCATTTTGGTGAAACGCGAATTGTATACCATTAAATGCGGTAGTTTACTACTGCCCCATTATAAAAAATCATTCGAAAAATATAATGATGTCTTATATCATGTTATTATAGCATCGGGTAACGTAGCAGAAGCCGATGTATTATTATATCATTTAGAATTGTGGACCCATAAAAAAGACAAACCCATTGACCGAAATGCAGACATACTAAAAGCTATAGAAAGTGGTGTGAGTAGGCATCCCGACAGTTTTACCGAAGAACAAATTAAAACATTAGATGAACTAAAGAAGAAATTATCATAGGCAACCTTTTACTATAATTAACAGTCGGCAACATATAATGAATAAAAAAATAAGCATCACAATAATATTTGCAATAAGTATTATAACAACCCTACAGGCCCAGTGGGAAGTATCTTCCATAGGTTTTCAGGCTGGACCAGCACTTGGATTCAAATTTCAGAAAGCGGCAAACAACGATGTGGTGCCAGGTTTCACCTACTCTTATCAAAAAATGAACGACTCTACCAATAAAACAGATTATTATAGAGTGGGCTACGATGTGGGATTTAATGCGATGTTCGATAATGGTGGAACATTTTATTTGCAAGCAGGAATACAGTATAGGGCAGTTGGTTTCCGCAGACTTTTAGAAGGTTTAAAATACCGAGATTCTATACAGTATTTTGGATTGATTGATGGCAACAGTCAAACAGGTTCAAAAGATGTACGTTATCAATATCAATATCACATGATAGAGTTGCCGCTCACCTATTTGATAGGTATGCAGAATATAGAAAAAATGTTTAACCCGTTTACTTGGTTTATAACGGTGGGAGTAACGCCTTCCCTATTGTTTACAAATACGATGTGGGCCCGCACTTATGGTTTTGATATCCAAGGTGTCAATCAAATTAGAGGACAGAAAGATGTAAATTTCAACTATAAAAAATTCATGATTCATGGCACTATTGGTGCCAAATTTATGTATCGCCATCCTGAAAACGATAATGTAAAATTTACCCTGCAACCCACTATATATATTCCTACAGGCTCAATTACAGCAACCGGTTCAGGCATTAATATGTGGATTCCCTCCATTAACTTACATGCAGGAATTAACTATACTTTTTAGGGTTCGGGATTCAGGAATCGAGGGTCAGGGGTCGGGGTTGCTTACGCCAAATTGTTTACCGTAGGTTCCCCGAATCCCGAATCCTGACCCCCGAATCCAATTTATTTAATCGAGCACAATTTTCTCAGCAGCATCACCAAGCCTAATAATATAAATACCTTTGGGCATTGCAGAAAGGTCAACATTTTTTGTAGTTTGGGTCGGTAGCCAGGGTTCGCTAAATATAACTTCTCCCAATAAATTATATACAGATAGTGTTTCTTTTTGTGTGCTAGATTTTTCAATAGTTATTAATTCGTTTGATGGATTTGGATATACAGATAACTTTT
>JANYDJ010000109.1 GCA_025363675.1 Flavobacteriaceae bacterium | reverse complement strand
TCGCTATCGCTCGGAATGACAAAGGACAATGTTTTGCTTTAGTTGTTAATTGCTTATTTCACGTTATTTTTGACGCCACAATTTTACGCAACTTATGAAACTTTCCCGTATTGTTTTTTTCTTTTGTTTTTGCTGGCAATTCTCTCACGCACAAAATATGATAACACCTGAATCTCTTTGGAAGCTTGGCCGCGTTAACGAGCCTCGACTTTCGCCCGATAAAAAAATGCTGATATATACTGTGAAACGCTACGATGTGGCCGAGAACAAAGGCACAAATACATTATATAAAGTTGGTTTCAGTGCTACCTCAGCTCCTAAGATAATTGCCGATTCTACATATAATGCTACAGTTGCAAAATATACATCCGATGGCAAACGCATCGGTTTCCTATCGGGCAAAAGTGGCAGCAGCCAAGTGTGGGAAATGAAACCCGACGGCAGCAGCAAACACCAAGTTACTAATTATCCCGATGATGTGAATGGTTTCAGTTACTCGCCCGATGGAAAACATTTAATGCTGATTATGGAAGTAAAGCTCGACCAAACTATCACCGAGCAATATCCCGACCTTCCCAAAGTAAAAGCAAAAATAATCGATGCCCTCGCCTACCGCCATTGGGACCACTGGGAAGATGAAAGTTATAGCCATGTATTTTATGTAAAGTATGATAGTGGTTTACTAACCGGAACTCCTTATGATATTATGAAAGACCAACGCTACGAAAGTCCCTTGCAGCCTATGGGTGGCGAAGAACAAATATGCTGGAGTCCTGATGGGAAAAGTATTATATATACTTGCAAAAAGAATTCAGGAACCGAGTATGCATATTCTACTAATAGCGACCTGTTCCGTTTCGATATGGACACCAAAGTAACAAGCAATTTAACAGATGGAATGGTTGGCTACGATCAAGACCCACAATACAGTGCCGATGGTAAAAAACTATTTTGGCTTAGTATGGAAAGGCCAGGTTACGAGAGCGACAAGAACCGACTGATGTGTTACGATTTCGATAAGAAAGATAAGTATGAAATTACCAGTACGCTTGATAGAACAGTAGATAATTTCTGCATAGCACCTCATGGACAACATATATACTTTATTGCCATTACCGAGGGGACCAAACAAATATATAGTTATGATTTTAAAAGCAAAAAGATAAAACAAATTACCAAAGGCGATCACGATTATTTAAGTGTGGAATGGCAAGATGAAAAAACCTTGGTGGGCAGCAAACAAAGCATGAGCATGCCCACAGAACTATATACTATATCAATTGATAAAGGCGAGGAAACCCGCGTATCGCATGTAAATGATGAGTATTGGGGCAAACAAAAACTAGGCAAAATAGAAAAGCGTTTCATAAAAGCCACCGATGGAAAAAATATATTAACCTGGATTATATATCCACCCGATTTCGATGCCACAAAAAAATACCCCACACTATTATACTGTCAGGGCGGACCACAAAGTCCCGTTTCACAATTTTTTAGTTACCGTTGGAATTTCCAATTAATGGCATCAAATGGATATATTATAGTAGCCCCCAACCGCCGCGGACTGCAGGGCTTTGGCAAAGAGTGGAACGACCAAATAATGGGAGATTACGGCGGACAATGTATGAATGATTATTTGAGTGCCATTGATAGTATGAACAAAGAAAAATTTGTAGCCAGCGACCGCCTCGGCTGCGTAGGTGCAAGCTTTGGCGGCTATAGTGCTTATTGGTTGGCAGGTCATCATAACAAACGTTTCAAATGTTTTATATCACATTGTGGTATGTTTAATATTGAAAGTTGGTATGGCACCACTGAGGAAATGTTCTTCGCCAAAAACGACCAAAAAGGTTCCTATTGGGACAACCCCGAAAACTATAATAAGTTCTCACCCCACCACTTTGTACAAAACTGGGATGCCCCTATACTTATTATCCATAACGAAAAAGATTTCCGAGTACCGATTGGCCAAGGTATGGAAGCATTTACTGCAGCTCAGAGCCGCAACATCCCTAGCCGCTTTTTATATTTTCCTGATGAGAACCATTGGGTGAGCAAACCACAGAATAGTATATTATGGCAGAGGGTATATTTTGAGTGGTTGGAGAAGTGGTTGAAGAAGGAGTAAAAGTTTGAATATTCGAATATGAAAATAAATGCAAATGATATCTTTCCTACAGAATTAATTAGGACTAAAGAAGATTTTATAAAAACACTTAAGGAAAGAATAAAATCGGGGTTTGACTTAATAAATAAGTCAGAGAGTTTTT
>JANYDJ010000092.1 GCA_025363675.1 Flavobacteriaceae bacterium | reverse complement strand
AGGCGAAGTTAAAACAAAAATATAATTTATCAAACAAAAATATTCGAGAATGCAAACCCTATTAAGGGAAACTTCTGTTATATAACAATCTGTGAAATCCGAGTAATCCGCCTAATCCGTGATTCAAACAATATACTACTTCGCAAACGCCTCCGCCAAAATATCTGCTTGTTCTTTGGCAAATACTTTTGAGAAACCCGATGCTGATGATGCACTCGATTTGCGACTTACCAGTTTCATAGAGAAGGTATCTTCGCTACGCAATAAGAAGGTCCAAGCACCTTGGTTTTTGGGTTCTTCTTGCACCCAATAGTATTGTGCTTTATTATACTTTTTTCTAATGGCTGCCATCTGTTCTTCGGGCAAAGGATATAATTGTTCTATACGAACGATGGCTATATCATTTCTTTTATCGGCAATTTTTTTAGCAAGCAATTCATAATATATTTTTCCGGTGCAGAATAATACACGTTTTACCTGTGCGGTTTTTACAGTTGTATCATCAATTAATTCTACAAAACCGCCTGTGGTAAAATCTTTTAAAGTGCTTATGCATAAAGGATGGCGGAGTAATGATTTGGGTGTCATTACTATTAAAGGAATTCTAAAATTTCTATGCAATTGTCTGCGTAATAAATGAAAATAATTTGCAGGAGTTGAAGGATATGCTACTTGCATATTATAGTTTGCACACAATTGTAGGAAACGTTCTAACCTAGCACTACTATGCTCAGGCCCTTGTCCTTCTTGTCCGTGCGGCAATAACATTACAAGTCCGTTTGGTGTTTTCCATTTGGCCCCTGCCGAACTTATAAACTGATCTATAATAATCTGTGCACCGTTTCCAAAATCGCCAAACTGTGCTTCCCATATAGTTAAACATTTGGGTGTGGCTAATGCATATCCATATTCAAAACCGAGTACGGCATATTCGCTAAGCAAAGAATTATATATTTCGAATTTGCCTTTATTGCCTAAGTTTTTTAAAGGTATGTATACTTCTTCTGAATCTTCTCTTTTAATAACAGCGTGCCTATGACTAAAAGTTCCGCGTTCGCAGTCCTGTCCGCTCATACGCACATCATAGCCTTCGCTGTTAAGTGTGGCATAAGCCATCAGTTCGCCCATAGCCCAATCGTAGCTATCATTTTTAATCATCGTTTTTCTATCCCCAAATAATTTTTGTATCTTATTAATCGGTTTAAAATTTTTGGGTATGTCGGTTAATTTTTCAGCTAAATCTTTATATAGTTTTTGAGTAACCTTTGTGTTGGGCGATGGTTTTTGAAAATCATCTTTGTGTGCAATGCCCAAACCTTTCCAATAGCTTTCTATAAAGTTTGTCACTTTCCCCAAACCACTTTCTTTCGATTCATTCAGCCTTTCTTGTAGCATTTGCCTAAAGCCTAGTTCCATTTCTTTTGCCAAACTTGCTTCTATAGCTCCGCTACTTTCTAATTTACTTTTATATATTTCTCTGGGGTTGGGATGTTGTTCAATTAACTTATATAATAATGGTTGTGTAAAACGCGGTTCGTCGCCTTCATTGTGTCCATATTTTCTATAGCCCAATAAATCAACATATACATCGGTATCAAATTTTTGTCGGTATTCCATTGCCAAGTTTACTGCATATACTACTGCTTCCACATCATCACCATTCACGTGGAATACAGGACATAGCGTAACTTTGGCCACATCGGTACAATAAGTGGAAGTGCGACCATCAGCAAAATTGGTAGTAAACCCAATTTGATTATTTATCACCACATGCACGGTGCCTCCAGTTTGGTATGCTTTAAGTCCGCTCATTTGCTGCACTTCATATACCACACCTTGCCCTGCCAATGATGCATCGCCATGTATTAGTATGGGACAAATTTTATCTACATCGCCTTTATGATCATTATCGAGTTTGGCTCGCGAAATACCTTGTACTACTGGGTTTACAGCTTCCAAATGACTTGGATTTGGACTTAAAGTAAGTTTAATTTTTTTGCCCGCATGGTTTTTATATTCGGTTGAATAGCCCAAATGATATTTTACATCGCCTTCAAAAAGTCCATCGCCTTCGCTTACTTTTCCTTCAAATTCTTTAAATATATCATTATAGGTTTTGCCCATAATATTGGCTAACACATTTAGTCGGCCACGGTGTGCCATACCTATTACATATTCTTGTATTCCCAATTCTGCACCTGCATTAATTACCGCGTCCAGAGCGGGAATTACAGTTTCAGCACCTTCTAATGAAAAACGTTTTTGACCCACAAATTTGGTATGCAAAAAATTCTCAAATATCACCGCTTGGTTTAGTTTGGTGAGTATTTGTCTTTTTTGATCAATACTAAAATTAGGCTGGTTGCGGGTCGACTCCATTTTTTCTTGAAGCCATTTTATTTTTTCGGGGTCTCTTATATATACATATTCAGCCCCTATCGATTCGCAATAAGTAGCTTCCAAATGTTTAATTATATTACGCAAAGTGGCGGGGCCTATTCCCAATTCCACACCGGCATTAAATACTTTATCCAAATCACTTTCGCTCAATCCAAAGTTTTGTAAAGCAAGGGTGGGTAAGTATTTGCGGCGTTCTCTTACGGGGTTTGTTTTGGTAAATAAATGGCCACGGGTGCGGTATCCTTTTATTAAATTCAGCACATTTATTTCATGCAGCATATCATCGCTCACTGCTAATGAACCTGTATTCTTTTGTTGACCAAGTTCGAATCCTTCAAAAAATTTACGCCATCCAAAATCCACCGAATCGGGATCTTGCTTATAGTCTTCGTAAAGTGCGTCTATGTAACCAATCTCTGCATTGGACAAATAATTGTCAGTTGTCATTTATATAAAATTAGGGTTGCAAAGATAACCCAACTTCGCAAGCATAAAAAAAGCCCGTTCCAATTTTGGAACGGGCTTAATTTTTTTCTAACTAAAAAAGCTTATTTAACTTTTTTAGAAAGTTCAGCACCAGCTTTAAATTTAACTACTTTTTTAGCAGCAATTTTAATTTCTTTACCAGTTTGTGGGTTACGGCCTTTACGAGCTGAGCGTTGAGCTACAGAGAAAGTACCAAATCCTACTAAGATTACTTTGTCGCCTTTTTTCAAAGCGGTAGAAGTAGATGCCAAGAAAGAATTTAAAGCAGCCTGAGCTTGAACTTTGGTTACTTTTGCATCTGAAGAGATGTTGTTGATTAAATCAGCTTTGTTCATGATTTTTTTGTGTTTTTTTAAGTTAGATAATAAATGAATTTTATGCTTGCAAATTATTGCTAGAGTGTTGATATCACAAGCATTTACAAGCCTAATTTATTCACATTGCAGTAAAAACAGGGGGTTTAGCGTATTTGTATAATCAAACAATTGAAAATCAAGCTATAATAAATTGTCATTTTTTGCAATATTATATATTTGTAGCAACAAATCGTCGGGGTTATCCACATTATCAAGGGTGTAGCGGGCTTTATGATAGTAATAATTTCGCGTAAAAATCAAGTTTTCCAATTTTTTTTTAATTATTATAGTGTCCATTTTATCCAACAGGGGACGGGGTTTGGGAGATATTCCAGAAATATTTTTCAGCAATAATTGTATATCACACCTTATATATATAGTAATACCATTTTTATTTAGCACTTCTATATTGTCAAAAAAGCAAGGAGTTCCCCCTCCGCAAGAAATAATAGTTGGCCTATTTGTTTTATCGCAAATTTCAATAAGTGCATCGCGTTCCAGTTCCCTAAAACTGTCTTCGTTTCCTGCTTCAAATATTTCGCTTATAGTTTTTCCTTCACTCTTTTCTAAATACTCATCCAAATCTATACAATTAATTTGATACGTTTCTGCAAACATTTTTGCATAGGTAGTTTTGCCACAAGCGGGCATTCCTATTAAAAAAATTATGGGTTTCGGCACTATAATAATGAGGTGTTTTTATTGATGATTTGAAAAAAATTTCTGATTAATGAAAAAATAAACCTACTTTTGTGGCGTGTAAATAATGATAAAGAGGGGACAACAGTCCCCTTTTTGTTTGTTTGAAAATGAGCAACGAAATTAAGGGATTGATAGAAAACTGGGTGAATGAAGCCGCTGATGGTACCGATATTTTTTTGGTAGAGGTACGCAAAGGGGCAAAAGACGACAGAATAGCTATTTTTATCGATGCCGACAATGGAGTAACTATTGACAAGTGCACCTTGGTGAACAGATACTTGAACGAGAAGCTTGAAGAGATGGATCCAGAGCATACTTATACCACAGAAGTATCGAGCCCGGGAGTAGATAAGTCACTAAAAATGCTCAGGCAATATATACAACACCAAGGACGAATACTTGAAGTAAAATGTAAAGATGGACAATTATTGAAGGGCTGGCTAAAGGAAGTAGGAAAGAACCATATTATACTAGAAGACCGAAAAATAAACCAATTAAGCAACAAAAAAGTAAAACCAGATAACGAAATTGATTTTGACCAGATAGCCGAAAGCCACGTCATCGTCAGTTTTAATTAGTAAACAAACTCACTTATTACTGACCACTGTTTACTAACTACTAACTACTAACCACTAATAACTAAATAATATGCATAGTGTAGGATTGGTCGACTCGTTCGCCGAGTTTAAAGACCTAAAAAACATTGACCGGGCCACCATGATCAGGGTTCTTGAAGACGTATTCAGGCAAATGATTAAGAAGCGTTTCGGTACAGACGAAAATTTTGATATCATTATCAATGACCAAAGCGGCGACTTAGAAATATATCGTACCCGCACCGTGGTCGACGATGATGATTGTTACTCTACCGCTCTTGAAATTGAACTTGCCGATGCCCACAAAGTAGATGCTGACTTAAATGTTGGCGACGACTGTATTGAGGAAATGAACTTCCTTGAGGTATTTGGTCGTAGAGCAGTGCTTACTGCCCGCCAAACTTTGATGAGCCGTATTATGGAGCTTGAGAAAGATGAGCTTTACAAAAAATATAAAGACCGTGCTGGTGAATTACTAAGCAATGGCGAGGTATACCAAATATGGAAAAATGAACTGATGGTTCTCGACGAAGACGGTAATGAATTGATATTGCCCAAACGCGAAATGATTCCTGCCGACTTCTATAAAAAAGGAGATACTGTAAAAGCTGTTATATATAAAGTAGAAATGGTGAATGGTAGTCCCAAAATTATATTGAGCCGCACCGCACCAGTATTTTTAGAGCGTTTATTCGAACTAGAAGTACCTGAGATTCTGGATGGATTAATAACCATTAAAAATATTGTACGTGAACCAGGCGAGCGTGCCAAAGTAGCCGTAGAAAGCTATGATGACCGTATCGATCCTGTCGGTGCTTGTGTAGGTATGAAAGGGAGTCGCATACATGGTATCGTGCGTGAGTTGCGTAACGAAAATATAGATGTGATAAACTATACTACAAATCTTCCATTATATGTATCGCGTGCATTGAGTCCAGCAAAAATTTCAGATATTAAAGTGGACCAAACAGAAAAAAGAATTGCTGTATATTTGAAGCCTGACCAAGTGAGTTTGGCTATCGGTAAAGGCGGCCATAATATAAAATTAGGCGGAAAACTAGTAGGATTTGAAATAGATGTTTACCGTGAAACCGAAGAAGAACAAGGTATAGATGTGGATTTGGATGAATTTGCAGATGAAATAGATAGCTGGATTATTGACGAGTTGAAAAACATCGGACTTGATTCTGCTAAATCTGTACTTGCAGTTTCCGATGAAGATTTGGTGAGGAGAACAGAACTAGAAGAAGAGACAGTAGTAGAAGTGAAGAAAATACTACAAGCGGAGTTTGAAGACTAAGAGATGAAAAAAGAAGTGAAAAGATGAACGCGATATTTTTGTTTATATAACATGAGCTGATAGGGTTAATTACATATTGTTTTTACAATACGGTTACGCTGCAAGTTCAGGTTTGAAAAGCAACATATTCCGTTGTATGGTAAAGCTACAATTCACAAGAATTAAAAAAAGCACAACCTACAATGAATGAAACTGTAAAATAAAAAAACAATAAAACGAAACCCATGAGCGGAATTTACACATTATTTAAGGTAACGAAAGAAATCAATGTCGGCAAAGATACTATTGTCGAATTTTTGAAAACGAAGGGACATATTATAGATCCCAAGCCCACCACAAAACTTACGGAGGAGCAAAACCAATTGGTGATGGCCGAGTTTGCTTCCGAAGCTCAAGTAAAAGCTGAAGCCCAACAAATGAAAGTTGACAAGCCTCGCAATGTCCAAATTCTGGCTTCTGAATTGGCTCCAAAAAATCGTCCCAATGTGTTGGAAGAGGAAGAAAGACAAGTGCTGATTAAAAACGCCGATGTGCTAATTCGTGAAGAAGAACAAAAGGAAACCAAGAAAAAAGCAGTTGCAAAATTTGAAAAGGTTAAGGAAGTTGAAGAAGTTCCAGCAGTTCCAGCAGCTCCAGCAGCGATAGTTCCTAACGAACCCGAAGCTGCTATTGAAGAACCCCAAAAGGAAGATGGCAAGTCGACCAAAACCAAGTTGGGAATTAAAGTAATGGACAAAATCGATTTAGATAAAGTTCGTGAAGACCCTATTCGTGCCGACAGAACTCCAAAAAAGAAAAAAGCAGAACCTGCGAAACCAGTTGTTGAAGAAGCCAAAGAAGTAGAAAAACCTAAATCGAAAAAGAAGAAAGTTGAGGAAGAAAAGGTTGAAGTAACTCCAGTAGCAGAGGTTAAGCCCCCCGCTAAAGTTGTTGCAAAAGAAACCGTTCCTGAGGCTGACCCTGAAATAGAGAAAAAGGTGATGACAACTCAATATCAAACATTAGGGGGCATAAAATTAATGGGCAAAATAGAACTGCCTGTTGAAAAAGTACCTGAGCCTAAAAAGAAACCCGCCGCCGCCGCTAATGCCGCTAATGAGGAAAAGAAAAAACGCAAACGCAAACGTATTGGTGGCGAGAAAGTATCCATTCAGCAATTTGGCACACAAGCCCCAGGTGCAAAACCCGGCGATCGCCCTGCATGGAACGATAAAAAAGAAATATCAGCCAAAGAAGTACAGGATAAATTAAAAGCTACTTTAGCACGCATTAATCCCGGAAGCAGAAAACCCAATTTGGGCGATGTGCGGTCGAAACTGCGTAAGCAAAAACGTAGCAACATGGCCGACAGACGAGAAGAAGACAGGGTAGAACAAGAGTTGCAAAGCATGGTATTGAAAGTAACCGAGTTTCTTTCAGCCAACGAGCTTGCCAAAATGATGAATGTGCAGGTTACGCAGATTATCCAAGCTTGTTTTACTTTGGGTATGATGGTATCTATTAACCAACGTTTAGATGCTGAAACTATTAGTATAGTTGCCGATGAATTTGGATACACCGTAGAGTTTGTAAGTGCCGAAATACAAGAAGAAGTAAAAGAAGAGGAAGACGATCCTGCTGATTTAATTCCTCGCCCACCTATCGTTACCGTAATGGGTCACGTTGACCATGGTAAAACATCGCTGCTCGACTATGTGCGTAGCACCACTGTGGTAGCGGGCGAAGCGGGAGGTATTACACAGCATATAGGTGCTTATGAAGTAACTTTACAAACCGGAAAACAAATTACTTTCTTAGATACTCCTGGTCACGAAGCGTTTACTGCCATGCGTGCAAGAGGAGCTAAAATGACCGATATTGTTATTATAGTAATTGCTGCCGATGACAGTGTGATGCCACAAACAAAAGAGGCTATTAGTCATGCCCAAGCGGCAGGAGTTCCAATCGTATTTGCATTGAATAAAATAGATAAAGATGGAGCAAATCCCGACCGTATCAGAGAGCAGCTTTCTGCCATGAATATATTGGTAGAAGAATGGGGTGGTAAATTCCAATCGCAAGAAATTTCTGCTAAGAAAGGATTGGGCGTTGAACAATTATTAGAAAAAGTATTGATTGAAGCCGAGCTTTTAGATTTGAAAGCAAACCCAAATAAACGTGCAGTAGGAGCTATTATAGAAGCATCGCTCGATAAAGGCCGTGGAATTATTGCCACTACTATGATACAAGCAGGTACGCTGCGAGTAGGCGATCCTATTCTAGCAGGGGTGCATGCGGGTAAAGTAAAGGCGATGTTTAATGAGCGTAACCAAAAAATAATGAGTGCCGGCCCCTCAACTCCTGTATCTATTTTAGGTTTTCAAGGAGCACCACAAGCGGGCGATAGATTTATTGTTGCAGCTTCCGAAGCAGAAGCCAAGGACATTGCCAACAAGCGTTCGCAATTAATGCGTGAGCAAGGACTTCGCACCCATAAACATATCACACTTGACGAGATTGGCCGTCGTTTGGCTATTGGTAACTTTAAAGAGTTGAACCTGATTGTGAAAGGCGATGTGGATGGATCTGTAGAAGCATTGAGCGATTCATTATTGAAGATTTCTTCAACTGAAATACAAGTAAACGTAATGCACAAAGCAGTAGGTCAAATTTCGGAAACTGATGTAATGTTGGCTTCTGCATCCGATGCTATTATTATAGGATTTAATGTGCGACCCTCTATACAAGCACGCAAGCTGGCCGAGGCCGAGGATATCGATATCCGTTTATACTCTATTATATATAATGCTATCGAGGAAGTGAAAGCCGCTATGGAAGGTATGTTGGCTCCTACTTTGGAAGAGAAAATTACTTGCAATGTAGAAGTGCGTGATATATTTAAAGTGCCAAAAGCTGGAACCATTGCAGGTTGTATGGTAACCGAAGGTAAAGTAAACCGCAATACCAAAATACGTGTAATACGTGATGGTGTAGTAATGCATACCGGAGAAATATCCTCACTGAAACGCTTTAAAGATGACGTGAAAGAAGTTGCTACCGGCTACGATTGCGGTATCAGTATCGAGAAATTTAATGATATACAAATTGGCGATGTAATTGAAGGATATGAAGAGGTGGAAGTGAAAAGGAAGTTGGTGTAATGATTTAAAAAGGAGTTTTGTTTTACCCAAACATTTCATTTTTTGATGACTAGAGAAGCACTGATATAAAGAACCTTGACAGCTCTTTCAAAATTGCCACAATATAAAGCAACAGAGGTAGCCGATTTTGCTGTTTATATCTTGAAAAAGTATGATGAGAGTTTATTACAAACTGGAATAGAAAAACTAATAAGCGATTCAAAAACTTATGAGTTCCTTAAAGACGAAGAAGATTTATATATAGTTGAAGATTTAAAAGTAAAATACAAATGAAAAAAGGCGACATACTGGGTCACTTGTTTTTTAACAGGAGAAGTCATATTAGGCAAATATTTTTTCAAGCCTAAACAGGAAGAATTTAATATAAGTAACACCTCTTAAATTAGCCCTAAATAGTTTTAGTTTTGCATTATATTATTCAGCATGTGCATTGGTGCTTCTGTTGTTAAAGAAGTTTAATAGACATCTTTCATAATTACGCCGTCATTGCGAGGAGGCTTCCTACGAAGCAATCTCCACCCCAGGATTATACTTCGAGGGAGATTGCTTCGTCGCCCATTGCACAGAAATGCCCACCGCTTCTCGCAATAACGGCATGAGCTTTTTGAATTATGAAAGAGAACTAATATATATTTGTTTTAGTCAGCCAAGGCTGT
>JANYDJ010000088.1 GCA_025363675.1 Flavobacteriaceae bacterium | reverse complement strand
GTGTGCCTCCACGTTTATTGCCGAGCCCGATACAAGGGTGACAGACGGGGCTGCCTTGTCGACAACGTTGACTGTCCTTGTCTTGGTGCCCACATTACCAGATCCGTCGGTGAACGAATAGGTAATCACGTAGCTGCCTATAACACTGGTATTCACATTACCTGTAATACTTTTGGTTAATGAAGATGCCGCATAATAGTTGTCGGTTGCATTAGCATCGGGGTCGGTGAAGGTGCTGAAAACATCAACATAAATTGGATCGGTATTCCCTTGTGCATCTGCAATTAAGGTAACAACGGGTGCGGTAAAGTCGCCTACAATTACTGTACGAATAGCTGTGCTCACATTTCCGTTTGCATCAGTGGCTTTATAAGTTACGTAGTAAGTACCCAACTTGCTTGTATTAACATTGTTATTGGCTGTGAGGGTGTTATTTACATTAACGCCGCAGGTACTAACTGCATTTGCTCCAGGATCAGTATAATTGGTATTTACAGTCCAGTTTAATGGATTGGCACCGTTCATGGTGATAATTGGGCCTGTAGTGCTAGCAATTACATTTACTTCGCGAACCACTTGTATGGCCTGATTACCAGCTTTGTCTTGGGCGGAATAGGTAATAGTTTGCTTGCCTAGGTTAGAAGTGTTTATGCTTCCCGTGTAGGTAACACTAACTACACCATCAACATCATCCCAAGCAGTTGCTCCTGGGTCGGTGAAGGTATCGCACTGTTGAATAGTAACTGTAGTGCCTACTAAGGTAATAACAGGTGGGTTATTGTCATTGGTAATGAAAACTCCGTAGTCTTCATATTCTCCAAAGTAGCTTGGTCCGCAAGTTTTATTAGACAAACTGTTATAAGCTATGCTCACACGCATACGGCTTTGTCCTAATTGTGCACTGGTAGGGATTTTTATGCTGTCGCTAAAGCTTAAGTTACTGCTTGTTGTTTGTGTAGAAACAAGTTCCCCTTGGTCATCGAAATCACCATCTCCGTTAAGATCGACCCATAGATTGATATTTGATGGGTTCACGTTGCTTTTGCGAGAGATTGTAAATGGATATTTACCGCCACGAGCCATGCAGGTACTATATTTAGAGCTATAATCTGTGTAATCTTGTTGCCCTACTGGTGTGGTGTTATTGATTGCTCCCACTGTTACATTTGAAATTGCAATATCAGAAGAAAGTGTGCTAACTGAAGGTATACAATATGGACTTATTACATGTATATAAGCAGTTTTTGTTAAACTATTAGTACCTATGCTATTGGTTGCTGCAAGTGTGATATCATAATTACCTGTAGCAGTAAAAATAATTTGAGGATTTTGGTCAGTATTTGTGCTTGCTCCTGCAAAGCTCCAGTTACTACCACTAGCACTCCAATCCCAACCTGTTGGGCCATAATTTGATGCATCTAACAATGTTATTGTATCTCCAACAATTACAGTTAAGCTTGATGTGGTAGTAGTTTGACAAGCAGAAGTATTTGTTGAAATATCTGTACGGAAGTCTACCACTGGGGCTTTTGTTGGGGTTAAAACAGTAATATTTTTGCAGAAAGTATCCATACCTCCGCAACTGGTAACGTAACAACAAGCAGTGTACGTGCCCGCAACAGGATAGGGATAGCCTATAACAGTAGGGCCACCGTTTCCTGCATTTGTACCACTGCCATCTAAATCCCAGAAATAGAAAGCATTAGGATCTTTAACACTGGCATAAAAACTACCTGGGGAGTTCTCATAAAAAGTATCGTTAGAGATATATTTTGCCGATGGCTTTGCAAAGCTTTTAGCTACTGAGGTCCATTCAGCTTCCCAACCTGATGAGGTATAATACTGATATGGTGGAGGTGTCCAAACAATAAACATTTGCCCTGATTTTGCAACCAAAGTTCCAGGATTTGTTTTGTATCCGCTACCGGTATGGAAAGGTATACCAGTAGTGGCATCTTTACCATCATATATTTTAAGATAGCCATAGGTTTGATCGATGTTGAAACTTTTGAAAGTTAATGTTACTTGCGAAGCACATGGATCGATTAGCATGGTACAAGGTGTTTGTTGGGAATTAAATGCATAATTTGCAATTTTTCCACCATCGTCATAAAATTTTGCATGGGCTTCGTGCGATACAACAGTGTTGCACATAAGTTCAACCTTCATTACCTCGATATATAAGTTTTTGCATAGCTTGGTGTTGCCAATAGAATTAGTTGCAGTAAGGCACACATTATAATAGCCGGGGCTGTGGAAAATAACAGAAGGGTTTTGAGAAGTAGAGTCTGTTCCTCCGGTATAATCGAAGTCCACACCGCTACCTTGGTGATAACCACCATCTATCTCCCAAGTCCATGTTACGGGGCCTTCAGTGGTAAGGTCTATAAAATCTACTTGCTCTTCCTGCTCAACACTATTTGCATTGGAAATAAAATCTGTAACAGGAGCTTTGGTAGGATTAACTATTACAATTGTTTTGCAAAGCGTATCAAATCCCGAACAACTTTGAGTAACTAATTTTACTTGAAAAGTGCCAGTAGCAGCCCAACTATTTGTAAAGTTACGGGTACTTGCCTTTGAAGATGCGTTTGCTGAGCAGTCGTCGAACCACTGGTAAGCTGCTGGAGCTTTAGCTCCAGTACCATTCAAGAAAGTAACTGGGCTATTGATATATGCTGTATCAGGGAAAGTAAAACTGGCCTTAATAGCACTTGCTGCATATTTACTTTCATCGCAACCAATGGTGGGTGCAAAGGCACAACGGGCATCGCCATCAATATCCAAAGTAACACCTACTGAACCATCACCACGAGGTGAAGCTGCGGCAGAACTTATATGAAGATCAATTGGAGAAGCCATGCTTAAGAATGCAGGAGCAGTACCAAATATATTACTGTTCATCCCATTAGGATTGCCTGTTAGGGCTGTTAATGTTGCAAAGGGACTTCCTATATATACAAAATTTGAACTAGAGCCTGTGAAATAAACATTATAATCGCACGAAGTAAGTGCACTTGCTGTATTTACATACAAAGCATAACCTGAATTGCTACCTGTAGCAAAAATATTGTTGCGAACATCCCAACCTGAACCTGCATATATATACATAGCATAAGGATTACTAGAATAGTCATTATATACAGAATTATGGAAGAAATTTACGGTAGTACCATAATATGCATATATAGAGGCATATTGTGAGTTATAGATGGCATTATTAATAATATTACATTCTTTCAAATTATAAGTATACATTGCATAATAACCACCATGTATCTCGTTGTTCAAGAAATCGGAATATTTAATATATTGGGCCATTACAGGGTATCCATTGTTTGAGGTAATCTCACAATTTTGGAACAAAGCTGAATCTTGATAAGTATAGTACACACCATAATATGCTGCACCGTGTATATAAGAATTTTTGAATCTGTTGCTATAGTTGCTCTTATTATAATCACCATTAAATACTACTGACATATATCCACCTGAAATTTCAGTATGGTCTATGGTGGTATTGTTAGCAAAATCGCCACTATTATAATAAGTAGCATCCATGCCACCAAAAGCGATATTGGGGTAATTATTGTTTGTGAGTTTTACAATACAACTATCGAATGAATTAAATTCTGACACATTCATCAACTGTACGCCGATAGCATTACTGCTAGACGTGTTTTCGATTGTTAGATTTTTTACATTAACATACGATGCTCCATCAAACTTAAAGGTAACCCCTGCACTGGCAGTGGTTAGTGTACGTGTACTCGCATCAACACCATCGAAGGTGATGGTATTGCTAGAAGAGGCTCCATTAACTGCCCCTATTGTAATTTGCTCAGTATAAGTACCAGAAGCTACGGTAAATAATACCGCACCACTAATACCACATTTATTTAGTTTATCTACGGCTGAGGTAAAGTCGACAAAGTTGCTACTAGATGCTGCTGATCCTGCATCGATGGTAAAGTTACCTGACAAAGAAGTACAGACAAAAGAAGTAATTGTATCATTGTTTGGATTGTCATCGGGCTGTGTGCCGTTTGGCTTGTTCACCCATACTTTAAGCGTATGGCTGCCCGAGGTTGTTATTTTTGCGGTAGTAGTAATATTGATGGCAGATGAGTTGGAACAAGAAGCAAGTGCAAGACCTGTTATTGTTTTCACTGTAGCACTGCCATTGTCGATTTGGTATCCTACTTCAACTGTATCTATAGTAGTTCCTGCAAGGTTGCCTGCAATAATGTCGATATCGAAATTTTTATTTAAAGGAATACTGTTAGAAGAAGGGCTTGAAATTGAAACTGCTGTTACATCAATGCCTGATGTGGCAGCTACTTTTATTGTGTAATCTTGATATTCGGAATAGTAACCTTTGCAAGGGTTCCATTGTGGAGGATTTGAAAAAGCATAATACGAGTAGTAATCTCCCATAACACGCATGCGATAGATACCGCTTGTTTGTCCAGAGGGTATATTTACAGTACCTGAAACATTTCCGCCAGCCTTAACAAAGCTGTCGCTTAAAACAATTTCTGAAGTGGCAAACGTACCATCGGCATTCCAGTCAATCCAAACACAGATTGCGTGATTATAAGATTTTCCTGCTGCGTTTACTTGCATAAAGTAGCCAGTGCCTGCATTTACACACGCACTTAAATTTGTAAAATCATAATAGTTTTTACTTGCATTGTATGAAGTTGAATTGCTAATAGAACTTCCGAAAGTAACTGTGTCCAAACCTATGGGTGAACCGGCACCACAACATCTGCCATTTTGATTGGCACTGGGGGTACAGGGTGCTTGTGCATTGGCCTTGTCGACAGACATGGCTCCGAACATGAACAAACCGATTGTGAAAACCAGTTTGAGTTTTTTTGAGAATTGAGTAAATCTAAACATTTGTATTTATTGATTAAGTTATTTATTCTATTATTGAGTTGTTTTCAGTGTATGATAAATTTAACGAGTATGTTGTGATATATATAAAAATGGTTGCAAAATTAATATATTATATGTACTTACGGAGCTTTAAGTGCGGGATTGTCTATAAATGAACTGTCAGTTAATGATAAAAGAAAATTTAGTAAATCATCTTTATCTGATTGGGTTAAGGGTAGGGGTTTTGAGAAATCTGTTTTTGTAATTGGGTCAGTTAAATTTTGAACACCGTTTACATAATGGTCTATTACATCTTTTAATGTTTTTAAACTTCCATCGTGCATATATGGAGCCGTATAGGCAAGATTTCGTAAACTTGGCGTTATAAAAAATCCCATATCATACGGATTTTTAGTAAATGATGCTCTGCCTGAATCAGGGAAAGTAACAAGGCCATTGTTATGATACCTATCGTCAGTAAACAAAAGATCTTTGCCTCTGGGTTGGCTACCGTGGCAATGAGAGCAATGTGCACTAAATCTTTGATTTGCCATATAAAAAACCAACATTCCCCGCTCAACTGAACTTGAAATTTGGTGAAAGGAATTTGTATCGCCATTCAATATTTTGTGCGAATAACTAAGATACTTTTGATTTAAGTTTAACTTATCGAACGTGCTGTTAAAAGAAAGCATAGTACGCTCAAATTGAGCTATAGCTTTACCAACCATTTCTGGTTTTATATCAGCGGTGCCAAAAACTTGTTTGAATAAATCTGGGTATTCAGGATGTGCTTTTAACTTGGCCACTACCCCACCCAATGTTTCGTGCATTTCTATTGGGTTTTGGATAGGTTGTAAAGCTTGGGCTTCCATATTTGGTGAACGTCCATCCCAAAAAAAGCCATGGATTTTCCAATCAAGATTAAATAATGGCATGGCGTTACGTGTTCCCAAAATACCATCAATTCCTTTGCTAAACTTGTTGGTATCACTAAAGCCAAATTTAAGGTCGTGGCAGGTAGCACAAGCTTGTGTATTGTTTGCAGAAAGGATTTTATCGTAAAAGAGTTTACGGCCAAGTGCAATACCTTCTTCAGTTAAAGGATTGTCTATTGAAACAACAGGGGCGGTAATCTCTAAAGGATAATCAAGTATATATGGCGTAAGTGTTTTATTACTGCTCGAATTATCCAAACGTTTATCAATTCTACAAGATGCTAACCAAATAAAAACCGCCAAGAACAATGTTTTGTATATGTTTCCCATAATTATTTGATGGAGGTTAAACTAAACATTTGTCCTATATTTTGTCCCAACTTGTGGGCATCTGCTCTCTTACTATTTTCAGAATGATTCACTTCTTGTTTACTAATGTCCCATTGGTTTACCCCATCAAAAAACTTACCAAAATCGACCTTGATATTTGCTGTTTTTTCATTTGCATTTATGTTGAATGGTGCAGTGGTAAAACTGTATAAATTTGAATTTTCATTTAAGCCAATATGGTAGCCGTAAGATGATTGGATCGTTGTAATTGAATCTTTATAATAGTTTCCATCAAGAACTATAAATCTAAAACCCATACCCGACCAATCCATTGAAACTTGGCTTTCGAGGCCTGCGGGCTTGTTGCCGTTTAAAAGGTATTCGTTATTTGACGCTGAATCTACTCCCACTATAAAAGAAATAGCTTTATAATCTCCAGGTTTTACATTCGGCAAGGTTATTTTTTGTGTATTGGGGTCATCTAAATCTACCACATGATAAGTATCTAAATAATCTACGTTGCCATTGTCATGAGTTAATGCAAATTTTCCTACTATATACCTGCATGCTCCAATATTATATTTATTACCCGATTTATTAGCATATTTAATTCCGCTTTTATACTGGAAAGGTTCGGCAGAAACAAAATGGTCGAATTGCATGATAAGGGTTCCATTAGTCTGTTTTCCACTTTTGCAAGAAACACTGCCTAAAATAAGACAGCAAAAATAAATTTTCAATGTATTGTTATTCAATATATTGCTAATTAGTATCCCCATATCAAATGATTAGACCCCAAAAAAGCAAAAAGGGTTGCATGTATTTCAATATTTTTGCAAAAAAAATTATGGCTTCCTTCGACATCTCCAACAAAACTGATTTTCAAAAACTTGACAACGGAATTAATGTTGCAAAAAAAGAACTTTTAAGTCGTTATGATTTAAAGGGTTCCGACTCGCTAATTGAACTAGACAAAAAGTCTAACTCCATCAAAATAATATCTGACACTGATATGCATGTGGATGCCATTGTTGATATACTCATTTCAAGATCCATAAAACAGGGTGTGGACGCTAAGAGTTTCGACCTTACGGGCAAGATTGAACCCAGCGGAAAAACTGTGATTAAGAACATTCCCATTAAAGAAGGAATTGATAAAGAAACGAGTAAAAAAATTACCAAAAAAATTAAAGAAAGCGGCTTAAAAGTTCAAGCTTCTATCATGGACGATATTATTAGAGTTACTGCAAAAAAAATCGATGATTTGCAAGATGTAATTTCACTGTGCAAAAACGAAGATTTTGGATTGCCACTTCAGTTTGGAAACATGAAAAGCTAACAAACAATTTTGTTGATCTTAGTGGCAAGACTATATATTTGCACGTATTCAAAAATGACTCCGTAGCCCAGTTGGTAGAGCATAACACTTTTAATGTTGGGGTCCTGGGTTCGAGTCCCAGCGGGTTCACATCCAACAAAGTAAATATCTATAAACTAATTTTTTAGCAATACTTTATACAAGAAAATAAAAACCCTGTTGAACGAAAGGGTTTTGCCAATACTTTTGCCCCATTAAATTTTAAGCCCCGCATGAAAAAAAATCTACTTATTGTTTTACTTTCCATCAGTTCCTTTTGTATGGCTCAAAAAGGTGGAAAAAAAAAGTCGGCCACCCCGCCACCAACCTATCAAAAGAGTATCTTCTTTGAATCGGGCAAGCACGAACTTACTGATTCTGCCAAGGGTTTTGTAATGGCCATTATTGATTCACTAACGCAGTATAGTAGTTTTCAAATATTTGTAAAAGGAAACACCGATAACACGGGTGACAGTATAAAAAATCAAAAACTAAGTGAAGACCGGTCGCTAAAAGTGAAAGAACTGATGTTGGCTAGTGGTGTTGATGAAAAATATATTACTATTAATTCGCTAGGTGAAAATGCCCCCATAGCCAGTAACGAAACTGAAGATGGTAAAAGAATGAACCGTCGCGTAGATATTATAATAAACTATACCCGCAAACTACCCGATTCACTTTTTAGTTTTTGGCAAAAGTGTGGTGGCCAGCTACACAATAGTCTTACAAAACATTGTATTAAACCTTTCAGAGATACTGTGATAGTTGGTTCGCAAGGCACTTTGTTTATGATACCAGGAACTGCCTTTGTGGGCGTTACTGCTAAAACTAAAGGCTGTATAGAAATTGTAGTGAAAGAAGATTTTTTGTTCAGCGAAATGTTGGCCGACAGATTAACCTCTACTGCTATGGGAAAACCTTTTAGCACTTCGGGAATGGTTTATATAATGGCCAGCTTAAATGGTGCTAATTTGCAACTGAAACCCAAAATGAAGATTGGGATTTTGATGCCACAAACGGAGCGTATGCCTAGTGGTACTTTATTATATGAAGGTGAGCGTGAAAAAGGAGAGAAAAATTCAAATCCTGAAGATAATGCTATCAACTGGAAAGACTATCAAAAGAACATGAGTGTGTTGGAATCATATACCCGCAAAGATTTGAATGACTGGGTAGGATGTGGGCCACAACCTTATGAAAGATGCCCGCTTTTTTTCTGCAAAATTGCCCGTTTCTTTGGAAAAAAACCTAACGGAGATCCGTTAAAACCCCCTACTGGTTGTAGTATGGAAGAGGCTGATTTTGCTCGTTTACAACAAGGCATTGTAGGTGCCTTGGGATTTAATTTCAAAAACCCCAAAGACAAACTTGGACTAATGTTGATTGCTGAAAATTGGAGAGTACAAATAAAGGATAATGCATCACAATTAAATAATAGAGATTTGGCAAGCTGGGCTTTTGCGGCATCAAACAAATTGGGATGGATAAACTGCGATAGATTATATACGAACAAGGAAGAAAAAACTAATGTAAGCATAGATGTAGCCCCACAAAAAAATGTAGATTTTTATTTGGTTTTTAAACAAGAAAAAATGCTATTGCCCCAAATTACCGAAGGCAAAGATTTTACAAAAGATAAAATTATCCCAAAAGGACTTCAGGCCAAACTTGTTGTATTAAAATACGAAAAAGGGCAACCTTATTATTTTATCAAAGATATCACAATTGGCGATCCTCAGATTCATGTTGAATTTAAAGCCGCTAGTCCAGCTGAGATTAAGGAAGCCTTTAAGGTATTGGATAATTAAGCTACATGCTAGAGATTGGTGGGGACACCGACCTCGGACATATTTTCCCAATTAAACCATATTATAATAAAAAAAGCTGCTAAAATTAAGCAGCTTTTTTTATTGCGTTTATATTATAACTATTTTATAGCTTTTCTCTCGTTCGTCATGCTAAATTTATTTCAGCATAACGGGTTGGTTTCCAATGTCAATAATAAGAAATCTATTATATATTATAATGAATATAATGGAAATTCAAGAGCCAATTTTGTTACCTGCTCTTCTATATTTCTTATAATAGTTTCGTTGTCGCTATTCATTAGCACATGGTCTATCATTTGAGCTACCTGCACAAACTGTTCAGGTTCAAACCCACGAGTAGTCATGGCGGCAGTGCCTATGCGGATACCTGAAGTTACAAATGGAGATTTGTTATCGAAAGGCACCATGTTTTTATTTACGGTAATACCTGCTTTTATCAATATATTTTCGGCAAGCTTGCCATTCAAATCTTTGGAGCGGAGATCGATCAGCATCATGTGATTATCTGTACCTCCTGATATTACCTGATATCCAAACCCCACAAACGCATCAGCCATTATTTTTGAGTTGTGAATTACATTGCCACAGTATTGCTTATACCCATCGGTGAGTGCTTCGCCAAATGCAATTGCTTTTCCTGCTATAACATGTTCTAAAGGGCCGCCCTGTGTGCCCGGAAAAACTGCACCATCCAATATTGCACTCATCATTTTTATTTCACCTTTGGGTGTGGTTAGCCCCCATGGGTTTTCAAAATCTTTGCCCATCATTATAATACCTCCTCTGGGTCCACGCAAAGTTTTGTGTGTGGTACTTGTTATTATATGACAATAGGGTAATGGATTGTTTAAATATTTGGTTGCTATTAAACCACTGGGATGAGCTATATCAGCCAAGAGAAGGGCTCCTACCCTATCAGCCACTTCACGCAGTTTTTTATAATCCCAATCGCGGGAATATGCTGATGCTCCGCATATAATAAGTTTGGGCTTGCATTCCAGTGCAATCGTTTCAATTTTATCGAAATCTATAAGGCCAGTTTCGGGTTCTACACCATAGAAATGTGGCTTATATAATTTGCCCGAAAAATTTACAGGCGAGCCATGTGTTAAATGCCCGCCATGGCTAAGATCAAAACCTAAGATACTGTCACCAGGCTTTAGGCAGGCTAGCATCACTGCTGCATTGGCTTGTGCCCCACTATGTGGTTGTACGTTGGCCCATTCTGCACCAAACAATTTCTTTAATCGGTCAATAGCTAATTGCTCCACTTGGTCTACTATTTCACAACCTCCATAATAACGTTTGCCGGGTAAGCCTTCTGCATATTTGTTTGTGAGGCAACTACCCATAGCTTCCATTACTTGTTTGCTCACAAAATTTTCGCTTGCTATAAGTTCTATTCCTTTTTGTTGACGAAGCAATTCTTTGCCTATCAAATCAAATACTATCTGGTCTCTTTGCATGGATTATAATACTTTTATTGGGGTGCAATTTAATACTCCAATCTTAATGTTTGTTACTTATTTTCTCACATATAACAGAGATTTTCACAGCTATATTTTGACTATTTATTTCTCATTAAATAACGATTTAATTTGTGTGGGCAAGTTATAGTTCCTTACTTTTGTATCGTGGTTTTATTCATTTAATATATATAATTATGAACAATGATAAATTAATTTTTCGCTTGGTAATGGCGGTTTCTGTTTTTGTATTTGTGGTAGTAGTGGTACTCAATGAAAAAGTAATTCCCCGACCAACACTATCTGCCGGGCAACTGGAAAAAGTATATATGCTGCCTTTGCTCAATGCCATTATTAATGGTACTTGCACGGTGCTATTATTATTGTCGTTATATATGATAAAAAAGAAAAGGATACAAACCCATAAGAAAATTAATATTACCACTTTTTTATTGTCATCATTGTTTTTAGTAAGCTATATTACCTACCATTATTTAGCAGGCGACACTATATATCCAAAAGATAGTCCAACCAAAACATTATATTATTTTATACTTACCAGTCATATAATTCTTGCTGCGGTAGTATTGCCTCTTATATTGCTTAGCTTCCATAAAGGCTTGCAAATGCAGGTACAGAAACACAAAAAATTGGTGAGATGGTCTTATCCTATTTGGCTATATGTAACCATTACGGGAGTGATTGTATATTTAATGATATCGCCTTATTATCCGTACTAGTCGTTAGTCGTTAGTCGTTAGTCGTTAGTCAGTCGTTAGTCGTTAGTCGTTAGTTAGTCGTTAGTCGTTAGTGGCTGACGCCTGAAGCTACGCAGATTGATGTTTCTGATGTGATACAATTAAATTGACTTCTAGCTCTTTAAAAACTTAAAAAACTTTAATCCAATTATTAATAAAAATAAAATAATTGAGATTTTAAATAAGACAATATATATATCCTGTAATAACCGGCTTTCCCCTAAGTAAAAACCAGCATAGTATATTAATAACACTAAACAAGAAAAAAAACTAATACAGAAAAGAATTTGCAGCCAACCCATTAATGTTGTGATTTTTATACGTGAAATAAAAACTATTGCACCATATAGAAATGCTAAAGCCAATAAAGTTGAAAGTACAGTATACATTATTCTTTCGCTTTTACGTCTTTCAAAATTTATGTAATATGATCGATGCAACTTGCTCTACCAATTTACCTGTGGGTATAGTTGTATTACATAATAAAAATCATTATATTATTGGATTTTTATTTGCTCCGACCGCTTTGCGATAATTTCTGGTTTTTCTTTAAAGATTACCACTTTACCTGTGATGCATATATTTTTTCCTTTTAGGTGTTCTGCAGGTTTGTATTTGATTTTTTTTACATCGTCTTTAAATATAACAACAACAAAAGGGGCATTCGGATAATCGGCACCGATATTAAGCATTACAACTCCTGCTTTGGTAACATGTGTTCCTGCAACCTGGCCACAGACCGTAACGACAGAATCCTCAAAAAATTAGGCTGAGTCGGGAGAAACAGTTTGTGCCCAACTAAAAGACAGAGAACCCAACAATAACAATAAAACGATGTATATTTTTTTCATGATGTTTATATAATAAAATTAAAATCCTCCTTTTGATCCAATACCAAATACTATACCACCCATTATTTGCAGAGAAATATAATGGGGCTTTTCATTTTGTTGCTCTGCTTGGTTATCGTAGAGGTAATAAAACCCACCCTCGCCAATAACACGCATATTGCTCCAAAGTTGATAATGCAAGCCATAAGCGGCCTGCATACAAAACGTAACTTTTGACTGGCGATAGGAATACGGGGTTGTATATCTTGTATCTTCAAAACCATTGGTGTGTGTGTACTGCATTTTTGTAATACCAGCAGCACCTGCCAGATAAAAACCATAATCATCATCATACTTTGTTTCTTGTATATAATAATGATAATGGTACATGAGTGAGAAAAAACTCGCTCTATATAATATTGTTGTATCAATAACGGAAGGCACTGTTCCTATTGCCCTAGCTTGAAGGTGCACTTTATCTACGAATTTGCTGGTACTGAAATATGATATACTGAAACAATTCTCATCACCATTATTGTTGGCAAAACTGTATCGACCTGTTATTCCAGGAATAAATCCCATTTTTTTGACAAACACTTTTGCATCTAATCCCAATACCAAACGTGAAGCAGACATTTCGTAATCGCTTTGAGCAAGTAATAATGAACTTGAGCTTAAGAATACAAATAATAGGAGAAGTCTATACATATTGGGGGATTCAGGATTCGGGGATGGTATATTAGTTTAGGTGGTTTTCTATGGAGTTATCATATATATGTTTCCAGTTTTTTGCTGAGCCTAGTTGTATATTGTTTACTGAAATTTCTGTAGGGGTTACTTTGCCTAGTTTGGAAAAAGATATATTATTTGATTCTAAATTATTTTCGAAATTTTCTATATTGTTTTGTGATACACTTACTATCACTCTCGATTGTGTTTCGCCAAATAAGTAGGCATCATTTCTTATATCGATTTCTTTATTCAGTTCGAAACCTAAACCGCTTGCAAAGGCCGATTCCATAAGGCATACCAATAAACCACCATCAGATACGTCATGGGCTGATTGTATCAATTTCTTTTCTATAATATGAGAAACTGCTTGTTGTATATTATACTCTTCATCCATATCAAAATGCGGGCAGGGAGATTGTTCTACTCCCAAAACTTTTGCCAAATATTGCGAACTTCCTATATCATTTTTATGCTGCCCAATTATATATATAATATCATTTGCATTTTTAAAATCTAAAGTCATGTGGTTTGTAGAATCCATTAATCCTATCATACCAATAGTTGGTGTTGGGAACACAGCATTCTCATCAGACGATTGATTATAGAAACTCACATTACCACCTGTTACCGGAGTTCCAAATTTGCGGCAAGCATTTCCCATTCCCGTTACCGCATTTACGAACTGCCAATATACACCAGGCATATATGGATTTCCGAAATTTAAACAATTGGTTACGCCCAATGGAGTGCCTCCAGTACATACAATATTTCGTGCCGCTTCTGCTACTGCAATTGCTCCACCTTGCAATGGATTACTATATACATAGCGGCTATTACAATCTACGGTCATTAATATAGATTTATCGGTGCCGCGTAATTTCACTACGGCTGCATCGCTAGGTTTATTGGTAGTTTGCGTAATAGTGCCCACCATAGAATCGTATTGATTATATACCCAACGTTTGCTTGCAATATTGGGATTGGCTAACATTTTACCCAATATATTTTTCAATTTTTCTTCGTTCAGTTCTATATCTTTTATATCATTGATATTAAACTTTTCTATTTCCTTTATATATGCAGGCTCACTATATTCACGTTCGTATACAGGAGCACCACCGCCAAGAACGAGGCTCTCTGCGGGAATATCAGCAACCAAATTATCGTTCATTAAAAAGCGAACATTTTTACCATCGGTTACCACGCCAATTTGATTATAGGTTAAATCCCATTTCTCAAATATCTCTTCCAATTTACTTTCGTATCCTTGTTTCACTACCACCAACATTCGCTCTTGACTTTCCGATAAAAGTATTTCCCAATCTTTCATTCCGGGTTGGCGTGTGGGAACTTTATCGAGCCACACGTCCATGCCACATTCTCCTTTGGCGGTCATTTCGCTGGTGCTACAGGTAATGCCCGCTGCACCCATATCTTGCAATCCGACTACGCCACCTGTTTCTATAATTTCGAGTGTTGCTTCCAATATCAGCTTCTCCCAAAATGGATCGCCAACTTGTACTGAAGGCAAATCGTTGACAGAATCTTCTGAAATATTTTTACTAGCGAAAGCTGCTCCATGTATTCCATCTTTACCGGTTGATGAACCAAATATATATACTTTATTTCCCAAACCTTCCGCAATTGCCGACACTGTTTTCCCATGTTCAACAATACCCACACTCATGGCATTCACAAGCGGATTCACTTGATAACAATCATCAAAATATACTTCGCCGCCTACGGTAGGAATTCCGAATGCATTGCCATAATCGCCAATTCCTTTCACCACACCTTTGAGCAACCATTGTGTGCGTTCATTTTCCAAATTTCCGAAACGCAAAGAATTGAGTTGTGCGATTGGGCGTGCACCCATCGAAAATATATCGCGGTTAATTCCTCCCACACCTGTTGCGGCACCTTGGTAGGGCTCGAGTGCAGAAGGATGGTTATGACTTTCTATTTTAAAACAGCAGGCCAATCCGTTGCCCACATCTATCAGTCCGGCATTCTCCTCGCCAGCATTGGCAAGCATCTTATCACTTTCGCGGGGAAGTGTTTTAAGCCATTTTATACTGTTCTTATACGAACAATGCTCACTCCACATTACGGAGTAAATACTAAGCTCACAAAAATTGGGGGTACGCCCAAGTACGCTACATATTTTGTCGAATTCTTCGGGCCTAAGGCCTAGTTCTTTTGCGGTTTCTACGGTTACTGGTTCCAAAAGTATGCTGTTAAAATTTTGCACAAAATAAAGGAAATAAAGGCAAGCATCTAGGTGGAATTTATACTTTTGTTTCAACATTTTATAGCCATGTGCAGCAACAGTCGCTAAAGAACAAATTGGAGTATGCAAGTTATATCGAATAGTGCAGGTACCATTTAGGCAATAGGCGACGGAACCATCAGTAGATGGTGCAAAATAGGTGGAAGAGAAAATTCCTATATTAGCCACTATGCCCATTAATGCAATTGACTACAGCAACGGCAGCATGATTTTAGGAACCAATAATGGAATATACTATGATGCGAGATATATAACCGCTGTTTCGCTGCCCCAACAAAAATTGTTGAATGTATATCCCAATCCAAGCTCAGCACAAATATTTTTACCCAACGAACTATTATATAAAAAAATAGAACTTAAAAATATAGCTGGGCAACTTATTAGGGAAATGAATATAGCTTCAGTATTGGATATATCTTTCCTATCGCCAGGAATTTATATACTATCCATTACCGATATAGCAGGAAATAGTTATTATACTAAAGTGGTGAAGAATTAGTATTATAATTCTTTATCTACTTTCTTTTCTATTTGCTCAACCAATTTAATAAAATTGGATATGGCTGTATCATTATCGGGCCCATAAGCATCAACCAAGGTGCCCTTCTCCCCTCCTTCTGCTTCAATAGCATATAATATGGCACTGTCCGATGGATCTGACGCTCCCTCGAAGCGATAAAAGTTAACAATCTTCACTTCATCGGGAGCATAAATTTTCTCGGTTTTAAGCGATTTCAATCCTGCGGTAGTGGCCTTAAATTGAGTGGCAAAACCTAATTGCTCTAGCCTATTGGTACATGCTACCATTGTCTTCAAGTCATCATCTGTTACAGCTTCCATAGTTTTGTATTATTATATATTTGTACGAATAATTTTTTCTAATTGCATTGCAGACATAACACCCGATTGCCTCCATTTAATTTCACCATGGTTGAACAATATTAAAGTGGGTACCCCTGCAATATTATATTTTGCAGCCACTTTGGGATTTTTGTCCACGTCAATTTTTACAATGGTAGCATAATCGCCCACCATTGTTTTTAATTCCTGAAGTATCCCCGACATTTGTTTGCATGGTGCACACCAATCAGTTGAAAAATCGACCAATACTGGTTTTTTAGAGTTTAGTATTTCTAGAAAAGACGACATTCTATTATAGTAAACTACAAATATGCTTTAATATATAGTTCTGTGTTTTATAACATTCCTTAAATTAATTACAACTATCACACTTTGTCTTCCACTACGCTCAGACTGACATAAAAAGAATTACATTTGTAGAAATGGTTATTAATAGTATTATATCATGAAATTTCGGATAGAAAAAGACAGCATGGGCGAAGTAAAAGTTCCTGCTAACAACTACTGGGGAGCCCAAACAGAACGCTCTAGAAACAATTTTAAGATTGGTAACGAAGCAAGTATGCCCATTGAAATTATCAGGGCATTTGGTATATTAAAAAAATGTGCGGCACAGACCAATTATCAGTTGGGAATTTTATCAAAAGAGAAACTACAACTAATATCAAAAGTATGTGATGAAATTATTGCAGGGAAACTGGATAATGAATTCCCCTTGGTTATTTGGCAAACGGGCAGCGGCACCCAAAGTAATATGAATGTGAACGAAGTAATAGCCAATAGAGCCCATGTAATAAATGGTGGTAAACTTAGCGACAAAAATAAAATACTGCACCCCAATGATGATGTAAATAAATCGCAATCGAGCAACGATACTTTCCCTACAGCTATGAGCATTGCAGTATATATGCAAGTGATGCAATATACAATTCCGGGAATTGAAGTATTATATAAAACTTTAAAAAGCAAATCATCGAAATTTAAGAATATCGTAAAAATTGGCCGCACGCATTTAATGGACGCCACGCCTTTAACTTTGGGGCAAGAATTTAGCGGCTATGCCCAACAATTATATATGGGATTAAAAGCTATCAACCATGCATTGCCCGCTGTTTCAGAATTGGCTTTGGGCGGCACCGCAGTAGGAACAGGACTTAACGCTCCCAAAGGATATGCAAAATTAGTTGCACAATTAATTGCCAAAGAAACCAAACTTCCTTTTGTAACTGCACCCAATAAATTTGAAGCACTTGCTGCCCACGATGCTATGGTAGAAATGCACGGTGCAGTAAAACGTGTGGCAGTAAGTTGTATGAAAATAGCCAATGATATTCGCCTACTAAGTTCAGGACCCAGAAGTGGAATTGGCGAAATTTTTATTCCCGAAAACGAACCCGGAAGTAGTATAATGCCCGGCAAAGTAAACCCCACACAATGTGAAGCACTTACTATGGTTTGTGCCCAAATAATGGGTAACGATGTAGCTATAACAATTGGCGGTAGCAGTGGACATTTTGAACTAAATGTTTTTAAACCACTCATTGCCTATAATATGCTACAATCTGCCCGCTTGTTGGGCGAAGCATGTATATCATTTAACCAACATTGTGCTGCCGGCATTGAACCAAACTATATAGAAATAAAAAATAAAGTAAACAATTCACTGATGTTGGTTACTGCTTTAAACACCCATATAGGTTATGATAATGCTGCCAAAATTGCGAAGAAAGCACATCAGGAGAATATATCATTGCGTGAAGCTGCTTTATTATTGAAATTGGTTACTGCGAAACAGTTTGACAAATGGGTAAAGCCAGGTGATATGGTAGGGAATATTGATGTGGGGTAGGCTGGCTTCGGCTCCGCTCAGCCAGCGGCATATAGATTTTGTGAATAGGATTGCACTTTCATTTAATTTAGAAAAATAATATTTCAAGTTTTGATTTAGCATAAAATCACATATTTTTGTTGATTCTCGCCCATTCAGCAAAAGTAAAGGCGAGCGTAAAAAAATTTAATCTATGCTTTTTAGTTCGGTACTTTTCATTTACCTTTTTTTGCCTATTTCATTATTAGGGTATTATTTAATTCCCAAAGTATATAAAAATTATTGGCTTTTGTTGGTGAGTCTTATATTTTTTGCTTGGGGTGGGGTCAGTTATACTATTATACTTGTTATATCAATCCTGTTAAATTATTTCTTTGGAATCAAGATTGAAAAAAATATTGAAACGAGCAAAGCTCGAACATGGCTTGCAATAGGTGTAAGTAGCAATATACTTATGCTTATCGTATTTAAATATACCAATTTTATTGTCGAAAATATTAATAACGTATTGGACATTGTCCCTATTAATCGTATACCAGATACACATATTATTTTGCCAATTGGAATTTCGTTTTACACCTTTCACTCATTATCATATTTAATTGATATTTACAGACGAAAATCTCTTGCACAGTATAATATATTTGATTTATCATTATATATATGTATGTTCTCGCAGCTAATTGCAGGACCTATTATACGGTATAGCGATGTATGGAAGCAATTAAGGCAACGTACTCATAATATTATAAAGTTTTCATCGGGTATCGAACGTTTTTTAATAGGATTGGGGAAGAAAGTTCTATTGGCCAATAGCTTTGCTTTGATTGCTGACGGAATCTTTGTTGAAGATATAAGCAATTTAGGAGCGTTAAATGCTTGGTTAGGAATTGCTGCTTATACCCTTCAGATATACTGCGATTTTTCGGGGTATTCAGATATGGCAATTGGATTGGGTCGTATGTTTGGTTTTGAGTTTTTAGAGAATTTCAATTATCCTTATATGGCAACTTCTGTGAAAGACTTTTGGAGAAGATGGCATATTTCCCTTTCTACTTTTTTTAGAGATTATGTATATATTCCTCTGGGTGGAAATCGTGATAGTACAGGCAGAACTTATTTAAATTTGTTAATTGTATTTTTTCTTACTGGGTTTTGGCATGGAGCAAGCTGGAGCTTTGTAGTTTGGGGATTAGTTCATGGATTATTTATGCTGATAGAACGATTAGGTTTTGAAAAAATCCTCCATCGTATTTGGCGGCCATTCTCAAATTTATATACCCTATTGGTGGTTATGTTAGCATGGGTTTTGTTTCGGTCGGATACCTTGTTGTATGCACTTGATTATTGGAAAGCGATGTTCAATTTTCATATAAGCAATGAAGAAATAAGCACTTTCTTTTCTTATATGAACCTTAAACAATTCTTGGTTTTCTGTATCACCATTCCAGGTATATTTGGTCTATATAAAGCTATTGGAAGTGGTATTGAAAAATATACTGCTTCAGAAAGATTATATTCTTCTGTACTTTCATATTCCTACCATATCATATCGTTGTGCTTTTATACATCTTTACTCATTGTATGTTCCATATATTTAACAGCCAACACATACAACCCATTTATATATTATAGATTCTGATATGCAACATCCTGTTTTTAGATCAATTGGTATTTCGTTGGCTTTTATTATAATAATTGCTTTCCCTTTGCTTAATAATACTTTTAAATGGGTTAGTGATATAAAAAATGAAGAAAACAGAAAGTTGGCAAGTGAACCTGCTTTCGACATCGCACATTTGGATGCCTATCCTGTTGCTTTTGAAAAGTATTATAATGACTACTTTACCTTCCGCTCATTGTTTGTTAAATACTATAGCTCAATTAACCTGAGTTTATTTAATATATCTCCCATACCAAATGAAGTGCTAATTGGCAATGATGGTTGGTTATTTTTAGCGGGGAATGAAATAGATTCCTATACTGGCTTGAATAATTTCAGGCAAACAGAACTTGATTCATTTAAAGTTGAATTGGAATATCGAAAAAATTACTTGATGAAAAGAGGCTGTAAATATTATTTTTTAATAGCTCCAGTTAAAGCAAATATATATACTGACAAACTCCCCAAAACCAAGTACAAATTTCAAAAAAACGGATGGGGTGAACAGCTTATTGAATATCTAAATAATACCAGTACCGCAAAACCAATTAATATATATAGTTTGCTAAGGCAGCAAAAAGATAACGAAGCATTATACTATCAACTCGATAATCATTGGACACAACTAGGTGCTTTTTACGCAGCCAATGAAGTTTTCGAATCTATGCATGCTGACTTCCCAAGTATCACTAAAAATAATTTAAGTGATTACTATATTAAAAAAAGTGAAATTAAAAATGGGAATATTATACAAATGTTATCCAATGTTGGCGACTATACGGATACCCATTTTGAACTTAACCCAAAATCTGGATTTACTGCTAAAAACGTGGCTCCCTACGGCTATCCTGTTATAAAAGGTTTTGCCTATCCTTGGGATTACGAAGTCGACAAAGAAAAAGCGGATACCCGTCTGCCCAAAATAGTAATCATTAGTGACTCATACGGTACTGCCATTTTTCCATTTATAGCTGAAAAATTTAGAAGAAGTGTGAAGATATTTGATGCCTGGCAATATAAACTCAACGAAGATATTATAGAAAATGAAAAACCTGATATAGTTTTAACAATTGTACTCGAAGCTAATTTAAGAAATATGTTATTGTATTCTTCGGGGTTGGGTAAGAAATGAGGGGCGGATGATATGGTATAGGGAGAGACGAAGGGTGAAAGATAAAGGACCGGAGTATATAGTATAGAGACAACATGTTTGTTTTTTCTACACCTTTCGGATAAATATGGGTTAGACTCCTTGACCTTGTTTTTAGGAAAGCTATCAAACCTCAAAATTTAAAATGTCGTTTTGCATCTCTGAAAACATCTTCATACTTGGGCAAGTCATGAATTTGAGAAGCAAGCTTGTTTTCCCAGTCACGTTTGAATGCGGCTTCTTTACCTAATACCTTGTCGGCAAATTTTTTGGGGTCATGTTTTTTTCGTTCCGCTTTACCATGGAAAGAAATCTTGTGCTCCCCAACTTTGATATTTTCTACTTCAACCAAATACCAGAAATCATATAAATCTCTTGACTCAGTCCTGCCCATCAAAGCAGCCATTTTTTCAATCAGTACCTCGGCCAATGAATAACATTTCACCTTAAAGTCTTCTTCAAGGTCTGTATAGTTTCTATATATTGATTTGCTTTCAATTTCTGTTTCTAAAACTTCACCTCTTGTAATATCAATCTTTAAATCACGACTACCCATATTCCCTTTTAACGGTCCCACATAATCAATATAAAATTGTAGACTATTAGTTTCATGTATTGCCCATTTCTTATCATCAATCTGCATGTCAATATTGGCTTCTTCTTTAATGAAATCAAAAAGTTTTTTGAATTCATCCATAATTTCTTCGTTGGGTATATTTTCATCTAAAAGCGTAAAATCCAAATCCTCTGAGAAACGATAATCTTCAAAATATGCTTTCTTCAATACAGTCCCACCTTTAAATACCAAAGCATTATATAATAGTTCATTTTTAGCAATTGCATATAACACCCAGGACAGTATATAATCTTTTTCAATTTGACGGTCATTCACCCTGTTTGCTGTGGCGACTTTATTGAGTTCTTTTGGTACTATCATATTAACTAAAAATAGGTGACAGTATAGAATTGGTGTCAATGTTTTGCTGTATTGCCCAACGGAAAATTGTTTTCCCTTCTTTTGGATGCGAGGGTTCCAATAACACAAAAGAATTAGTCCTCAGCTTTTGTAGCTTTTCAATAATTGGGTGTTTAATTTCCAACAATTCCAAAAGAAATCCCAGTCGTTTTATAACTGCTTGCGAATTGAATTTTTCTGCATACTCAAGCAATTTTTGGTATTCGATTTTATCTTTAGATTTATAAATTGCTTTTGCAATTTCTGTTACACCACTTGCATAGTTTGGTTTGAACAAACAATCAATAAGTGTTTTTTCCAAATCGGAACACTGCACTTTGTTGAAACTGTCAATCCATGTTTTTTTGCTGCCAAAGAAATGTTCTTCATTATGATATATAAACTGGAAGGGAATGTTTTTTATTTTAAGTATCGATGGTTTTATTTGTTTGCTTACTACAATTTGTTCTTTCAAGTTCGGCTGCGTTGTTAAACTATGAATTTGAAGTGCGGAAAAATATCCTATATAATAGTTTGCATCGCTAACTAAATACTGTGAAAGCAAATGCCAATCAGGCATAAATGTTTTGGCGTCCTGTTCAAACGGTATGATATAATACAATCCATCTTTAACCCTCATTAACAAACCCCTCTTGGTCATATCACTCAATAATTTTTTCACGGCATTCGTATTCGAGTTTGGAAGAAGCTTGTAAGCCCTGTCAATACCAAAGCAAGATTCATTTGCTCGGATAAGCTTATCGAGTAGTTCGGTTGCCTGAAAGGATATGTTTTTATATCTTATAGCCATTGGGTGAGTTTAAAACTCACCACAAATATATGAATCATAAATAAAGCACTCAAACTTATTTTTTAGGTAACTCTTAACCAAGAGGAATCGAACCCTAAAATAATTAAAAGTCAAGTAGATATAAGAATCAAAAAAAACATACCCCTTTCATAAAATATTAATTATGAAAGAGGTATGTTATTAAAATTGGTTACGGGGAAACAGTTTGATGCGTGGGTGAGGGCGGAGGATATGGTGTAGGGGAGTAGAAAGTATAAGGTATATAGACAGCACGTTTGTTATTTCTGCTCTGCGAATGGGAATTCCTTAAATATGTTTTTATTATATTGCAAAATGGCGACAGCTATTATATTATAAAGTTCGTAAATAATTTTTATCAATTTCCTTTTCGTAAGCTTTGATTTATTTTGCTAACCTTTTTTTGAGATATAATTGTTCTGGCAATTTCCTTCCTTTCCAATATCGCACTATCTTGAATAAGATAGCGACAGATTTTTTTATTAAATGCATCTGCCAACAAATGGCTCCTAAATTCTTCAAATGTTTTTATACCATTGAACATATTGCAATAAAACAAAATAGATTTTAATTCTTGCCAGTTATAGGAATATTCAAAATCAAAATTCTTTTCAATTAAATCATGTAGGAAACACCTTACCGAAAAATTTGTTGTATCATCTTTTATGGAAACTATATATCGACTAAGCTTCATTAAAAATTTTAAATTCTCAAAAGACTGGTCTTCTGTTACCTCATAGCTTTCTGTTTTAATAATAGTAAGAAGCTCATTAAATGTTTTACGAGGATTGCTTGGCTCGTATAATAATGTAACATTGCACACATCATACAAGCTCAGCATCCCTGCTTGGTATCCCTTCTTCATTGCTTTTCTATTATTTTTATTTCTTCTGCTGTTAAATCATATAGTTTATAAACCAGCTCGTCAATTTTCTTTTCGTATTCGCTTTTGTCTTTGCCGTTCTCATTTGCAGAAAGAATCTTGTCAACCAAATCTATGAACAGCTTTTGTTCTTTCAATGAAATTTTTTTGATTGGAAGTTGTGCTAAATGAACTGGTTTAACTTCATACTCATTGAAAACAGCATTGAAGTAATAATCCATTAGCGAACTATTCAAAAGTGCATGAGCATATTTTAGAGAGTAATCTTTGCTTGTTGAAACAATATTTGACAAACGATTAAGATTGTAATATTTCTCTCTATCGAAGTAACAAACAAGTTTTCGTTTTAATCCTCTCCGTGTTCTTTGAATAAGAATTTTCTCGTCTTTAAAAATGTATTCAGGTGGCAAAGACCTTCCTCTTTCTTTGAAACTATCTACAAATTCTTTGTCATACTTTATCCATTCGCCTTTCCAACTGCAAGAGTTTATTCCAATGTCTCTACCGCTTAACATCTTGTGATATGTCTTGTCAATTTTCGATTTGGCAGTCAATTCATCTTTGATGTAGCCAGTATTTATCCCGACTGTGCAATATGTTATTTCACTTAACTTGACTGTGCTTTTTCTAATCTTCTGAATAAAAGCATTTGTTTCAAAGTTCAAGTAAATGTTAAAGGATTTTTCCAAATCAAAAATGGATTGCAAATTCAAAGTGTATTCACTTTCTAAATCTTCAAACTTTCCTTCTCTACTTCTTTTGATTTTGATAATTGTGTTTTCTGATTTGGCATTTACTCTCCGTAATTGAAGGATAACATTTTCAACTGTGATTCCGTCAAAAACATTTTCTCCCAAATCAAAAATTTCCAACACAAGTGAATTGCTCAAAAGAAAATTTCGCAACTTGTCATAAGATTTCGCTGTGAGAAATGTATTTGGAATGATGAGAGTTGAATAAGCATTCTCCTTTGTCAGCAATACAAATTTCTCAACGAAGAATCTATACAAGTCAAAATTGCCTTCGGTAGAAAAGAAATTATCAGTAAAGTATTTCTTCAAACCTTCATATTCATAATTCCTATATACATAAGGTGGATTTCCAATTATCAAATCAAAGCCCTCAAACTCTCCATCGTTGTTTATCACTTCAGGGAATTCAAACCGCCACTCAAAAGCATTTTTATATATTACATTGTTTGTAATTTCTGAAATTTCTTTTGTTAATTTTTCTATATCATTTTCATACTTTTTAAGCCTCTCTTTTCTTGCCTTTTTATTATCACT
>JANYDJ010000015.1 GCA_025363675.1 Flavobacteriaceae bacterium | reverse complement strand
ACAGTTTTTAAGATCCTCATTAGATAATTTTCATTCAAAAGGAATTGATCCTAAAGATTTAAAAGGATTTCATGTCAATTTTGTTGAACCTGCCAGGAAAGGTATTATAGAACATGTTGGTTTGGAACATGCAAAGCATGTTGCTTTTGCTTTGAAAGAAGCAAATAATATATATGAAACTATAAATCTTTCTAATGAAAAACTTGCAAAAGATTTTGAGGGAATATTCAAATACTACGATTCTCAGGTAAAAGAATTGGAACAGCTCAAAAGTAAGCTTGATAAAAAGTTTAATTTATAACGTTACCCCCTTGTATTCTATTTCTTACTAATTACATCGCCTAAATGAACCAAATTGTCTCTTAATTGCCACGCTCTTTCAATATATAACATAACATCAGTATCAAACAAATCACTTTTTTCTAAAATTGTCTCTTCAATTCGGTCAATAAATAATGAGTATATGTTATGCGTTAAATAGTTTCTTTGCTTGCATGTTATATCTAAAGATATAAATAAATTATTGTCAATTAAATTGTATTTTCTACCTATCTCAATTAAAGTCCCAAGAGTTTTTCGACTAATATTTTCCTTGACTCCATTACGATTCAAAAAAAGAATCATCTCAGCTTCTAGTCTTCCAGCGGCAAGTGTCACTCTTCCCAATTCGGAATTGAACTCATCACTCTCAAATAATAAGTTGTAAAACTCTATTCCTTCTGTTGGCTCTCCTTGATACATTGTTTATGATTTTATTGTTTGCCAATCCATGGCTTAATGTCGTTTCGTATTTCTCTCTCTAGATTTGTCATAACAAATTGAATAGCATTTTTATCAAATAATTTTTTATCCGTAATTCTATAATAGCTGAATCTAATTTTTGAGTTTTCGAGAAGGCTTTTTCTATGTTTTAGTTTTAGACCATAAGTTGTTTTATTAAAGTCTTGAAAGCAATGCTCATTAATTCTATTGCTGAGTTTCTCTGCCTTGCCAATATACAAGGGATACCACTTGTTGCATTTGTCAAATTGAATTCGTGATATTGATATACTTGGAGAATGAATAGGCATTTGTATAGATTTCCAATTATTCCTAAAGTCTATAAAATCAAATTGGTTTGTTGGATAAATTTGAAAAAGATAAACACCAAAGTCGTTAGGGATTTTGTCAATATATTTGCCTGTAAAGTCAATTTCCAATGAATCGGTTTGCAATATTTTTAAGACCTCTTCCTTAACAATTGGCATAGCCTCCTTCCAATTGTCTTGAAGTTTTTGAATGAATGTGTCTGTTATCATATTGTCGTAATAATTAGTATATAACTGTGACTTTTGGTATGGTTATTTGCAACAAATATAATCAGGAGTAAGCAAACTTCAGAAATCGCCGCGGCCGTACGTTAATCCTTATTCGCAAATCAAAAGAGTGGTCCAAATTTTTGGTTGGTCACAAGACCAAACCAAAAGCATTGTGATATATATCAGGCGTAAGCCATGGTTCGACTCCGCTCACCACGGCATCCGTAATCATGCGTCAGCAAACATCGTACGTCGTATATCGTAAATCACTCATGTCGCAACGCTTCCACCGGTGCCAACTTCGCTGCTCTATTCGCTGGCATCCAGCCGCTCAATAATCCTACGAGTAAACATATAATAATTCCCATAATCGTCCAACCCCAGGGCATGATGAAGGGGGAGTCGACCAATCGTCCTACTAAATTTCCTAGGCCAATTCCTAATAGTATTCCGCCAAGTCCGCCGAGAGTGCATATAACCATCGCTTCGGTGAGGAACTGCCAGCGTATATCTTTGCGGGTTGCTCCCAGTGCTTTGCGGGTTCCTATTTCTCTTGTTCTTTCATTAACAGAAACTAATAATATATTCATTAACCCAACTGCGGCACCAAGCAAAGTTATCAGTGCTATAAATGTGGCAGCAATAGTTACCACGCCCAAGTTTTCTATTAGCTTTTGGGTAAGTGCATCGCTGCGGGTTATTTCAAAATTATTTTCTTCCAATACTTTCAAGTTACGCACCGGACGCATAGCTCCAGCTGCTTCGCCCACGGCTGCATCGAGTAAAGGTATATCATTTACCGCTACCGTAATTACATGACTTATATTGGGACGTGGGAATTGACTGCGTGCATTTATAATAGGAACAATCACCATTCTATCGCCGCCAAAACCTACTGAAGAACCGCGTGATGCAAGTGCTCCCACAATCTTATATCTTATTTTGCTTACGTTTACAAATTTGCCCATTGGGTCTTCGGTTTTAAACAATTTATTCTGCACATCTTTTCCTATAATACATACATGACTTCCCTTATCGCATTCGTCGCCCGAAAAATTTCGGCCACTTTCTAGTTTGTATCCTGCTGCATTTAGGTAATCAATATCACCTCCAAAAATCATCATATTGGGGTTGGTATGCAGGCTTCCATAATCGACGGTGGCACCCATGGTAGCGGTCATGCTCACGGCTACTGATGCAGGAAATTGGAATTTGTTTTTAAAATCGTAAGCTTGTTGGTATGATATAGGAACATATACTTTGGGTTTCTGCCTGTGTTCGCTAAAATTAATATTGGCACCCCTATTTCTTATATTAAATGAATTAGCTCCCAAAATACTATATTGATTGGTAAGCCCAGCTTTAATACTGTCGATAGCGGTGAGCATGCCTACCAAGGCCATAATGCCAATAGATATAATTAATGATGTTATAATAAACCGCACCAGATTTTGCCTGATGGATTCTATCGCCATATATATGTTTTGGAGTAGCATTTTTCTTTTTTCAGTTCGTCATGCTGAATTTATTATATATTTTCTTCTACTTTTTGTTTAATAATATGATACGTTTTTTCGCATATTTCTTTTACGTTATCCAGTGTCATGCCTGTAGTATCAATTGGTTCGTGAACATATATACGCATAATGCCGGGTCGTCCTTCAAACTTATTATTGGGCGATAGTTTCCAATTATCCAATATAGAAACAGGCAAAATAGCAGTTTGGTTTTCTACCGCCATCTTAAACGGACCTTCCTTAAATTTAGATACTTTGGGCGATATATCTTTTATACCACCCTCAGGAAAAATACATATACTGCGAATTTTATTTTTCAATTGCTCATTGGCTCGTCTGTATGCCCTGGCCGAGTTTGTGGTGCTATGCCTATCGACAGCAATATCTATAGTTTTGGAAAATATACCAAACATCGGGATTTTTTGCAACTGCACTTTCGATATAAAATTTAAGTCGAGCGGAATACCAACACTGATTGATATAATATCGAAATAGCTAGCGTGGTTGGCAACTATTACATATTTTTTGTTTCGATCAATTAAATTTTTATGATATACTTTTACCTTAATCAAACTAAAAAACATAATTCCTCTTCCCCAAATAGAGCGGAGTCTGTGTCCATATTTATATAATGATGGGGTAGATAATGTGATTAAGAAAAAAGGTAATAGTATAATAAATATCCAAAGGAAATTAATCAAAATCCAACATGCATAAATGGTTCTAAAAATTTTCATTTATTGTTATAATACTTTTGCAAATTTAATGCTTGTTCGGTAATAAAATTATTTAACGGTTTGTAGGCAAGGGCTTTAATAAAGAGATTCATTTTCGCCATTATTTTATTGTGAACTTTACAGTTTTCGCCATCGGTTTCTATCAGCCAGAAAAATTCAAATGAGAAGGGAACTTTTCCGGTAGGCAATAATTTAATCAGCGAATTCGGAATCCTTTCTTCCACTTTCAAAGCTAAATTCCCGGTTCCTTTAATGGTGAATGAACAGTTATCAGAAGTGGCGGTAAAGTTCTCTATTCCTTCTGGCATCAATAGTTTATGGTTATTGCAGTCGCTTAAAAAAGTATATATTTGTTCGGCACTTGCTTTTAATTCCAGTATCGGGCTTTCTATAATTTCCATATCAAAAAATTTAATGCAATAATAGGTTTG
>JANYDJ010000013.1 GCA_025363675.1 Flavobacteriaceae bacterium | reverse complement strand
AAGAGAGGAACCACTTTCGATGAAAAATGGGAGCTTACCTTTAGCGATGAATTTACCGATACAGTATTGAATAGGAATGTGTGGAAGACGGAGTTTGAATGGGGACAATCAGGTGATGATGATAATAAATACTACTTTTATGATTCGGCGTTTCAGATTAATGATGGTATCCTTCATATAGAAGCGAAACGAGATACCGTTTGGGGATTGGTACATGATAATAATTATAATTTCTTTAAGAAAAAATTTTATATCACCAGTGGAATGCTTCAATCAGATGGTGGATTCGCCCAGCAGTATGGTTACTTCGAACTACGGTCGAAGGTGCCTTCTGGGAATGGATTTTGGCCAGGGTTTTGGTTGATGCAACACAGAACTTGGCCTCCAGAAATTGATGTATTTGAAATGAGCGGCAAAATGCCAAATCAATTACAGATGACCAATCATTTTAAAGATAAAAATGAACAACACAAACAAAATGGAATGACTATTACTGGTCCTGATTTTTCAAAAGATTTTCATGTTTTTGCAATAGAATGGAATCCAAAGGAAATTATTTGGTATCTAGATAATATTAAAGTATTTAAATCGGAAATAGGAATTCCTGTTGAAAAAATGTATTTGATTTTGACCCTATTATTAGGTGGCAGCCATTTCTCTGGTGAAATAGATAGTACTACACCAATGCCCAATTCATTTGATATAGATTATATTAGGGTTTATAAAAAGAGAAATTAATTAAGCACTATTTATTTGGTAGTATATAAATATCATAACCCTCTGATTTTAATCGTTGAATTGTAGAATCAGCTGGTATGTTGCTATATGAGGTACAATCTGCATAAAACATTGTTTCAATATTCCGGTCCTTGGGTGAATTGAATACAATGAGAGGCTTGTCTTTTTTAATTTTATTTATTTGTTTCACTTGCTCAATCCATGCTGGACTACGATCTCTATTTTCAAATGGTTTAACCACTTCAAGTGTATGAATAAATGGAAGTATAAAAAAGCTTAAAATCAATAAATATTTTAATGTGTTATTAAACTTGCCATCAATTAAAATATTTTGAATAAAATAAGCAATCATCAAAAATACAGCAGGGGCAGCACACATAGTATAAGCAGGCATTTTTGTTTGAGCAAAAGTAAAAAAAGTATAAGGCAAAATAAACCATACTAAAACAGCAGCATGTTTATAGTTTATTTTATTTCTAAAAAAAGAATATATGAACCATAAAACAGGAATATATACAAGTTCGCCAAAACCTCTAAGCATGTTAATAAAGTAATACAGAAATGGATTTCCGTGCGATTCCAGTTCTTCAAAAAAATGTCTTTTATTGTATGTATATTCCCATCCAGCTTCTAAAGGGAATTGATTAAAAGTATATAATTGCCACGGAAGAAATACTAATATTGAAACAAAAAGAAATGAAGCCATTCTTTTGATTATTTGAAAAAAAGAATATGAGTAACTGTCATATAAAAGCAGAAAATAAATTGGCAGTACAATCATACCAGGTAGCCATTTACAAAGAACAGCAAAGCCCATTGATACAGCCCCTGCAAAATGATATATATATCTTTTACTCGAAATAGATTTCAGACAGTAATAAATTGAAAGAGTTATAAAAAATACAAAGAAAAGATCATAATGATCTGTTGCATCTACACCAGTTGCATGGCTAATGATAGACCAATCGAAAGAAATTAATATTGCACATATATATGCTATTTTCTTATTAAACAAACTCGAAGCAATTTTGAATACCAATACAATCAGTATAATAGAGGCAATAATGGATGGCAACCTCAATGCAATTTCATTTACTCCAAATATCTTAAAACTAATTGATATGATCCACAAAGGCAAGGGTTGCTTGTGCAACCAAACGTGGTTTCCTGTCCACATAGTATAGTCGTATGGCATTACAGGGTTTTCATATAACATTGGTTTGAATGGATTGTCCATCATATTCTTAGCTACCAGTGCATGATAACGCTCATCCCATTCATGCAAGAAAAAGTCTGCCGAAGTGAAAATCTTAAGAGCTAAGCTGCCAGCCATTATCCAAGCTATTGAAGCTTTGGTATTTCCTTTCTTTATTTGTAGCCACGATACATAATAGCAAAGCAAACTAGCTAAAACTGTAATTATTCCAATTGTTATATTGCTTGGCATGTTGTATTTTTAGAAATTGTTTAAATCATGAATGACAAAGATAAGCAGCAACAATTTATCGGGAATTGTTTCGACCATTCAGATATTTTGGGGCAAAAATGCATAAACTAAAGTCTTATTTGCCTCGAATACCCTTCTATCATCTCTCCACAGCCCATGTTATTATTCTATTACATTGATTTACAGATTAAAAAATCTATTTTTAAAAAGTTTTGTTTTTGTTGCTTATAATTTAAAAAAAAAAGATAATTTCGCGGGAAATTTAAAAGGAGACAAAAGACTATGTATTGGACACTCGAATTAGCATCATATCTGGACGACGCACCATGGCCAGCAACAAAAGACGAACTTATTGACTACGCAATCCGTAGCGGTGCACCACTTGAAGCAATTGAAAATTTGCAGGAATTGGAAGACGATGGCGAACCATTTGAAAGTATGGAAGAGGTTTGGCCCGATTACCCATCGGACGATGATTACTTTTATAATGCGGATGAATTATAAGAAAAACCAGAGTTATAATATTTATAGAAGCCACTCAAAAAGTGGCTTTTTTATTGTGCTTTTTTACTTGCCCTAGCAAGACTCCGTCTTGTGAGCAAATTGTGTGGTTTCTAGACTTGCGAGCCTTGCTGCGTTTCGTCAGTCTGGAGACTGACCGTATTGTACTCACAAGTTTCGCTTCGCTTAAACTTGCGAGGGCTGAGTTATGTGGAAAGTATAATAACCGAGCACACACTTAGCGGGATTGCCACGTAGGAAGCCTCTTCGCAATGACGCTTTAATACTATTATATAAAATCCAACAACAACTCAGGCGGCCTAGCTATAATAGCTTTTGTGCCCATTTCTATAATAGGGCGTTGTATTAAAATGGGATGGGTGAGCATGAGTGTAATCAATTTCTCATCACTCAGTTTTTTACCTTTATATTTTTTAAATTCTTCCTCGTTTTGCCTAATCAATTCAATGGGTTTAATCCCCAGCTTTTTTATCAGTGATTTTAGTTTGGCTTCTGTAAGTGGCTTCTCCAAATAATTCACCAATGTATAATTGGGACTGTTCTCATCTAAAAGAATACAAGCTCCCCTGCAGTTGCTGCAACGTGGGTTGTGGTATATGGTAACTTTGTTCATTTGAGTATATAACAAACCAATAAGGCATTTTGATTTATGAAGTAGTTTGTCATCCTGAGTTTATCGAAGGGTAGGCAAACAAAAATACTTCTTTCAAACGCCGTCTTCGATAAACTCAGACTGACAATATGTATAATAATCAGGCGTCAGCATAGTTCGACTCCGCTCACTAAGCCATCTATAAAATCGTACATCGTATATCGTAAATAAACTATTTTAAAAGGCTTAATAAGTAACTTCCATACCCACTCTTAACCAAGGGTGTTGCAACTTCTTGCAATTGCTCATTATTGATAAAGCCCATTCGCCAGGCTACTTCTTCTATACATCCTATTTTTAGTCCCTGCCTTTCTTCTATTACTTGCACATATTGGCCGGCTTGCATAAGGCTGGTAAAAGTTCCGGTATCCAACCAAGCAGTACCACGACTTAGTATTCCTACTTTTAATTTTCCTTGTTGCAAATATTCTTTGTTCACGTCGGTAATCTCATATTCTCCGCGGGCTGATGGTTTCAAATATCTGGCAATTTGTACTACAGTATTATCATAAAAGTACAGTCCCGGCACTGCATAATTCGATTTGGGATGTGCGGGTTTTTCTTCAATTGAAATCACTTTATTGTTGCCGTCAAATTCTACTACACCATAGCGTTCGGGGTCGCTAACATGGTAGGCAAATACAATTCCACCATCGGGGTTGCTGCTGCTTTTAAGTAAAGGCGTAATATCAGTTCCATAAAATATATTATCGCCCAGCACCAATGCCACCGAATCGTTACCGATAAATTTTTCGCCTATCACAAATGCTTGTGCCAGTCCATTGGGAACAGCTTGCTCAGCATATTCAAAATTGCAACCAAGGTTTTTTCCATCGCCCAATAGTTTTTTAAAGTGTGGCAAATCATGCGGTGTAGAAATAATTAATATATCTTTTATTCCCGCCATCATTAATATACTTAGCGGATAATATATCATCGGTTTATCATACACGGGCATCAACTGTTTGCTCATGGCCAATGTGAGTGGGTGCAACCGTGTGCCGCTGCCGCCTGCTAGTATTATTCCTTTCATATTTTTTTAGTCGTTAGTCAAATAAGTCGTTAGTCAATATAGTCGTTAGTCGTTAGTCAAAATAGTAATTAGTGGTTGCCGCCGTATGGGACTAACGACTAACGACTAATGACTTCTCTTTATATATATGTCTCAAATTTCTTCCATATCCATCATAGTCCAATCCATAACCAACTACAAATTCTTGGGTAATATCGAAACACGAAATATCGGGGGTGATGGGATGTTTTAAACTTTCTTTTTTATATAATAATGTTACTATAAATATACTTGCCGGATTTTGTTTGTTTAGTTCTTCTAACAAATGTTTCATGGTAAGTCCGGTGTCTATAATATCTTCGAGTATGATAATATGTTTACCTGCTAAACTATCACTAAGTCCCAACAAACTTTTTACTTGGCCGGTACTGCTATCGCCTTGGTAGGAGGCTACTTTTACAAACTGTACCGAGCTTTTTATATTTACATTTTTAAGCAAATCGGCAGTGAACATAAACGAGCCATTAAGTACAGGAAGAAAAACAGGATCGAGATGTTCAAACTTATAACTTATTTCTTTGGCAATTTCCATCACTCTGTCTTTGATACTTTCATATCTGATGAACAATTCAAAGGTGCGATCTTCAATGCGAACTTGCTCCATATATTATTTAATACCGATACAGTAATAATGGAATCCGGCTTCTCTCATCTCGGCACTATCATATATATTTCTGCCATCAAAAATCACTTTAGTTTTCATTTTAGAAACTATCATACTCATATCTGGATTTCTAAACTCAGGCCATTCTGTTATAATAAGTAATGCATCGGCACCATCCAATGCTTCATAAGGATCTTCTACATAAGCAATCCTGTCGCCCAAATGGTGTTTCTTGCACTCTTCGGCTGCTACTGGATCGTAGGCGGTTACGGTGGCTCCTTCTGCCAATAATTTTTCTATAATAACTACCGAAGGTGCTTCACGCATATCATCAGTTTTTGGTTTGAATGATAATCCCCAAACGGCAAGTTTCAATCCTTTTATTTCGCCATTATAATGTTTCATTACTTTGTCGAATAATATAGATTTTTGTTTTTCGTTTACCGCTTCTACAGCTTTTAATACTTGCAAATTATAATTATTATCTTGAGCAGTTTTTATCAAAGCTTTCACATCTTTTGGGAAACATGAACCACCATAACCAATACCGGGATATATAAATTTATTTCCAATTCGGGTATCACTTCCAATTCCTTTACGAACCATATTTACATCGGCTCCTACTATTTCGCAAAGGTTTGCTATATCATTCATAAAACTAATTTTGGTGGCAAGCATACTGTTGGCGGCATACTTGGTCATCTCGGCACTGGGTATATCCATTACAAAAATAGGATGCCCATTTACAGTGAAAGGTTTATATAGTTTTTTCATGGTTTCTTCGCCTCTAGCACTTTCTACACCTACTACTATTCTATCGGGTTTTAAAAAATCTTCGATAGCAGCACCTTCTTTCAAAAATTCTGGATTAGAAGCTACATCAAATGTTAAATCGGAACTGCGTTTTTGTAACTCGACCGCCACTGCATTTTTTACTTTCGATCCTGTTGTTACTGGCACAGTACTTTTGGTAACAATTACCATATAATGATTCATGCTTTTGCCAATTTCGGCAGCTACGCCCAGTACATATTTCAAATCGGCACTGCCATCTTCGCCTGGAGGTGTGCCAACGGCAATAAATGCACAATCGGCACCTTGTATACTTTCAGCTAAATTGGTGCTAAAGTGCAAACGGTTTTTGGCCACATTGCGTTCCACCATTTCTTCAAGTCCTGGTTCATATATGGGCAATATACCTTTTTTCAAATTCTCAATTTTGGTGATATCAATATCAATACATACCACATCAATACCTACCTCGGCAAAACAAGCACCTGTTACAAGGCCTACATATCCGGTTCCTACTACTGCAATTTTCATTTTATATTTTTTAGTTGTAATTATATTTTTATATATTGTTTTTGCTATCCTGAGCGAAGTCGAAGGATAATAAGGTGGTTGTTATATATTGTAATTGTTCTTCGCTAAGTTCGCTATGCATGGGCAATGATATTACACAATTGCACAACTGTTCGGTAATGGGAAAACTTCCCTCCTGTATATATGCTTTTTGTTGGTTGAGCGGAACAGGATAATATATCATTGCTGGAATTTGGTTTTCTTCCAGATAGCTCTTCAACTTATTGCGATCGATGCCACAAGTTTGCAAAGTATATTGATGAAATACATGGCTGCTATTTGCTGCCCTAAACGGAGCTTTTAAATTGGGGTGATTTGCAAAAGCATTATCATAATAGGTTGCTGCATTTTTGCGGGCAGTATTATATTCATCCAAATGTTTAAGTTTAATATCGAGTATTGCAGCTTGCATAGTATCGAGCCTAGAATTTACGCCAACCTCATCGTGATAATATAATCTACTCTGTCCGTGGTTGCACATCATTCGGGCTTTGGCTGCAAGCTCATCATCATTGGTAAATATGGCACCACCATCGCCAAAGCAGCCTAGGTTTTTAGAAGGGAAAAATGAAGTAGCTCCCATTTGGCCCATTGTACCTGCTTTGCTGGTTTCGCCATTAGTAAATGTATAATCAGAACCAATGGCTTGGGCAGTATCTTCTATAATATATAAATTGTGTTTTTTTGCGATATGAATTATCGCTTCCATATCTGCACACTGACCAAATAAATGCACGGGCACAATAGCTTTTGTATTTGGAGTAATGGCAGCTTCAATTTTTGCAGGGTCAATATTAAAGGTCATGGGGTCAACATCAACCAAAATGGGTTTCAAACCCAATAGTGCTATTACTTCGGCAGTGGCTACATAGGTAAAGCATGCGGTAATAACTTCGTCGCCAGGTTTTAAACCCAGGGCCATCATGCAAATTTGTAATGCATCGGTACCATTGGCACAAGGTATAACATGTTTAACCGCTAAATATTTTTCGAGGTTTGCCTGAAATTGTTTTACCTCTGGCCCATTAATAAAAGCCGCTCGGTCCATAATATCGAGCAGGGCCTGTTGTATTTCGGGCTTTATTTTTTGGTATTGGCCAACAAGGTCGACCATGCGAATGGGTGCTATAGCTGTCTGCATTTTGGCCGCAAATATAGGCAAGGAAAACAGCCCTTACAAGTTAAGGGATGGGCATTATATCGTTACCTAAATAACACCTCACTGTTTGGTAAGTTCCACATCGGCAGCAACATCAATAAGGGTTTGGGTCTTTTGGTTATACTCTAATTTTCGCATACCGCTTAGGCTCACCGTGTTTCCATATAAAGTCCATTTGCCCCTTTGTTCGGGCGAGTTTTGTGGTTTCTGTAATTTGGATGAGGTTTTGGCAGAAGAAACAAAATCTCCATTCAGCAACAGCTTCACTGTAATAACTCCGGTAACCACATCGTTGCCTATTGGCTGGGTTTTTACCTGTTCCCAAGTGCCAACCAAATCAACAACACTTATTTTATTATTGGCAGTTTTTGGTTCCGTATTTTTAGTAGTGTTGGTATCAGAGGGGACGTTTACTTTTGGGGATGCACTGATTGTTTCCTCATGCCTTTCTTCTGTTTTTGATTCAGTTTTATTATCGCTACAGGCTGCAAATAGTGTGAGAAAAACGGACAAGGTTAATATACTTTTCATGGAGATTTTTTTTGATGATAGCTTTATGAATGATATAAATTTTTTTCGAGAAATATAGTACACTGCGATATTATTTTCTCACCAGTGAAATGCCATCGGCCGCATTCACAAGGGTTTGAAGGTCTTCGTGATACTCAAGTTTGGCAAGCCCACCCAGGTTTACGGTTTTAGCATTCAAAGTCCATCTACCGTTTTCGCTGGCTGACGGGGCTTTCATACCCATCATTTCTATATTGGTGGCAGCACTCACAGTTTTTGTAAAATTGCCATCTGCTTTTAGCACCAGTGTTAATTTCTCGGTAGCTGAAACGCCTTCGTTTTCAGCAGTGGCACTTTGTTCCCAAGTACCCGCAAGGTCTTCCATGTTTAACGTATGGGCTTTCGCTTTTTCGTCGGTGTTATTTTCGTCCGCTTTTTTTTCATCAACCGTTGTCGAGTCTTTATTTTCTTCTTTGGTTGAAGTTTTGTTGCCACATGCAGTAAATAATGCAAGCGTAACTGATAAAACTAAAATATTTTTCATGATGTTTTTTATAATTCAATTTGCAAATGTATAATTTTATGGGGTATCGGCAAATCGAAAATTATTTGGCCTTGCGTGAGCGAATAAAACCAATAATAACGGGCAATACACTCACTCCAATAATAGCCAATACAATATGATCGAAATGGGTCTTCACAAATTCGTTGCTGCTTAAATAGTATCCAGCTAATGACATGCTGCTAACCCATAGCACCGCACCAATTATACAAAAGGTGATATAACGCGAATATAACATATCGCCAACACCCGCCACAAATGGGGCAAATGTGCGAACAATAGGAATAAAGCGGGCCATGATAATGGTTTTGCCTCCATGTTTTTCATAATACTTTTGGGTGCGGTCCAAATAATCTTTTCTAATAGTGAACACTCCAAATAGTTTGGCCCCATTACCTTTCTTGGCCAAATATTTCCCGATAAAATAATTGACATTATCACCCAATATGGCAGCCAATATTAGTAATACAATTAGTAGCCAAATATTGAGAGCAGTGGTACTCGCTATTACCATTCCCGATGCAAATAACAACGAGTCGCCCGGCAAAAAAGGAGTGACCACCAATCCTGTTTCGCAGAATATAATCAACATTAACAAACAATAAGTAAGCTGCTGGTGGGCTTTAATAAAATGTTCAATGGCACAGCGTAAGTCGCAGCCATCGCTTTGCGAGAAAACATCTTTTACAAAAGTAACAATATCATTAAATAGTTCCATGGGCTCTTAAATTTGATGCAACATTAGGGAATTTTTCAGATAAAATCCAATACCTCTTATTTGGAATATATTATATCTACATGTGTATTCAATACGAATTACAATTTTATCAAGCTTTCCGTTTGCACAATGTGGATAACATTATTGTTGAATTTCCTCTAGTGTATATTTAGTTTGAAACAAAATCCAACAATTAATAATTGGAAAAAAAATTATGAAATTTAAAAAATTACCCATTTATGCAATTGCGATTGCATTATTTGCTACCTCGTGTGGATCATTGAAATTCGGGTCTAAAAAATTTGAATGTAGAAATGACTTAACCAAAGCTACAGCAGCTCGCACTACTACAGTTAAAGATGCTACTGTATCACAAGCTGCTGTTGTACCAAGTTCGCAAATTGAAAATGCTATTCAAGCAGCAAATTCAACTACCACCATTGAAAAGAATGTTGCAAGTAAGAATACAGCTAAACAAGTAGTTGCTTCTGCTACTAAAACCAATTCTTTCAAAACCAATATCATTCACAAAATTGCAGAAACAAGAGCTGAGAAATTAGTAAATAAAATGGTTCAAAAATATGTGCCTACTACTAAGAAAAGCCCTTTGAATCAAACAACTAAAAAGGATGACGCACTTGTATTATTATATATATTGGCGATACTTATTCCTCCAGTTGCTGTTGGATTAGCAACAAACTGGGATATGATGCCAATTATCTATAATCTTTTATGGTGCTTACTATGCGGTTTGCCTGGTATTATCCATGCCTTTATCGTAATAGCTAGAGAAAGAGGCTAAGATAATTAAAATATTTTAAAAAAACGGTCAAAGAAAGTTCTGCTTTCTTTGACCGTTTTTTTTGTGCTGTCAAATTAGACACTTAGTGTATAATGCACGAACCAAAATAATATATATATTATGCTTTTATATTTTTGATCTTCCTATAAATCCTCAACAATTCCTTTACCCAAATAAAAGCCAGAACAGGCAACACAATAAACGATAATTTATTAAATGCCGCTGCACCAGCAAAGTCGAAATGGATGAGATGCTGGATTGCTCTTGTTATTCCGCAGCCAAGGCATTGCACATCGAACAATAATACCGAAGGGCAAATGGATTTCCCTTTATCAAAAATATCAGCAGGCAGCAATAACAGAATAATGGGAACCAGAATTAAAACAACAATATAAAACAACAGAATATTTTTTTTCACTTATACAGATATTTAAATATATTTATTATTTAATAATTATTCGATACACTTTTGAAATATCAACGGCATTCATATACATATAATAAAAACCTTTACTTACATTTTCTAATTCTACTTTATACATATTAGTGCCAGTTGGCAATATAGTATTGTATACTTTTTGTCCCAAGGAATTATATATACTCAGTTCACTTTTTGAAAGGAGAGGATTGTTAAATTGTATATTAAAACTTCCTTCGGATGGATTGGGGTAGATTCTAATATCAGCTTGTTGAATGATAGAATTAATAGAATTGCTGATATATATATTCAAATTGCTGGTGTCGTAACAAGTAGCATAAACCGAAATGCTGCCAGTAACGGTAGTGTCCCATAATACTTTTATTGCATCTGTTCCTTGTCCGCTTATAATAGTACCACCAGTTACGGTCCAGACATATCCAGAAGCAGTAGTGTCGCTAACTGAATAAATATGTTGATGGTGCATAAATACATTTTGTTGCCCCGATATATTCCCCAATTGCTTGAGTGCATTAACGGTAAGCACAAGTGCCACAACAGAATCGCAGCCCTTGGTGCCTTTTAGCGTGTCAGCATAATTACCGGCGGTACTTATATTTTTACCATTAAAACTATATACATCACCTTGGCAAATTGTATCTTGTATTAGGTTGTAATTATAGTTGCCAGCTATTAAATTTAGTACAATAAAAGAATCGCAACCTAAGTAGTTTGCTGTGGTATCATAATAAAAACCCGTCTTCGAAATATTTTGTCCTTTAAATGTGTAGCTGAAGCCCGCACAGATGCCAACGATAATGGTATCAGTAGTTGCATTATTCACCTGTAAGTTTAATTTGATAATAGAATCGCATCCCAAATAGTTAGTGGTGGTATCATAATAGATCCCAGCTTTTGAAATATTCTTGCCATTAAAGTTGTATTTTTTTCCTTGACAAATTGCAGCACTAATACTATCAGAACTTGGTGACAAAATATTCAGATTTAAAGTGATAACGGAGTCACAACCGCCAGCATTTACTAGTGTATCAGTGTATGTGCCAGCTGTATTGATTTTTTTTCCATTAAAATGATAGATAGTTCCTTGGCAAATATTATCTGCAATACTGCTACTGCTAGCTGAATTGACATTGAGTGTAAGTGTGGTTATTATATTGTTACTATTGCATACATTTTGAACAAATGAATCAATATAAGTACCCTGGGTTGTTAGTTTTGTTCCATTAAAATTAAAAGTATCTCCAGCACAAATATTTGCTGTAATAGAATCGAAATCTAGTGTATCAACTAGTATACTAAATGTTTTTTCTGAGCGGTAACAATTTTTATCAGTCACCGTAACAGTCATTATATAAGGTGTGCTACTCACTTGGCTACAACTAGGGCTCCAGCAGAACTGTTGTGTGACTATACTGTCATCCGATTTGGTATTAAATGTTGCTAAGGATGAATTCATATATATAGTATCAAACATAATCCCTATAGCCGAAATGGTTATTGAATCACCCAATGAATCAATTCCTGATATATTAAAACAATTATTTTTTCCGGCATGTATACTTTTGGTTGTGCTTCCACCATAATTTGTTATTTTGGGTGAGTAATAGTTTGCAAGACTTTTTGATGTGATTTGTATATCTCTTCGTGTTTCACCCATATATATAGCGGCTGCATTTGATACTCTTTTATATTCATCAATTTGTATAGCCAAAACAAAAGTACTAGAGCTTGGAGCTGTGAGTGTCATCTCACCGGTAATGCTATCAATAACTGCAGTACCTGAACTTCCGAAAGGTTGTGAATCCGAATACCCAGATGCCCAGCTACTCAATGTATTGCTAAGTGGTGGTTGCACAGGATAACCTGACGAAGGATAGCCTCCACTAGGGTTGGTGGAGCCATATGGTTGAGCAAAAGAAAACACCAAGGAATCGCCATCGGCATCATATATATTATTATTAAGCACTGTTTGTTTTTTAGTGCAAATCAACCTTTCGGCTTCATTTATAAATTGGGGCGAACTATTTTTATAAGAATTTGGCGGCGGTATATTAATTTGCCAAGCAATTCCAACATTGCCTGTAACAAGGTCAAGATTACGTATTGCATTGCTTCTGGCAGTACCCCCGCAAGTTGCAATGATACCATAGTTTTGAGTGCTTGGGAAACTTAATGTATCAATATATATTGCTTTCTCAATACATACACCTGTTTGGTTACAAATGGGCGAAACATTGATGGCATTGCCTGTCATATAAACACTTCTTGTTCCTATAGAGCTATAATTAGTTGCTTTATATATTCCCAATGCTACTGGATTTGCAAACCCTGTGGAAGAATTACAATCTCTATATAATACCAATTTTGTTTCATAATATACCTTATTGCTCTGGGTATATAGATAGCGGTATGTGAACTCTCCTCCGGTAATGTGTGTAGCTGTTAGTTGCGTAGTAAAGCCCAACATGATGCAGGCTATCAAAATCAAGTTGCGATGATTGGGTAAAAGATATTTCATAAAACAAATGTATTGCATAATACTAATCAAACCACAATTTTATTTTCATAATTTTATGAACGTATCATTTTAACCGATATATTAATGGCGGATTTAAAAAAACTACTTCCCCCTGCCTCCAAATACCACCACTATAGTATAGAACATAATCCTAAAATCTAAAGCCAGGCTCATATTTTCTATATATATAGTATCATATTTGAGGCGTTCCACCATTTGGTCTACATTCTCGGCATAGCCATATTTTACTTGGCCCCAGCTGGTAATGCCTGGTCTTACTTTTAATAAATGATTATAGTGTGGGGCTTTTTGCAATATTTGGTCAATAAAAAATTGTCGCTCGGGGCGTGGTCCAACCAAACTCATTTCTCCAATCAATACATTCCAAAACTGCGGCATTTCATCCATACGATATTTGCGAAGATGTTTTCCTATGCGTGTGCGTCTATCGTCGCTTGTACTTGATAGTTGTGGTTTGCCATTTTCGGCACCTACTTTCATGGTGCGGTATTTATATATATAAAATGGTTTGTTGCCTCGTCCTATGCGTTCTTGTTTATAAAATATCGGACCTTTAGAATCGAGTTTTACCATAATAGCAAGTATGATATACAGGGGACTAAACAATAATAATATAACAAGCGAAACTGCCATATCCATTTGTCTTTTGACCACTACCTGCCACGGGGGCATAATCTCGCGTGATACCTCTATAAGCGGGGCCCCGAACAGATGCGACATTTTAACCGAGCCTGTAAGTATATCATACATGTCGGGCAAAATTTTGATTACCACATCTTCATCATCCAGTTGGTTTAATATTTTATTCAATAAAAAATGTTCACTGGTTTCTATTGCTATAATAATTTCTGCTATATTTTTTTGTTTAATAATATTGGTGATATTTTCCATATTGCCTAAGTAAGGAAGAATTCCACCCATAGCAGTATTATCGCTTTCGTTGGCTTGTATATATCCCCTAAAAAAATATCCCTGCGATAGTTTCTCCCCCTCCAGTTCATTATATAATGATAGTGCTTTTTGCTGCGAACCAATAATTAAAGTATTAAAGCCAATCCTCCGCCTTCTCACCAATTTCACCGTTTGGGTGGTTAGCATTAACCGACCTGTGACTGTAAGAATAAATTGTAATAAAAATAAAGTGCCCGCAGTTTTATAATAGGTTTTGTACGATGATACTTCATCATCCAATAACAGTGCAAAGAACAACACCAAAACACCAAATAAAGAGGTATTGAAAGTACGGATAATATCTCGCAAACGTGTGTGTCGATAAGGTTCCCTATAAGCCCCCGCCGACCAATATAATAACAGCCAGAAAATGGGAATCAACATTAAAGCTATATAAAACTGGGAATCGAAATGCAGGCCAATGTCATAACCATATTTTTCAGGTTCAATATATTCTTTTCTAAAAATAAAAAACAACGCCCATGCACTGGCTGCAGCTATACTGTCCGCAATTACATATTTGAGTGTTTGTAGTTTTTTGTTCAAAAGTATATCAGTTTAATTGCGGTATATCAGTTTAATATTGTCTAGCATAATTTCACTTTGCTTATCGGCATCATTCATGGCATTGAAATAAAAAGAAAAGGTGGTAAATCCTTGGCTATTTATTTTGCTCGATATTTCTTCTGATAAATATATATATATCTTTTTCCATACTGTGGTAGGGTTAATGGTAACTACCGAGGCATATTTGTTAACCCCACCACCTATTGAATTATCATAAAAACTAACTATCAAAGGTAAATCGGTTTTGTAATTTAGTTCCATATAAATATCTTTCCCAGCACCGGGCAGTGTGAAAGGTGTTTTGGATGCATATTCAAATACGTCGTCTTTTTTGGTCAACACAATTCTTCCACTGTGCCCACCTTTGTAGGTAATAGTTGTATCAGTACATATTTGTAATGAGTCGGCTGCTTGGTGGAAACTTGTTTTCTTTAAAGTGGTATTCGATGTTTCAAAATTTTCGAGCCACGCAAAAGTTAAATTGGGTATATAAGTAATGTGAGGCGTGAAATTGGTGGTTTTATTTGCTTCTAATTGCAGCACGGTATCTACATAATTGTAGAAAGGATAATAAGTGCGTTCGTTTGCAGTGCCGTTCTTTTTAATACCCGGGCGAAATGCCAGTTTAACACTTCCTGTAGGTATGAGCGGCACGGTGCAGGGCAGTTCGTATATTCCTTGCAGTTGTCCGTTAGCATATAGCCATATATCGGTAATGTTGGCGGAGTTGCTGCCCTGCGTTGCATTATCGGTATGCACCACAAAAGGCTCGATATGCAGGTATGCGGGTATGGAGGCTTTTTTTGCACAGCCACTATATAATAAAATAGTTAGAGAGAAAATACAAAGATACTTCATTTTATAATTTGCAAAAATAAGACGCATACACTATATATAACGCATAAAAAGGTGAAGCGGTTGCATGCCTTACTGCGAGCCACCCACCACCAATTTTTGAAACTTTTGTTCCCCATTCCTTTCCACAATAGTGATATACATACCACTTTGCAGATAGGACAAATCAGGAAGGTCGAACGCATCTTGTTGGGCGGGGGTTTGTATATAGAATTTATATTGTATGCGTCCGAAAATATCCATTACATAAAAATTGGCCGTATTGTTTTCTATTTGTTTAAACTTGATAAATAATTTAAAGATGGTGCCATAGGGGAATACAGGATTTGGGTAAAAGAAATAAGCAAAGTTATCGCACACCCCGTCACGCCATGCGGTGGAGTAAACTCCATACTGTCGTTCAGCTACGCAACTGCTAAAATAGGTTTTGCCACAGGCACACACAGGCATAAACGAGAAAGCACTGTGGTCGCAGTTTTGGTAATAAGGGTCCATGCGGTTGGAATCTACACAACCTGGTGGGGTAGCAATTTGGGAAACAGCGGCTAAGGGAAGCAGCAGCAGTGATAAATATATGATAATTTGGGTAGCCCGCATTTTTAAGTTTTGCAAAATTAAGGCAATTCCCTTCGCCAAATCATCTTAAATTTGCAGGTATATTTATGTCGTCAAAAATAGTTTATATCACTCGCAAAGAGCATTTCAATGCTGCACACCGCCTGTTTCGTCCCGATTGGAGCGAGGAGCAGAACGATGCCGTGTTTGGTATATGTGCCAACAAAAATTGGCATGGCCACAATTTCGATTTATATGTAACCGTGAAAGGAACACCCAATCCCGACACAGGCTTTTTGTTCGATTTAAAAAAGTTGAAAACACTTATTGTAAAAGAAGTAACGGAACACCTCGATCATAAAAACCTAAACTTGGATGTGCCATTTTTGGAAGGAGTTTTACCCAGTATCGAAAATATTGCCATTGCTATTTGGCCCCGATTAGAGCCCCATATTAAATCGGAAACTTGCAGTTTGCACAGTATCAAACTTTACGAAACGCCCAATAATTATGTAGAGTATTTTGGGTAGCTATAATAAAGCTAAATATCAATTGCCGTTGGCTTCAGCCGACGGCAATTGATATTTAGCTTTATACTTTATACTAACTACTTTATACTTTTTCTACAGCAACCGCAGCTCTATCCGCATTCACTACTTTTATTTTTTTATTGATAAAATATACCATAATTGCGGTAATAATTGCAGTAACACTTACCACATAACATAAAGTATCATAATGCACCAAGCTGTGGTCCGCATTTTCCGTAACTATTTGTCCGGCTACTTTAGCTGCAATGCCGCCTGCAAGCAATTGTACTGATGAATTGATGCTCATAAATGCACCACGGTCTGCCATTACGGGCACCGAGGTCATGATAGTGGAAGAGGTAACGATACGGGCTGTAATAGATAACATTAATATACAATTTAAAAGCAATACCACCCAAAATTCGGAAGGACCCAAATTGGCATACGCCACTATGGTTATAATACTTAATATGGAGCCGAAAAGGAATATTTTATATTTCCCAACTGTTTCGCTAAACTTGCCAATGAGTGGGCCGGCAATAAGTGCACTGATACCGGTAATCAAATATAACATAGGCAAATCATCGACCGATAGTTTTAAATTGTTCACACTAAAAGCTGAGCCGAATGGCATTAGCATATACCCACCTGTTGCAAGTAATACAGTAGAAAGAAAAGCTTGAAGATAGAAAGGTTTTGTTAAAGTATGATACATGTGAACGAATGCATTTTTATCCATTTGTACTTTTAGATGTTCTTTTACGGGTTTCAAATATATGATAATAGTGGTGAGCACTATAATACTTAAACCAACTATCATTAAAAAAGGAGAATTCCATCCCCATTCTTTGGCCATTTTTAAACCAATGGGAATACCCAATACCTGGCTGCTGGCAAACGACATTTGTACAAATCCCATTACTTTTCCACGCATCTGTGGTGCAAATAAATCAGTGATAATAGCCATGCCAATACTTCCTATTACGCCACCAAATATTCCAGTAACTACTCGTGCTATTAACAGAAAATCATAATCAGTAGCTATGCCGCATAAAAAGGTGCCTATAATAAATCCTATATAGAAAAATATTAATAATTTTTTTCGGTCAAATTTATCTGCAAACCCCGCGGTAAGTATGGCCGATATACCGGCACTAAATGCATAAGCCGATACTACATTGCCAAATTGGGTAGGGTCAATTTTTAATGCAGGCATCATAATAGCACCCATGGGCGACATCACCATAAAATCTAATATGATAGTAAATTGCGTAATGGCAATAATGGCTATAATAAATTTTTGATATTTGGTGAAAGTGATTTTTGGTTTCGGTTCTTTCTTGTTCATGCTATATATATTATAATTGTTTTTGTTGTATTATTTAAATGATTTAAGCACCCTATTAAAAGCGTCTTGCATTTTTGCTTCGGTAAGTTTAAATTTTTTGTTCATCAGCGTTTTTTCTTCCAAATGAAATTTTACCAAACTATAAAAAGGGCCATAGGCGATAGACCAAAATATTTCGGGTTCCATTTTTTGTATTTCGCCTCTTTTAATAGCATTTGATATAAAAGTTTTCATCTGTGCTTTAAATCTTGAAAACTGTATATCAGAATGATTCACGAGGGGAGAGTTTCTAAATTGTTCGTAGAAACTATAAAGCACTGGGTACTTAACAATAAACTTTAAGCGGTTTTTCCATTGTAACCACAATCCCGTTTCAAAGGAGAGTTCGGCGTTAAACCCCTCTAATGCTACTGCCGAAAATGTTTCCTGCACTTCTATAAATAATTGGTTCAATAAATCTTCACGGTTTTTAAAGTAAATATAAATAGTGGCAGGCGATACATTGGCAGCCTTGGCCAATTTTTGCATACTTAATCCCTCAAAGCCATGCTCCACAATCATCTCCATCGCTTTTTCGCGGATAGCATATTCTTTATTTTCATCTTTTATTCGCATTTATAGGGGCAAATATAAATGAATGAACGTTCATTTAAAAATAGAAATTAAAAAGAAAGATGGAACTCAATCAATCACAAATCACGTTATCGCATATTTACCAACTTGGCTCTATGATATAAATTTTCGTGTTGGCTTTTCTTAATACTAATGGGCAATAACATCAACATCACCAATACTTTTCTACCTGCATTTAGCACTACCAGATTATTACTTTTATCGAGCCCTATATACTTTAAATTGTTGTTGAGAAACCATAACGCTGGGCCTAATATGGAAACGGTAGTCCATTCGCGTTCTACCACAAAGTATCCCTTTTTAAAATGCCCCGCCAGTACCGATACGGCCACTACAGAATCTTCATATAAAATTTTTACTTTTAAAGTGTTCAAATCGTTCGGACTAATCACCACTTTATAATCAGGATAAGGGCCCAAGCTATCAGATTCAAAACTGTTCCACAAATTTTTTTGTGAGGTATCGGTGCAGTTATTGGAATATATTCCATTTAGCTGCATATAATTTTCGCTATTTAGTACAATATCTTTCCCAGCTCTACTTCCCAGTTTTACCGAGGTGCATGCACTTATATTAATTAGCAAGCAAGAAGTAAGTATATAATATAGTTTTTTTAATGACATGGCGTATTATTTTGTAGAGGTAAAAGTAAGTTGTGCAGGTGTTGGATAGGCAATCAATTTAGAAAAATCAATTTTCCAGAAATCCAAATCTAATAATTTATGGTTTGTGTCTTGGGTTAAAGTAATTATTACAGGTGTATTGTCTTCATCTATATATTCTGCTTGTGCCAAATCGCCTGCATATTCAGCGTTCTCATCCCCCATTCCAATACTGCCCATGCCCTCTTCGCCATATTCTTCCACATATTCACTAATAGGATAATCTGTAATTATAAAATTTAATTTCTCCAACAGATATATAATTAGATTTCGTTCTTCTTCTTTTATAAGTCTCATTTTTAGTAAACAGTAATCAGTGGTCAGTAATAAGTAGTTAGTCATTAGTCGTTAGTGCCATGCGGGGGTAGTCCTTCAATAATCATTATATAGTTTTGTATTATTTGTTGTGAATATTATAATATAGGATTAGTCCATTAACTATTACCAATTGTCTTTTATCTTTTGTCTTTATTCTACCCTTTTAAATTCCAAATCCTGAAAATCGAAACTAAAATCAGTAGCGGGCGAAATGGCTTCCATTTTTACGGCGACGGCCATTCCATTTTTATCCAAGCTAAACACTACAAATGCATCTGCATCGAGGCTTCTATCGTTCCATTTCACTACAAAGGTATTGCCTTTATAATAAAGCAAATTACCAATGAGCCGTGGAGATTTTTTTGATACGAATATAAGTTTACCCTCTTTTTCTGATATAGTAATATCACCAAACCAAGAATCATTGTAGTTGCCAGTATATATAGAATTTGCAAAAGTAATATTTTTTGGTTGTGCTAGTTCTTGCCAAACTTCCTCCGTTATTTTCTTAGCACGTGCATCGTTCTTCGCTACTCTATCATGGTATTCGGTTATTCTATCTTTTTTCTGTATACCAAAATACGCATCTTTAATAGTATTGGTAATGGCACTAAATGCAGAGCCTACCTGTTGGTTGGTGAGCACTATAATACCCAAATTTAATTCAGGAATTAGCGTTACTTGTGTTACCATGCCTGCAAGTCCACCCGTGTGCGATACTTGCTTGTAGCCCATCACATCGCTAATACCCCAGCCCAAACCGTACGTACTAAAATGTGTATTATAGGGTGTGGGTCCACGCACGGGTATAATAGTTTGTGGTGTCCACATTTCTTGTTGCACTGCCTGACTAAATAATTGTATTTTTTCTTTCTGTTCACTATATATATGTCTGCCACTGTCCAATTGCATTATAACCCATTTGCTCAGGTCGGTTATATTGCTCCATATCCCGCCGGCAGCATTGGCTGTTTCGCTCCAGCCCAAAGTAATTTGTTGCAGCTTATCGTTAACAAAACAATGGGGGGCTGCAATATTTGTTTTATCTTTAAGGCGATATAGCGATGTTGCACTATGGTTCATATTTAAGGGCTGCATTATACGTTGCTCAATAAAGTTTTCCCAGCTCATTCCCGATACTCGAGCTATCACTTCGCCTGCAACAATATATAAGTTGTTATTATAGTCATATTTGGTTCTATAACTTGAAACAGGTTTTAGAAATTGCAGACCCTGTATAATATCTTGTTTGGTGTTTATGTTAGAGTCGGGCCACATCATCAAATCGCCAGCACCTAGTCCCAAGCCGCTTCTATGGGTTAGCAAATCTCTGATGGTAAACTCACTGGTTACATAGGCATGGTACATTTTAAATTCAGGGATATAAAGCGTAACCTTATCGTCCCATTTTATTTTTTTCTCATCTACCAACATCGCCAAAGCGGCGGCAGTGTATGCTTTACTATTAGAGGCAATACCGAACAAGGTATGCTCATCCACTTTTTGTCCCGTATTTAGCGATCGAACGCCATATCCTTTGGCATGTATTAGTTTGCCATCTTTAATAATTCCCACTGCAATGCCTGGCACATCAAAAGCTTTCAAAGTTTTCTCCACCAGTTCATCCACTTGCTTGCTGCTAAGGGGTTGTGCAACTATCTGAGCGATGGGGCTAAGTAAAAATAGAAATGAAAATAGGATATAATGTAGCTGTTTTTTCATCAAGCAAAAATACGCATATTTCTCTTCAACCCTAGGTATTGATTTTAAATTAAGGTAATCGCCTGTTCGCCTTGCCACATAAAACTTTTATACACCAAGCCACACTTCATTTGATGGCCATTCCTACAAATTTTTTCACTTTCTTCTTTTGTGATTATATTTGACCCCATGAAAAAAATATACTTCACACTAATGGCATGTTTGCTATGGCCCCTTGCCCAATTAGCCCAAACAAAAAATAGTTTAGTAGCTGATAACATAAGCGGCAAAGTAAAAAAACTAACACAAAAGGTATATGTGGGAATACTAAAAAATGGAAATACGGAAAAGGGCAGTGTGCTTAATACGGAGCTATATCAATATGATGAAAAAGGCAACGTTACCGAAATGAATTACTGCAATGCCGATAGCAGTGTGATGAACAAATTTAACTATAAATATAATGAACAGGGTCGACTAATCGAGATGGTGAAGTATAATATAAGTGGTGAGCAAAAATCGAAAGAGACACATACTTATGATGCCAAGGGCAACAAAACAGAAGGCAGTTATTATAAAGCAGATAATACACTATCCTATACCCTCAAATATATATATGATATAAAAGGTAATATGATAGAACAAAGTGAGCACAATGCCGAAAATAAACTTAACTATAAACTTAAATTTAAGTATGATATAAACAGCAATATGATAGAACGATTGAAGTATAAGGCTGACAATACCCTTGCTGGTAAACAAACACATAAATATGATGAGAAAGGAAATAAAATTGAATATTGCAGCTATGGTGCCGATACTAAACTAAGTATTAGAACAACCTATAAATATGATGCCAAAAATAATCAGGTAGAAATGGTAAACTATAATGAAACCGGTGCTGTAGAAGTAAAAGAAAACGACAAATATGAGAACGACGATGCAACAGGAAATTGGCTAAAGAAAAGTATATATGAAAACGATAAGCCTACTAAAATAATAGAGCGGATAATAGTATATTAATTTAGCTCAATCAAAATAAAGTAGTCTTCCTAACTCTTCTAAAAATAAAAAAACCGCCCTTGTTATCAGGCGGTTTAGTTTATCGGCTTTCTATTATTTTGAATCTATTGTTTCACAAATTTCAATTTTTCTATCACTCCATCACGATCCAAGGTTACCATATACATACCTGCCTGTAGTTCTTTCACAGGTATGGTATATAAAGAAGTACCGGCGGCCACTTGTGCAGAAACTATAATTCTGCCCTGCATGTCAATCACTTTTATTTGTGCCAAATACTCAGTGGTTGGGAATTCGATATATAATATATCATTGGCAGGATTGGGATATAGTTTTGATATTGTAGAAGTTTCTGTATGATTGTTTTCCGCAATTCTTGGGGCAAAACCACCACCACCCGCTTGGCAGCCACCATTTTTTTGCGAAGTTAAGTTGCCATAAAGCTTGAAATTGCTCGATACTTGGGTGTTGGCATTTATATAAGTTATATCCAATTTTCCAAGATAATAATTAAATCCAATTCCATTGGGTAGGGGAAAAGAGACACCCGTAATTTTGTCGAAATAATTGGTGGTAAACTGCGAGGAAGACATATTGTTTGAGTTTTTTATACTACCAGTTATATAATAGCCATTCGAAATAAAATCATTATATCCATCTTTTAAGTTTAAATAATTTATTTGGTAAACTGCCAGTATAGAGGAACTAAAAGTATTATAACCTCCATATTCAGTAGTAGTGTGCTGTGTAGTGGAGCTTAAATTTAAACTCGCATAATCTATGTCAATTTCAGTACTCGAAAACTTATTGCATCGCATACTTACTAACATTGGATAGTTTGCAGCCGCTGCTATATATATATCAGAAGTTGTAAAATTATTATTTTTCAGCAACAAAGCTGCATTCTGGTTTCCATGATAGTCAAGACCCTTACTATTGTTTTTAAATATACTACCTTGTAATAAAGAAGATTGTGTAATCCAATTGGCATTTATTGCTTTTGTATTGTCTGTAAAAGTGCAATTATTTATGCTGAAACCTGCATCGTTAATACTTATAGCTACGCCATTATTGTAAAACTCATTGGCATAAAACGAAGGAGAGGTTAGAGCGTAGTCACTAGAAAAATCTAATGCAGTAGAGGTAGCATAATAAAATTTGGTTTTGTTAATATAAATTTGATTATCAGTTTGGTCATTAAATTTCAACCCTTCCCAATTATTATTAATATTTGATGCAGATGGTTTAAATACACCATTGTAAAAATACACAGGAGAATAAATATTAAATTTAGCTCCATTGTTCGCTACCACAATTGCACCCTCAACTTTAAAATTACTTAAGGTGCTAGGAATTGTAATCAATCCGCTCACTTCTAATTTGGTCTCATCGGTAGTGCTTTTAAATTCAATTGAAGATCCACTATAGGCACTAATACTAAAGGTTGCATCGGTATTGTTAAATATTACTTTGCCCGATCCATCATGTTTAAATACGGTGTTGTTCGATAAATTTAATTGTCCTTTTATTTCAATACTTGCATTGTCTTCAATATATATAGTGGCACCTGGGTCTACAAATAAAGTTGCTCCTTTTTCAATGATAAGTTTACTGCCATAGTATATATATAAATTACTACCACTGTGCAAGTATAGATTACTACCCTCTTTAATATTTACAACTCCTTTGTTAGGAGTGGGTGTGTTATTATCTCCAATACTAAATTTACCGCCATTGTTTATCTCTACTTCGCTACCGCAATTTGCAGTGTTTAGGTAAAAATATTGGCTTGTAAATTTAGAAGAATCACTATTATAGTAATCATTGGTTAGTCCATAATTTACACCTTTGTTCGCATTTACCGAAAGTGTTCCTCCTGAATTAATTTGAACATCATTGAGTATATGGCGGAAGTGGTTTCCAAAATTAAAACTTGAACTTTGCACACTGTGGTTTTGATTGTCGGTTCCCCAATATGAATAGGTAGTAGGTAAATTAAATAGTATATTACGTGTTCGTTGCAGCTCCAAAATTATCCAGTCAATACCACCATCAGTCATCTCAACATGTATTTCATTGCCTCTATGTTTGTAATAAGCATCGAATTGATATTTTGAACGATCAGGGGCATGCTCGTCAAGCATTTCATATTCTACATTATATGACAAATCACCGCTGGTTAAACACAGTCCACTGTTAGTTGTTATAAATGTGGAGACTTTATAAGGAGCTATTACGGCAGCGTATTTAAACCTGCTATTCATAACCTGTGCAATTTGTTCCATTGCTTTTAAGGCATCATTTCTACTGCCCGGTGCATTGTCAAATAATGGTCTTTCAGCAAGCCAGTTAAGTTTTACCAGATTGTTTCCTCCCATGGCATCGCCATAAAATATTCTGTTTTCTTTATTTACATTCCCGGGGGTAGCATAGGCAACCCCTCTAATAGTGTGATGACCGTGTTTGAATGGGATTTTTAAATTTACTAAGGTTATCCCATCTGAAAAACAATCCCATACATTATTACAACTTCCATTGGGAATGGCCACCTGTCTAATATTTTGCGGGAAACTGCCCAAATTATACACTAAATCATTCATGAATACATCTCTTTCACCTGCTTTTTGATGGTCGTATTGGCTAAAGTGGTTATTTAACAATTGTCGCGTTGCAACCCTATCTAGTTTTTGATTTATTGCTACCGTTGCCGCATCAAAAAGATTGTCAGTATTATGATCGGTGAAATACTTAAGCCACAATTGCATACCAATTGGGATATTCGCACCTTTATTAGGTGAATCAAAATATATAGCAGTACGCACACAATGTTTTAAATTATGTGTTTCCATATATGAAAGAGCATATCGCATTATCTGCCCACCCATACTGGGGCCGCACACCACCAATTCTTCTTTGCTGCATTTATTGTGATTAACCGAGTCGATTAATTTGATTAATAGCATGGCATTAGCTTGCATATAACCAGCTCCTGCTTCAAAATCTAAAAATATCACATCATATCCTTCTCTATATAAATCGTCGAACAATTTACTGCCTTTTGCAAACTCAGGAAGAGACTCATCTTTTAATCCTGATTCATAGTTGTGGTCTTTACCGGTATATATATCAATAAAACCTGTAGCATTACATTTGCCATCTCTACAATGTTCCCAACCGTATGCTTTGTCCATTCCATACCCAAAATCAACACCATCAGTTATAATAAATGGTTTTTTAAAGCAATCCGATGTATTCCCCATCCCCATTCGATATACATAGACTCCCTTTGCTTTTTTTACCCCATTATAAGATATGTCGGCTTCTATATCTCCATAATGAAAATTCTTGCCTGGTAAGTCAGTTATAGACTGAGTAACGGAGATTTTAAATTTAGTACGAAACTCAGTCCCGTTAGTTAGTGTATATTTTATACCAATATCAAATACACCAAAGCCAGGGAAATTGTATGATATAGTTCCACTTGATAAAGTTTGCCAACCATTGCCAAAATCAATAGATAAACTGTCGAGCATACGGGGATTATTGCCTAGGTACATATCCGAACCAATATAAAAAGAAACTGTAGTGTCTCTGCCCATTGAAAAGCAAAAAGGAC
>JANYDJ010000252.1 GCA_025363675.1 Flavobacteriaceae bacterium | reverse complement strand
GAGTCACCGTTCTTGTAGAACGGCGACAACGTGGTTTTTGGAAGACTGAAGCTGTAAATGAAATCTAAAGATGTCTTTGGCAAGGCTTGTGTCCAGCTTACTTCATGGGGTTGCTTAGTTGAATAAACTTTTTCCCAATGTTCTTTTCTTGTTGTCATTATTTTGATATAGTCATTTTAGCAGGAGAAATTGATCTGATGAAATAAAAACCATCGTAATCATAATATATATTTGGGTTCTGCAACATCACATATCTATCATATCCTTGGGTTGAATTAAATGTGGACGGATAACTCCCCAGTTCTTTTATCTCCATTCCGTGTGTAAAATTTGCAAATGCACTTCCTTGCTGATATTCCATATTCAGCGAACAAATATTTGTGGTAATATTCCTTTTGAGGATTGAGGTCATTGATCCAGGATTGGTAATTCTATTATGGTAATTACCAGTTAGTGTAATCATTTTCCAAGTGGAATGCTGTTCGTATTGTCTTTTAGTTTTCATTGCCATCAAACTGTCCCTATTGGAAATTTTTTCGTCGGCATTTAGATCGAAGAAAAAAATCTGAACTTTGTGATTTCTATTAAGCGATGATATCAAATTTGCCCACGGAATAGATTCTTTCCCCGAAACAGGATGCTGACTAAAAAAATCACTTTGATAAATACTACTGTCTGTGTGGGCAGAAATAAACCTTGCCATCGAATTCGATGGAATTTCCAAACCTACTAGAACGCTATCGCCTTTGGTAGTAAAAAGGGTTGTGAGTCCATTAACAAAAGGAACTGATTCATTTGTACCATGCATTTCGCCAAACATGATTATCTGGAATTTTGAAAGCAGGTTGTAAACACTGTCACTTAGCCTCTCAGGATTATTAATATGAATTGCATTCGCTTTCAAATAGGCTTCTTCGTTCTGACCTCTTGCAATCAGAGAGTTCAGTATTAACGAAAAAATTAAAAGTATATTTCTTTTCATAAGAGTGCACTTTTTATATAGCTACAAATGTAATTATATAAAATCAAAATTTGTATTTATATAATATAATTCCAAAAATAACTGAACACTTGATCTTACAACAAATAAGCATAACAATAGACTCAACCGATGTAGAACCACTAAGCTAGTGTGAATAACATTCAAGAATGGTTATTAAAAAAATAACTCCCTCAAATTTATTTATTTTGAAGGAGTTATTTTGAAGGAGTACCCGGAGCCGGGGTCGAACCGGCACATCTTTCGATATTAGTGTTTGAGACTAACGCGTCTACCAATTCCGCCATCCGGGCAATTAGATTTGGTATTATTCTGCTGCAAAAGTATCGTGCCTTTCGTTCAATCGCAACAAATATTTGTTTTTTAAATGCAATTGGTTTAGTGTTAATAAAATGGAAGCTCGGTCTATCTCTTTAGCATTATCAAATTGCTCGAAAAGCTGGTGCATCTCCACTTCAAAATCTTTTTTTAGTTGGGCAATTTCTTGGGTTAGCTGCTCTTTGGTTTCGGGTGTTGCTTCATCAATACGTTCATTCATGTCCATCATTTCGCCCAAAAATACTGGCGGTAAATTTTGGTTGGAATCGGTATGATATAAATGTAGAATATGCTCAATACGCGAATGTTGATGTAGCAATGTTTTGTATGCAACTGTATTGAGTGTACTAATCTCCAAAGCTTTCTCCTGTTCAGATGGAGTTGCGTTGGCAAATAAATCGGGGTGAGAATTGCGGCTTATTTCAAAAAACTTTTGCTTGAGCAAGGCCAAATCCAAATTTAATTGGATAGGCAAACCATAGAATTCGAAATAGTTTTGCATCTACTCTTGCAACAAAGTATAAAAAGCAGTTTGATGAATTTCGTTCATAAACTCTACTTTTCGGTGCTTGGGTTTCGATGAATGAATTCTATATTCTATATTATATAATTTAAAAGTAGCATAATATAGTTTTTCGCTTTTGCTGCGGTCTTTGTCTTTTTTTACTTTAAGTTTTTTTAGGGCCAGATTAAAGGCAAGTTTAAACTCATCTTTTCCGCGGGTTTGGTCAATATACTTTAGGGCTATCTTAGCAGTTTTGGTATAATGGTCAACAGCATTGCTTTTCGATTCGTCCATGTTTGGTAAGTAATACCTCATATCTACATCTAATAGCTTGTGAACTAAAGCATATACGGCACTGTCCTGATAGTCTAAACTTTTGTAGCATTCAAATTTAACAATAGCAATGGACACCATTTTATTTTCGAACGCTGTGCCAATATCAGTATCATATTTATATATATATTGGGCATTATATAACCATTGCAATGCTTCATCGTAATTGCGTTTGCGATTATATAATGTGGCCATACGCAAGCATGAATTGTGGCGATAGTTGGCATATACTTCCATTACCTCCATTCCCTTATCTTTATCATTTACATTGGGAGAAGTGATAATGCGATTATACCATCTGATAGATTCATTAATACTGTCTTTCTCAAGTACACCCGCTATGCGGTACATGGCCCTGGAACACTCTTGTTTGAATGTTGGATAATTGTCAAGCACATATCTATAATAATATAGGGCTGAATCGAGTTTGTTTACTACTGTTTTGCTTTTCTCTACATTAAAGCCTAAACCCAAATAATAATCGGCAGTATAGGTTTGAGCTATTATTTTATCACTACCCAAAAGTAATAAAATATATATTATAATTTTCTTAGCCATTTTAGTTGTATTTAGCATATACTGCAAAATTAACAAACAAATACGCCTCGAGCCTTTTTGCAGTTTTGCACAAAGTGTGAATAGGCAGTCTTTTATCGACCTAAATCAATTACGGTTTATTTAATTACGAATTATGGTATATATCTAGTCAAGACATAATACCCTTTGTCATTTCGAGCGTGAGCGAGAAATCTACTAATCACCATTGAAACACAATAGATTCCTCGTTCCTCGGAATGACAAACCCTATTATAAATATTATTTATGTTCTGAATAAATATATGCCGTAATTCGCAATTTTATTAAAAGTGATCTTTCACCTGTTCAATAAAATTGGTGAACAGTGCGGGTTTGGTTACAATGGTAAATGCAATGCCAAACAAGGCTCCTTCAATATGTGCTGTATGATTAATATTGGTGCGATTGCGTTTGTTTAAATAAAACTCCAGTCCCAAGTATAACAATCCATATAATACTGCAGGCATTTTAATTCCATATACCGAAAGCGTGGAAAATGGTTCAATAATAATACAGGCAAACACCACAGCCGACACGGCTCCCGATGCCCCCAAGGAATTATAATGTATATTGTTTATGTTTTTGCGATAGCTGGTTATTTCGCAGGCCACTAAAGAAAGAATATATAAAGCAAGAAAATATGCAGATGCATATTGCCCAAAATAAGCTGCATAAGCACTCTCTAAAAAATCACCAAAACTATATAATACAAACATATTTAAAGCCAAGTGTATATAGTCGGCATGTATAAATCCGGAGGTAAAAAAACGCCACCATTCTTTGCGGTGTTTAACCATATAAGCATTGAACATCATCTTGTTCAGCAAAGTGTTGTTGCTAAAGGCAGAAATGCTAGTAATAGCAGTAATAACAATAATGATAAGGGTAATACTTAGATGCATATACGATTAAGTGGATATTTTTTTGCTGCTGAATCTTCCTTTAATTTCTTCTCCAATACCCGTAAAACTTCTCAGGTTTAAAGGGAATTCGAGAAACACATGTACCATACTCAAAAAATATAATACTTTTAAACCCATGGTATAGTTTCTATAATATAAAAATACAGAAAATATCCATAGGGTAACAATAATCATAAGGCGAAGGGTAGATACATTGTGCCATTTGATAATACTGGTTTTTGAAAACCAATTAAGGTAATGATAGGTGTAGGCAAATGCAATAAATCGCATTAGCATTATTGGTTTTTCTCCAAAGAAAAGATATACACTGTCCATCTTGTTAAAATCAGTCATGTTCTGTGTGTATCCATCAACACCAAAAAAAGTGATAAAACCTCGGGTCATTCCCATAAACGATTCATATATCTTTTGCATCTTTAGGCTTACGGGATTTTCTGCCCCAACACCAATAACAAAACAGGAAACCGTGCACAATATAAATACCAACATCGATAAATACCCCGATACGCTTTTGCTACGCAATGCACCATGTATTACAAACAAACCTGTGAATATATACACATGGATAAGGGTAGGTAAAAAGATAGCAAAAAACATGATATAAAAATAGTTGTCTTGTATCATAAAGCCTACCAGCACAGCCATTGCCGCAACGAATAATTTTAAATACCAGGTTTGCAAAAATATAAGTGCAATGCCTACTATAAATGCTGCAAATACATAATTTTGCCCAGCTACAGGTTGGTTGTTGGGGTATATAAAAGCAATAGTTACCATTAAGCCCAGTGCCAGCAAAATGATATAATCGTATTTGCCTTTTATATAAAATCCTTTTTTCTGCAGCCACGAAATCTCTGTTAGGTAATGCAAAGGGCCAAGCACGGCGTATGAGAATAGAAATAGCTCAAAAGGTATTACCATGGCCACCGCAGCCGAGGCAATCATAAGCAAAATATTAAGGTAGTTTATTTGTGGAACGCTAAGCATGTGGGCTGCAAATTAAATACAAAGCAACCTTTTATACCATTTTTATTTTGCCCGCCTTGTTATATAAGTTACTTTTGCACCAAGGCAAGCTGTCCTGTCGCTTCAATTTATTTTGGAGAGGAAAGTCCGGGCAACATAGGGCACCATACTCTCTAACAGAGAGGTACCGAAAGGTAACAGATAGTGTAGCAGAAAATAAACCGTCTCGTTTTTGGATGAGATAAGGGTGAAAAGGCGGGGTAAGAGCCCACCGCCCGCATGGCGACATTGCGGGGCATTACAAACCTTATGGGTTGCAAGGCCAAATAAACCCCAGGAAGCAGCTGCCCGCTGCGGCGGTTCATGCAAATGAGCACACAGGGGAGGGTAGGCTGCATGATATAGTTGGCAACAGCTATACAAGATTAATGACAGGAATATACAGAACCCGGCTTATAGGCTTGCCTTTTTTTTAGTATAAAGTATAAGGTATCAAGTATAAGGTATCAAGTATAGGGTGCAAAGACACTACAAACTAAAACGAAACAGAATTGAGACGTAATGGGAAAATAATATTACTGAGTTTATTGCTTCTGCTAGCGGTAGGGCTAATTACTTTTATAACAACTCAAAACTCAATCGACGACAAAATTTTAGCTTATACGGTTGATACTAATACTCAAGATTTACAACTCTATTGGAAAAACGATAAGGACGAAATTCTTAAAAGCATTCCAAATTTGAAGACCTATGTTGAATGTAAAAATTTGACTCTAAAATTTGCAATGAATGGTGGAATGTTCAATAAAGACTTTTCACCACAAGGGCTTTTTATACAAAACAAAAAGACCCTTGCAGTTTTAGACACAGCGGTCGGAAACGGAAATTTTTATTTAAAACCTAACGGCGTTTTTTACCTTACAACTGACAATATTCCATTTGTTTGTAAAACTTCTAACTTTTCTGAAAACGGAAAAATAAAATATGCAACGCAATCAGGACCAATGTTAGTAATTGACGGACAAATTCATTCTGCATTTAAAGAGGGCTCGACAAATCTGAACATTAGAAATGGAGTTGGAATTTTGCCTGACAACAAAGTAGTATTTGCAATGTCAAAAACAGAAATAAACTTTTATGACTTCGCAAAATACTTTCAAAGTTTAGGATGTAAAAACGCATTGTATCTCGACGGCTTTGTTTCAAAAATGTATTTACAAGAAAAAAAATGGATACAGACAGACGGAAATTTTGGAGTAATAATTGGCGTTACAGAAAAGACAAATAAATGAGTAAATAACTGGTAGCAAGCACAGCAGTTTGGCAAAAGGCTGGCTAGCTACTTTATATACCTTGTCTATATTTAATCTTTTAAACTATATAATATACTTCTAAACTCGGCTTTAAACTTTTCTTTGTTTGCCAATGACGAGCAGCAAAGCACTTTATAATAGCAGCTTTTGGTTTCTACTATTCCAATAAAATAATATATTTCTACTTTTGTTTCACTGTCCATATAAGAAAAATCGCTTTCAATGAAACTGATACTTTCTTTTTTGGTATGAATAGGGGTTGATACCGTTCTTTTATCTGCATCTTTTATAAAGTCAGTAATAAAAAAGTTATAAAAGCTATCGGTATTATTAAATGTAAGACCCACTGAAGTCAACTCGTCTTTTGAGTCTTGTATGATAAACCCAAATACATCTTTGTCGTCATTCTTAAATTGAAAAGCAGCCGAACTATTTAGTCCGCTCGTTCTTATCATATAATCGGGGATATTTACTTGGAACTCTTTACCAATTTTATATTCTTTTGTTGGGGTTTGGGCCAAAGCCTGTAAGCTTACTAAACAAAGAAGAGTAACGAAAATGTAAAATGTTTTTTTCATATAGTATTAAAAATTAAGGGCACAAAGTTAGTGGCAATAATCGGATTTTAGCTGCCGCACCAGTTTATAAAAAAGAAGTCCCTACTAGTGGTTAGCAGGGACTTCTTTTTTAGTGATAAACTATATAATACTATTGTCTAGGAAATTTCTTTTCCATAGTGGGAAGTACTATGCGGTTCTTTGCATTAAACTGTACATCATTGGTACTGTTATATACTTTTACTTCGCCCAAATTTAATTTTTCCAAACGCTTTTTCAGGGTGTCTTTATCGCCTACTATCATAATCACCATTTTATCGGTTTTCAAATTGTCTTTAGCAAGTGTTGAAAGTTCGGTTTTGCTAATGGTAGAGATTATTTTTTCTTGTTCTTTAAGCACTTCAGGGGTAATTCCGTAATCTAACATCCCCCCAATAAATTGTGCCATTGAGCCAGTGGTTTCATAACGCATTTGGCGGGCATTTAGCATAGAGCTGCGGGTAAAGCTTACTTCTTCGTCGGTGGGGCCAGTAGCTTTATATTCTTTTACTACTTTCATTATTTCGGCAAGGGCACTGTCTGTTGCTGTGCCACGCACCGAGCAGCCAATGGTATAATATCCCATATACTGATTGAAATTGTAACCACTGCGGATACCATAAGTATATCCTTTGTCTTCACGAATATCTTGATTTAAGCGACTGTTAAAACTACCACCCAATTGAAAGTTCATGATATTGTTTTTAAAGAAAGTTCCGGTAGGCGAATATTTTTCTGATGAAAACCCTATTACAATCGAACTTTGTGGGGCTTCCGATTTATCTACCAAATATATTTTCGTTCCTTCTGTTTCGTAGAATTCTCCTGGGCTTGGGATGGTAACAGGTTTTGCAGCCCATTCTTTTAGGAAACCTAATTTTGACATCATTTCTTCTTGCCCAATACTTCCCACTATTATCAGATTGCTAATAGAGGGCGAGAGGTTGTTACTATAATAGTTTATCACATCTTCTATGGCTATACTTTTATAAGATTTTTCGGTAGCGAACAAGCCATAAGGATTATTCCCGAACATTAATTTACCAAAAGCCAACGACGACATAGCATTTGAATTGTAATCAATTCCTTTCGATTGTTGCACATCACTTTTAATGATACGTTTAAAATCATCTTTGTTAAATTTGGTATGCAGCAATCTTTCTTCAAACAATTTTAAAGTAGCGTCCACATTTTCTGCACGGCTCTGCATAGAAATATTTATCTCTTCGCTGCTCGATGAAACACGAATACTACTACCCAATTTTTCAAGTGCAGCACTAAATTCTTCGCTTGTATATTTATTTGTTCCTTCATTCATCATTTCGGCAGTAACGCCACTAAGACCAATTTTCTTAAGGTCGGTCATTTCGTGCAGTTCGCCTCCTTTTATGCTCAGTTGCATATATACCAATGGCACTTCATTGTTAACAGTTCCTGCCACACGTAAGCCATTACTAAATTTTACATCATATATATTGGGAAACTGAACAGGTTTTACTTCGCCAGGAATAGGGTGTTTACTGCGGTCGAAATTATCGACAGGTTTTTTATAGCTGAGGTTATTATATTCATTGGGTGCTGCTACGGGGGTAGTGTTTACAACGGGTTCTGTTTTTTTGGTTTCATCGCCAGGTGTATATTTAGGTTGGGTAATTACCCACACAGCAGGTTTACTTTTTATATAAGTATTATATGCTGCCATTACTTGTTCTTTGGTCACGTTTTTATAACGGTCAATCTCGTCTTGCATATTAAATGGTTTGTTTAAAAACATGGCCCAATAATTTAGGTAAGTCGATTTGCCTGCCACACTTTCCATGCTGCCAACAAACTGGGTAAGGAATTGCGATTTGGCACGTTCCATTGCTTCATCGCTCACTCCATTCTTTTCTAACTCTTCAAAGGAGGCCTTCAGCCAAGCATCTATTGAGTCTACAGCAGTGAGGGGGTAGGGCACTATACCCACCGTAAACTCGCCAGCCAATTCCTCACTTCTATTATAACAAAATGCCCCAAGTGCGTTCTCGGTTTTCTCAAAATATTTATAAAAAATGGAATTATTCCCATTGCCCAAAATGTTGGCCAATATATCAAGAGCCGCTTCATCTTTATGATAGGCACCTACCGATGGGTATACAATAGTGTATCGAGGTAAATTAACCTTCTCTACATAATTTACAAATTTGCGTTCGGGTAAAATCACACGTTCTACTTTCATTTTATTTACTTTTGGGCAAGGCTGTATGCTTCCAAAATATTTATCGACCAAGGCAAGTGCACTTTCGGTTTTTACATCGCCCGATATTACCAATACAGCATTGTTTGGTCCATACCAGCGAAGGAAAAAGTTTTTAAGATCATCCACATTGGCCCTGTCCAAATCTTCGGTGTATCCAATGGTGGTCCAGCTATAAGGATGACCTTCGGGGTACAGGTTGCTATTCACATATTCTTCTACAATTCCATAAGGAACATTCTCTACGTTTTGTCCTTTTTCATTTTTAACAGTGGCACGCTGCACCTCAAATTTTTTCTGCGTTACTGAATCTAATAAAAATCCCATGCGATCACTTTCGAGCCATAGAGCCATTTCTAAATAATTGGCTGGCAGGGTTTCAAAATAATTGGTACGGTCGCGGTTGGTACTGCCATTCATATTGCCACCGGCACCCGATACAATTTTAAAATGTTCTTCATCTTGCACGTGTCCGCTGCCTTGAAACATCATGTGCTCGAAGAAGTGGGCAAAGCCTGTACGGTCTTTCACCTCGCGGGCTGAGCCTACATGGTAGGTAATCTCCACATGTACGATGGGGTTCGAGTGATCCTCGTGCACCACAATGGTGAGGCCGTTAGGCAACTGATATTTTTCGTAAGGGATAACCAGTTTGCCCGGCACCTTATCTACTTTTTCAATTAGTTTTGGTTGGGCCATAACACCTGCAAAGGCAATGAGGCCGCATAGTAACGTAAATAATTTTTTCATATTGTTGGTTGTGAATAATTTTTAAGAGCCGCAAATTTAACCATTTCACCTTGGATGGTTTATTTTTGCAAACCGATTTATTAATAATTTTTAAAAACACAAACGCATGAACACAAAAATAGTTGCTCCCATTTTTATCTTTCTTTTGCTTTCTCTCATTCGCCTAGGTAGTTGGGAAGGATATGCTCCTATGTTGGCCATTACGCTTTTTGCTGGTGCCATTGGCTTAAGCTGGCGTGGTTCTATACTATTGCCCTTGGCTGGATTGTTAATGGGCGATGTGTTGATGGCCCTTAAAATGGGCGATAGTTATTATGATTATTTTATCAAAGGTGAATATATAGGTATCTATGCCATGTATTTGGTGAGTGCATTTATAGGACATCGTATCTCTGGTAAAATCGAGATTAAAAATATTGCTATGGGTACGGTCGCTTCTATATTGTTATTTTTTGTGGTATCCAATTTAATGGTTTGGGCTGCGGGATTGGATATGAACAGCAAGCCATACACCAAAGATTTTTCAGGATTGGTACTTTGTTATACCAATGCTCTCCCATTTTTGCTCAAAAGTTTTATAGGCAATGGTATTGCAACTATAGTTCTGTTTGCAGCTTATGCTTGGGGAACCAAGAATGCTCTCGTAAGCAAAAAAGCTTAATAGTTTCTTAAAGACGGGGCAACTATTATTATATCTTTTTTGTCATGATCGGTATGAAGATTACCCTATTTTTTGTAGCTACCGCTCTTCTCATTAATTGGTTGTGCAACCATAACGACAAAGAGATTCCTACTTGTGTATTAGAAAGCCCAAGCGATGGCACAAACTTTAAAAAGGGATATATCATTTTCATTAAAGGAAGTATTTCTGATAATACGGCTTTGAAACAAGTACATATACATTTAGAAACTGCAAGTGGTATAGAATTGATACATATAGAAAAAGATGTGAACCAAAATACCTTTGCTTTCAATACCAGTTATACCATTCCCAATACGGTCCACACCAATTTAAATCTCGAAATAGAAGCCTACGACCAAAGCAATAACCATTTGGTGAAAACTGTTAGTCTAAGTCAGAATTGAGTTAAGGTTAACGCTGGCATCTCGC
>JANYDJ010000235.1 GCA_025363675.1 Flavobacteriaceae bacterium | reverse complement strand
TTCTAATCCCATAATCATGCGGAACAAAGTAGTTTTTCCCACACCATTCGGACCTATAATACCCACGATACCACCTTTGGGCAAACTCAGATTTAAGTTTTCATATAATAGTTTATTGCCATAGGCTTTGCTCACATCATGTGCCTCCACCACCACATCGCCCAATCGTGGACCTGGCGGAATAAACAGTTCCAATTTTTGTTCTTTGTCTTTCGAATCTTCGCTCATCATTCTATCATAAGCTCCCAAACGGGCTTTGCTCTTGGCGTGGCGGGCTTTGGGTGCCATGCGGGTCCATTCAAGTTCACGCTCCAATGTTTTTTGGCGTTTGCTTTCGGTCTTATCTTCTTGGGCCATGCGTTTGGTTTTTTGGTCCAGCCAACTGCTATAGTTTCCTTGCCATGGAATACCTTCTCCCCTATCCAATTCCAATATCCAACCTGCTACATTATCTAAGAAATATCTATCATGCGTTACCGCTATAACAGTACCTTTATATGTTTTCAAAAATGTCTCCAGCCATTCCACACTTTCTGCATCTAAATGGTTGGTAGGCTCATCCAACAATAATATATCAGGTTGGCTTAATAACAAACGGCAAAGTGCCACACGACGGCGTTCTCCACCTGATAATACACTCACCAATTGGTCAGCGTCTGGGCAACGCAAGGCATCCATGGCTTTATCCAATTTGGTATCTAATTCCCAGGCATCGTAAGCATCAATTTTATCCTGAAGTTCTCCTTGGCGATTGAGGTATTTTTCCATCACATCCGCATTTTCATATACTTCGGGAGTGCCTAATTTTTCATTGATTTCATTATACTCATCCAACACATCGGTGATATGTTTTACCCCTTCGCTCACTACTTCTTTCACCGTTTTTGTGGGGTCTAATTCGGGCTCCTGGGCTAGGTATCCAATTTTATAATCTTGGTTAAATACCACTTCCCCATTATAGCTTTTATCAATGCCTGCAATAATTTTGAGCAAACTCGATTTGCCCGAGCCGTTAAGACCCAATACGCCAATTTTGGCACCGTAGAAAAATGAAAGATATATATCTTTAAGAACTTGCTTGTTAGGCGGGTAAGTCTTGCTTACCTTGGCCATCGAGAATATAATTTTGTGTGGTTCGTTACTCATGTTTTTGGTTTTGGTTGGGGTGCAAAGTTAATTGAAATATTATTTCTTTGTTAGCAGGTAAATATTTGTTCAGATTTAGATACTAAGTCATTATATTTGCCTAATAAATGACCTATTACAGATTATTAGCAGGGGCATGGTTGTTAATACTCAACTGCTACTTGAGCCAATATTTATTGGGGCAAGCAAATACTAAAATATATAGCCAAATTACAAGCACTGTTGCTCCTCCTATCAAATTAAATGATAGTATGTTCATGACAGGGATAAATTTGTCGCAGTCTAAAAATAGGAACCACTGTGCTTTACAAATAATTGACAGTAATGGTAATTTTTCTGAATTCAAGCATTTATGTCGCAAGAATCAGTCTGATACTTTCTATTTAAGCTTGACTAATGTACATTTAGATAAACAGGGTAATTTTTGTGTGTTTGGAAGCATGGGATACCGAGACCAAAATTCTACTTTGGGATTTATGCTTAAGATGGATAGCAATGGAAATAAAGTTCTGTTAAAGTATTATAAAGGTACAGGGCCGTATATCCATTTCGAACAAATAATTTATGATACAGTTACTAATAGCTTTCTATGTACCGGAACAACAGAATCAGATACGCCCGATTTATTTTTCTCATTTGTAATGAGAATTGATACCAAAGGAGATATGATAGCTTATAATACTTTTAAGGAAGCTTATCATTTTGTGCAAATAAAACACAACTGGAACAGCATTATATTATCAGGTGCATATTGGGAACCAGTTGACTCCCAATTTGAAGAAGTGTCACCTGTAATTCGCTATTTACGAATCGACAATTTAGAATCAAAATGGAAACATCCGCTGTTTTATAATGATATGAAGGCCTATTTTGGATATAATACTTACCCAACGGATGATGGATACATTTATTTTAATGCTGATGCAACTAACGGTTCAATTTTAAACAATCACATCATAAAACTCGATACTAATGGAGTAATATTAAATTATACCTCAACTTGTTCTAAAGATAGTTCTATAACTATCCATGATGGATATAGATTAAATGATACATTAAATATTGAAATTGGGGAATACCGACAACCTCCCTATACAAACTGGGAGTGTCATTTTTTGATTAGGAAGTCATCTATTAATGGCAATGTGTATAATGAATGGATATGGGACAGTACTATCGATGCCAAATACTTTTCCAATATACTAAAAACCAAAAACAATACATATTTAATTTCTTTTAATATGTGGTCAAATTTATACACTCCATTAGTGATAATGAAATTCGATTCTGATTTAAAACGAATACCATTTGATGGTGGGGCTAAACCCATGGAATACCTCCCTAATATAAAGAAAGGTGATACTTTGTATGTAGATGGCGGAACTGACACCATTTACATCATAAATAAAACTTCGAAGTGGGAAAATTTATCTGAAAAAACTATAAAAACGGAACTTTCTGTATATCCCAACCCTGCATCCAATATTTTGCACATTAATAACTTACCAAATACAAAAATTCCAATTGTATTGTATGATATATTGGGTAAAAAAATATTCACCATTTCAACCAATGGTGAAGAATTGTACCAGATTTCTACCAATCATTTGCCTAGGGGGCTATATATCCTTTGTGTAGGGGATGATAAAATTAAAATAATTCTAGAATGAAAGATATATATCTTTAAGAACTTGCTTGTTAGGCGGGTAAGTCTTGCTTACCTTGGCCATCGAGAATATAATTTTGTGTGGTTCGTTGCTCATGTTTTTGGTTAATTGTGACTGCAAAGATAGGAATTAGTAGCTAGTCGTTAGTCATTAGTCGGAAGTCAAAAAGGAATGAGGGGTAAGGGGTAAGGAATAAGGGGGCTGACGCCAAAGTCCGTCATTGCGAGGAGGCTTCCGATGTGGCAATCCCATAGCCCGGAAATTTAATCTCAACGAGCACACACTCTATGAGACTGCTTCGTCACCCATATACACACAGACAACGCGTCGTTTCTCGCAATGACGAAATTTGGTTATAAGGGCCCAATACTTGATACTTATATCCCCTTCAATTCTTTTACAGTATCAATAGGATTGCTAGAAGTAAAAACAAAATTCCCCGCTACCAATACATCTGCTCCTGCGGCTTTAAGTTTAGGTGCATTTTGTATATTAACTCCCCCATCAATTTCTATTAAAGCTTTTGATGATTTTTGCAGTATCATATCTTTTAATCGTGATACTTTATCATACGTATTTTCTATAAATTTCTGTCCGCCAAAACCTGGGTTTACACTCATTAGGCATATCAAATCTATATCAGCTATTATATCATAAAGTCCATTAATACTTGTGTGGGGATTTATAGCTACGCCTGCTTTCATACCAAGTTCTTTAATGCCCTGTACCGTGCGGTGCAAATGGTGACAAGCTTCTATATGTACTGATAAATTATCGGCCCCTGCATTTTTAAACGCTTGTAAATACCTATCAGGATCTACAATCATTAAATGTACATCAAGTGGTTTTTTGCTGTGCTTTTTTATGGCTTGTATTACTGGAATTCCAAATGATATATTGGGCACAAACATGCCGTCCATTACATCTACATGAATCCAATCGGCAACACTATTGTTTAGCATTTCAGTTTCTGTTTGCAAGTTGGCAAAATCAGCGGCAAGGATAGAAGGAGCGATTAACATTTGATGATTGAATGATTTATGATTTGATGATTTATTTAGTTATATATTCGTTGTGAGTTGCCAATTGTGAATTGTGGGTTGTGGGAGTTGCTTTCGCCGTATAGTCTCACAACTCGCAACCAATAACTCGCAACTATATTATTGTCCCAACTCTTGCAACAAATTATCTGCATGTCCTACTTTTTTCAAAACCCAACATACATATCTGATATCACATCCCACAGAGCGGCTATAGTTTTCGTTCCACGCATAATCATTGATGGTGGCTGAATATGCACGATCGAAATTTACGCCCACCAATTCTCCGTATGCATTTAGTACCGGGCTTCCGCTGTTGCCTCCAGTGGTATCCATATTATATAAAAAATCTACAGGCAAATCTCCCAAATTAATATCCATATATTTATCGAAATCTTTGGCTTCATATAATTGCTGATAACTTGCGGGCATTACAAAAGTAGTATTATCACATTTTTCTATAATACCTTTTAGTGTAGTGAAGGGTTTATCATACTCTCCATCGTTAGGTTTATAGCCGCGTACATATCCGTAGGTAAAACGTAAAGTGATATTGGCATCGGGAGTAAAGTTTTGCTTTTTCCAGTACATTTTTATTTCCACATATTTTGACAGTAGTAAGTTCAATGCTGCGTCCTGCTTCATTCTGCGTGCATCTAGCTCAGTATAAAAATCAAATATTACTTTAGACAAACGTTGTAAATCATCGAAGTTTTTAAAAACTTTGGTGGGTTTTGTTGCCAATAATGTATCAATCTTTTTAGGATTATTTAGATAACTATTTTCTATAATATTATTTACAAATTCGCTAACAGCTTTTCGTGGATTGGGATCATTTGTAATAGCCCCATTTCCGGCAAACATATTAACCAATCTTCTATCAAAACAATCGGTAAACATCATAGTAAGCCAGCCTTTATCGAACGCTTCACTCCTTTGCCCATAAGCATCTCTTATTTCTGAACGAATTGCTTTGGCATTTGAAAGAAGCATTTCTTCCCACTTGGTTTTCATCAATGCTTGGTTCTCTTTTCTATATCTGTTTAATACCATCGATGCCCTAAAAATTCCGGGTGTATTCATTAATTGTGTCAACCACAAAAATTTATCTGCGTCTGCAATTTTATCAATATATATTTTATCAATATCACGCAACAAAGTTCCATATTGTTCCATCAACAATGGATCGCTTTCTATAAAGGTTTGCATCGCTGTTTCTTCGTCTATTTTATTTTGCAAAAGCCCGATACGCCTAAATCCCTGCAATTTGCCTTTATAGTTTTTAGTAACATTGGCAAGTTGTTTCACACGGCTGCTATAGGCCAATTCTACATTTTTATTTCCTTTGCCCAGCTCTTCCATTTTTGCAATTTGCCAATCATATACTTTCGATATAAAAGGCAATTGATGATCTTGATGATATTCGAAAAACTGCGAGGGCTGATGTCTATATGTTCTTCCTGGATAACCCAATATAAATACAAAATCATTTTCTTTAAGGGTGCTTGCGTTTATCTTGAAATATTTTGCAGGTTTATAGGGTATGTTACTGGGCGAATAAGTAGCGGAGCTTCCATCGGGTGCCACATAAGCACGCACAAAAGAAAAATCGCCCGAGTGGCGTGGCCAAACCCAGTTATCCGTTTCACCACCATACTCGCCCACACTGCGGGGAGGCACATATACCAAGCGTACATCTTTAATGGTTTTATAACGAAATAATACATATTGTTTTCCAGTAAACATTTCCGACATTTCGCACAACAAACCTGGATTTTTTTCACGCTCTTTTAATTCTATTTGTTTAATTTTATCGTTGATGGTTTTAATACGAACAACAGGGTCGGCAATTTTATTCGCTTCTTGTAACACATCGGTAGAAACATCCTGATAGGAAACAGTGATTTTTACAGGCAAGTCTACTGAACGTTCTTCCTCATGGGTATTGGCTTTAAAGCCATCGGTAATATAATCGTGGGCTGAATCGCTGATTGAAGCTGCGGCCCCAAAAGCACAATGATGATTGGTAATTATAAGTCCATCGGGCGACACAAATGAACCTGTGCAACCGCCAAGTCGAACCACGGCATCAATTAAACTAATACCATCGGGATTATATAATTCTTTGGGTGAAATTTTTAATCCCGCCTTTTGTAAATCAAGACCAGAAAGGGATGACAGCGGGAACATACCTTCATCCGACTTATTGGATTGTAAGGTAATGGCGAATAAAAACAACAATAGAATTTTGCTTTTTTTTCTGACGACGAGGGCTTTAAACTTCATAAATGCCTTGCAAAAGTAATGTTTAAAGCTATCTAAAGAACTTTTTTAA
>JANYDJ010000172.1 GCA_025363675.1 Flavobacteriaceae bacterium | reverse complement strand
CGCCTGCACTTACACAGGAATTGCTGGAAGAAAAATATCAGATTGCAAAAAATTGTTCGCCTGCCAATTATTCATTTTTTATGGGAACAGGTTTGCATAATTATGATGAACTGATGCGAACCGACCCTAAAAATGTATGCGGAATAAAAATATTTATGGGCTCGAGCACGGGCGATATGTTGGTAGATGATGAACATTTATTAGCCAAAATTTTTGCCAATGCTCCCACTTTAATTGCTACACATTGCGAAAATGATGTGATGATTAAAGAAAATCTGCAAAAATATATAGCAGAATTTGGCGACGATATTCCACCGCAATTTCATCCCGAAATTAGAAATGCCGAAGCATGTTATGCATCGAGCAAAATGGCGGCTGACTTGGCGAAGAAGCATGGTACGCGTTTGCATATATTACATATAACTACTGAAAAAGAATTGGAATTATTTGATAATACTATTCCACTCAAAGATAAAAAAATTACTGCCGAAGCTTGTGTGCACCATTTATGGTTTTGCGATGAAGACTATTATACACTTGGCAACCAAATAAAATGCAATCCCGCTATTAAATATGCAAGCGACAGAGAGGCAGTTTTCGCAGCCGTGCTTGACAACACCATTGATATTATTGCCACCGACCATGCCCCACATACTTGGGACGAAAAGCAACAAGTATATACAAAATCTCCTTCAGGTTTGCCTTTGGTGCAGCATAGTTTGCAAATGATGCTAGAGAAAGTAAAGCAAGGAAAAATGAGTTTAGAAAAGTTGGTTGAAAAAATGAGCCACGCCCCAGCAGACTTATTTCGCATTAAAAACCGAGGCTATATACGCGAAGGTTTTGCCGCCGATTTGGTATTGGTAAATTTGAACCAGTATTATATAGTTACCAAAGAAAATATATTATACAAATGCGGTTGGAGTCCGTTGGAAAACTATACTTTTTCAAGTTCTATTATATATACATTTGTGAATGGGGAAGTGGTTTTTGAAGATGGGAAAGTGAAGGAGGGAATTTTTGGGGAGAGATTGGAGTTTGAGAGATAGGAGTATGTGTTTATAGTAGAATATTTATGACAATATACAATACATTAACCTTTAAAATTATTCAAATGAATGGAATATATAAATTTTATTGACGAATCAAACCCCCTAGTTTCAATAGAAGGATCCGATATGGAAACTATTGAAAAAGTGGAAATTGAATTAGGATACTCTATCCCTAAAGCATTAAAAGAATACTTGATGCTTATGGGAGAAAAAACAAATTTTTATGAATATTGGGACGAGCACGGTACAAGAGAGATACTTAAATTAAACAGTTGGCTCTACGAATGGATAAATAAGTATAGAAGCGAAGGTATTCAATTAGAGAAAATAAAGGATGTCTTATCTTTTTTTAATTTTCAAGATACATTTTTTTACATACCGATAGAGGCGGGAAATGAGAATCCTTCTGTTTATGCTTTTGATATAAATGACACTCCTACAATACGAAAACTGAATGATAGTTTTACCGATTTTGTTAGATGGAAATATTCCCAACTAATATAAAAATAGTGGGGAGAGGTTGGAGTTTGAGAGATCGGGGAATAATATTAAATCATGAATAATACAAGAACTATACTCATCATATTAAACATATTATATCTTGCAATATTTAATATTTCAGTATTCCAATTTGATATTTTAGAAAAAACTTATGTCATATCTCTATTATTGAATGTAGTAATATGTTCAGTATTTATATATTACTTTTCTCCAATTAAACCTAAGGGATTACTCAAATTTTTGGTTTATCCAATCATTATGTATGATATGTTTTTAATAATGTGTAGTGTTCTTGGTGTAATATTAAAATTAATAGGATTTGGCGAAGTGTCAATAAATTAAATATCTAATTTTCAATATTTTGATATGGAGATTTACAATATCATACCCAAAATAAATGCTATTATTGTATTTATATTACCGTTAATTTTTAGGGCTTCGCAATTTGAAAAATCGATAGAACCTATTTTATTTATTCAATCAATATTATTTATTGTTTTGTATTATGCAGTTAGAAACAAATACGCTCTAGAAAGTAGAATTTTCAAACAATACTATTTCATGCATATAATAAACTTCACAGTACCGATTTTTATTATTATATTTTACATATTAAATATGGGAAATAGAGGTTCGTTTTTAGATTAGTCATGAACAATAACAGCCTTATTTGCAATAGCAATTTGAAACTCACTAAAAACTAATTACCTTCGCAATAAATTATGACAGATAAAAATGACTTTTTAAATAGAATAATTTCCAATATTGAAATAACCCTCACAAGCGGGCATTTTCAAGATTATGAAGATTCAATAGTGGAATTAAAAGACCTTTCAACAGGAAACGAATGGACTTCTTTAAAGCAAACAATATGTGCTTTCTTGAATACAAATGGTGGCTACATTATTTGTGGCATTAGAGAAAGAAATAAAGAATACAGTTTCCCCGGATTTGATAGAAATAACGAAAATAACCTAATTGACCTAAGAAGTAATAAGTTTTTTAAAAACGATTTTGATGTGCTTCCCGACCTATGTGATTTCATTGATTTTGAATATAGGAACATACTTGATAAAACTATAGCTGTTGTTACAGTCCGTCCGTTAAGTGAAGACTTAAAATTCCTCAAGTTTGACAATGTTTATTATGAGAGAGTCCTAACTCAAGACAAAGTCATTCAACAAGGGAAAATTATTCAACATAGAGAATATAAATCCGAATTAGAATATTCAAAAGAAATTAGTCCTGTTTCCAAAGCTTCTATTGACAACTTGGATATTGATAAGATAAACCAATTTATAATCAGAATAAATACAACGGGGAAAAAAGAAACCGTTAAAAAGGATATTCAAGACGCTACTGATTTTCTTGTTAGACGTTATTGCATTAATTCCGATGGAGAGGTAACGGTTCTCGGATTACTATTGTTTGGAATAGAACCTTTTCAGTTTCTTGAATATAGAGCAGAAGTTGATTGTTATTTTGAAACAGGCAATGAAATTGGGCGGGATAAAAAATTCCTTCAAAATGATGTAATCAATTTGATGGAAGACGCATTTTCATTCGTTTGGGGACATATAAAAGTTGGAAGAAGTTATGTTGGAGGAGGAAGAAGTGAGCCAGAATTTCCTGAAAAACTTATCCGTGAAGTTGTAAATAATGCTCTTGCACATAGGGATTACATAACTAACAAATTCATAACTATAAAGATTAATCCAGGTGTAGGAATTGAAATTAAAAATCCAGGAATCTTCAAGCAAAAAATGGTTGTTACTGATACTGCTTCACAAAATGAAATACGAAGAATTATTTCAGGTGTGCCTGAAACTAAAAACCCAAAACTTGCCAATGTTTTAAAGTCATTCGATAAAATTGAAAGTCAAGGAATTGGAATGGCCACATTGGTAAGTGTTTGCTTAGAGAACGCTATTGATGTTCCTTATTATGATTTATCAGTTCCTGATTTTATTTCGTTGGTCATTCCAACAGGTAAGCTAATGGATGATGAAACACAAAAGTGGATGAATTCATTTTACGGCTATATCAGCGAGAAGCTAAATGGAAAAATTACTACTGAACATGGATTAGTTTTAGCGTACCTTCTAAAGTCTGAACGATTAAATCAAAAAAGATTTTATACAATCCTGTTGAGTCCAAGCAATAACCATTTTGATGTTTTGACAGATTTAAAACAAGCTGGATTAATATGTGAACACCAAGCAGCAAGCTCAGAACAAACTCCAATTTACATTTTAGATAAAGAACTTACGATTACAGATTTTTTAAAACAAATTGAGGAACAAACAGAGCAATCGATTGGTGGATTAGATAACGAACACAGAAGCGTATTAAATATTATTTATAGATATAATCATTACAATAATCAATCAATTAAGCCAAGCGTAATTACTCCTGAGTTATATTTTCAACTTTATGGAAAAGAAATTGAGCCTACAAAATACGAAAGCTTAGGAAGAAAGGTGAGGAAAATTTGTAATGACCTTATGAAACAAGGGTGGTTGATTAAGAAGAATGATAAATCGTATGAAATTAAGCAAAACACAACTCAACAAAATACTTAGTGAATTAGAAAAATATAAGGAATTCTAGAGTCTCCTAAATCGAAATAATAATCTGAATTAATAAACCACTGCCTACAACAAAAATCTAATCCCCTTATCCCTCCCCTCAAATTTTTCCAAATCCTCCTCCAAAGTTTTTATATGTTGTTGCGTGAGAAACTCTCGAATCGGCTCTGTATTTTCCTGTTTTCTGCTTTCTATCAAAGCTTCTATATAGTCTGCTTTGTCTTCTGTGCAAACAATAGATAAAGGTAAATCGAAATTTGCTTGTATATAATTCATCAGTAAGCGGTTGGTGCGGCCGTTGCCATCGAACCAGGGGTGTATAGTTACCAAATAAAAATGTGCATCGAATGATAAATTATATATATCATTTATTGCTTTTGTTTCTGAAATTTTTTCTTGTAGTTTTTGGCAGAGGTCGTTCACCATGGGGATTACTTTATCATAGTTCACAAAATAAGTATCGCCTGCAGATACATTGCCCAAACGGAAATCTCCTTTGGTATCATCGCAAATTCTCCCGATAGCTATCGGGACAGTATTTCTAACTTGCCCTGTATTTTTATTGACCAAAGAATTAATACTTTTCAAAAACTCAGGAGATATTGGTGTTTTCTTTTTAGCTTCATCCAATATATATAATAGTGCTTCATAATCATCCGTCACCATTAAATGGTGGGTCATAGGTTTTCCTTTGGCAGTAATATATTGCGTAATGAGCAATTGAGTCTCAGTTAAAGTAAGTGTACTTCCCTCAATGGCAGTGCTATGGTGGGTAATAGCAATACATTGAGATTCGTGGTAGTTTACTGTTTGTATAATATCAGAAGCTAGATATTTTATTGTCAATATTTCCAGTTGGGATGACATGCCACAAAGATAAAGAATTATCCCTTCAATCTAAAAAACCAAATTAAACGTATATGCTGAGTGATAAATACTTATAAAAAAAATTTGGTAAATTCATTTTGTCTAAATATTTTTGCTAAAATTTAGACAAAATGGATTCGTTTACTATATCACAATTGCAGCAGTTTTCGGGAATAAATGTGCACAGTATTAGGGCATGGGAAAAAAGATACAATGCTCTTCAGCCCCACAGAAGCGAAGGCAACACCCGATACTACAATGGAAGCCAGCTAAGGCGTTTGCTAAACATTGCCAGCTTAATGAATTCTGATTACAAAATATCAGAGCTGTGTGCCTTTTCCGATTCTGAACTTTATGGATTGATGAATGAACTTTTTTTGCAAAACAAAACGATAGATAATGATGAGTTTTGGGTTTCGCAAGTGGTATCATCGGCTCTGGAGTATAATGAAGTGCTGTTTGATAAAGTGTTTTCAAAATCAATTAAACAGTATGGATTGGAAGTTACTTACCTAAAAGTGATTTACCCAGCACTACAGCGGCTAGGCATTATGTGGTCGGCCGATAAAATTGCCCCTGCACAAGAACATTTTATAAGCAATTTGATTAAGCAAAAGTTTAATTCTTCAATAAATGAGCTTCCAATAAACAGCAATTCAAAAAAACATTGGTTACTGTTTTTGCCCGAAAATGAATTTCATGAAAACGGTTTGCTTATGGCCAATTATTTAGTACGAAATGCAGGACAACGCACTACCTATCTTGGAACCAATGTGCCTTTTGATTCACTAAAAAATGTCGTGGAAAAATTAAAACCTTCTTCACTTCTTTTCTTTTTGGTTTCTAAAAATGATGAACAGTATGATAAAGAATTAATCCGTTTGATATTGAAAATGTTTCCGCGGCAAAAAATATTTGTTGCAGCCGATCCACAGCGTTTGTCAAATATCAAACAGTATAAAAATCTCACCTTGCTGCCATCGGTAAGTGCACTAAAAAAAGCTTTAATATAATAAAAAGTAAATGGCAACTATTGCAATTATAGGTTCGGGTTTTGCGGGATTAAGTGCCGCCTGTTATATGGCAGCAGCGGGCCACAAGGTGCATGTATTTGAAAAGAACAGCACTGCGGGAGGTAGAGCAAGGCAGCTAAAAACCGATGATGGTTTTGTATTTGATATGGGCCCGAGTTGGTATTGGATGCCCGATGTATATGAAAGATTTTTCAGTGACTTCAATCAAAAGGTTTCCGATTATTATAAACTGGAATTACTACATCCTGCTTTCGATATGGTGTTTGGTAAAAACGATATTGAACATATTCCACAAAATTTTGAGGAGCTATGTGTATGGTTTGATAAAATTGAAAAAGGTAGTGCGGAGCAGCTTAAAAAATTTATGCATGAAGCGGAATACAAATACAAAATAGGAATGGAAAAATTGGTTTACAAACCGGGATTATCTATTACCGAATTTGTAAATGCAGAAGTTATTGCAGGATTATTTCGCTTGCAAATTTTCTCATCTTTCAGCAAACATATACGACGATATTTCAAAAATGAAAAACTGCTTGCATTGATGGAATTCCCAGTTTTGTTTTTGGGAGCAATGCCCGAAGAAACGCCTGCACTGTACAGCTTGATGAACTATGCAGGTCTAAAGTTAGGCACCTGGTATCCGCAAGGAGGATTTGGAAAAGTAGTAGACGCATTTGTAAAACTGGCAGAATCATTGGGTGTAAAATTTCATTTCAATGCAACAGTAGAAAGAATAAATACAGTAAACAATAAAGTAGTTTCTATATCGGTAAATGGAAATTTATTTGAGTGCGATGGTGCAATTGCCGCTGCCGATTATCATCATATAGAAAATACATTACTGAAAAAAGAAGAGAAAAACTATGATGAAAAATATTGGGAGAAAAAAACATTTGCACCTTCTTGCTTGGTATTTTATTTGGGTATAAATCGAAAAATAAATACATTCAATCACCACACTTTATTTTTTGATGAACCATTATATCAACATTCAAAAGAAATTTATAAAAATCCGCAGTACCCATCGCAGCCATTGTTTTACATGTGCTGCCCCTCAAAAACCGATGCCACCGTTGCTGCCGAAGGATGCGAAAATATATTTCTACTGATGCCCATTGCTCCCGGATTAAATGATACAGAAGAAACACGTGAAAAGTATTTTAATATCATGCTTAAACGCATTGAAAAAAACATGGGTGAACAGTTTCGTGAAAACATTATATTCAAAAAAAGTTATTGTATTAATGATTTTGTGATGGATTATAATTCATATAAAGGCAATGCCTATGGATTGGCAAATACACTAATGCAAACTGCAGTGCTAAAACCCAAAATTAGAAACTTAAAAATAAAAAATCTGATATACGCAGGGCAGCTTACAGTGCCTGGCCCAGGTGTGCCACCAGCAATTATTTCTGGAAAAATTGCTGCTGAATTACTTCAAAAACAACTTAAAACTATATCCAATGAAACAGCTATTTGACGAACTTTCTGTGGAGTGCAGCCGCATTACCACAAAAAAATACAGTACAAGTTTTTCGCTTGGTATTTTATTTTTGCATAAACAAATGCGTTCACCCGTTTATGCTATATACGGTTTTGTGCGGTTTGCTGATGAAATTGTTGACAGCTTCCATGGTTTCGACAAAATATATTTGTTGGCCGATTTTAGGAAACAAACTTATGACGCAATTGAAAATAAAATTTCGTTAAACCCAATTCTAAATTCATTTCAGGAAGTAGTACATCGCTATAATATTCCTTTAGCGTTGATAGAAGCATTTCTTGAAAGTATGGAAATGGATTTGCAGAAAAAAAAGTATAATACAGCCGAGTATGGTAAATATATATATGGTTCGGCAGAAGCTGTTGGGTTAATGTGCCTTTGTGTGTTTACTGAAGGTGATAAAGAGTTATATACACAACTAAAACCTAATGCCATGAAGCTGGGTGCAGCATTTCAGAAAGTTAATTTTCTTCGTGATGTAAAAGCCGATAATTTGGAATTGGGAAGAACTTATTTCCCGAATGTCGATTTAACAAATTTTTCAGAAGACGAGAAAAGAAAAATTGAAAACGATATTGAAAAAGATTTCAAGGAAGCATTAAAAGGGATTTTACAACTGCCTCTTACTTCACGTAAGGGAGTATTTCTGGCATATTATTATTATCATATATTATTCAAAAAAATAAAACAACTTCCACCCCATAAAATTTTGCAACAACGTATTCGAATTTCCGATTTAGAAAAATATTTATTGTTATTAAAATCACGTTTTAAACTTCAACTCCACTTGTTATAAAAATGAAACTGCTAGCAATACTATTTTTAAGCTTTTCCATTCCAAATAGCAATTACAATTTGGCTGCACTACGCAATCTATACGAAGGTGCTGCGGTAGATGAAACAAAAGCACAAGAATTAATCACAGTTTCAAAACCATACTTAAACATCCATACGGCTAGAGGATATTACGGTGCCGGGAAAATAATTATGGCAAAATATTATTATAATCCCTATTCAAAACTTAAAACTTTTAATGAAGGCAAAGGCTTTCTTGAGGCTGCCATCAAAGCAGATTATGCCAATGCAGAGTTAAGATTTCTCCGCTTAAGTATTCAAAAAAATGTGCCATCATTGTTAGGGTATAATAATAATATAGAAGATGACAAAAAATATTTAAACAACTGCTTGCCTTTACTAAACGACAAGCAGTTGAAATCGATGATTACAAATTACCTAAAAACTATATAAATATGTTAGAAGAAGATTTTTTAATATTGGTAAATGAAAATGACAAAGCATGGGGAAAACTGGAAAAGAACCTGGTACATGAAAAAGGCTTGTTGCACCGGGCATTTTCAGTTTTTATTTTCAACTCAAAAGGTGAAATGCTATTGCAACAAAGAGCCAATAATAAATACCACTCAGCTGGCCTGTGGACCAATGCCTGCTGCAGCCACCCGCGGTTTGGCGAAGAATTAAATGATGCCGTAGAGAGAAGATTGGAAGAGGAAATGGGTTTAAAATGTTCGACAAACTTTGCATTCAGCTTTCAGTACCGAGCTGAGTTTGAAAATGGATTAATAGAAAACGAATTCGACCATGTGTTTGTGGGTATTAGCGATGAAGTTCCAACACCATCGCAGCAAGAAGTGAGTGATTGGAAATATATTTCAGTGGAAGAACTGAGAAAAAGTATTTTAAATGAAAAAGAAAGCTATACTGTTTGGTTTCAACTTATCTTTGAAAAAGTAATTGCTTTTACGCTACAACTATCTACGGCAGAAAATAAATAAAGAGTCAATGAATTTTATAATTGTATTACTATCATTTATTGCAATGGAAATTGTTGCATGGCTTACCCATAAATATATTATGCATGGCTTGCTTTGGCGGTTGCACAAGGACCATCATAAAAAAGAAAGTAAAGGTTTTTTTGAGCATAACGATTTCTTTTTTCTCATTTTTGCATTGCCAGGTATTGTATGTTTGTATATAGGAATGCAACATTATTTTAATTCAGTTTTTTGGATCGGATTGGGAATTACGATATATGGTTTTGCTTACTTTTTTGTGCATGATATTTTCATTCATCAGCGTTTTAAAATTTTTAGAAATGCCCAAAGCCCTTATTTAAAAGGCATTCGCAGGGCTCATAAAATGCATCACAAACATTTGGGGAAAGAAGAAGGCGAATGTTTTGGAATGCTTTGGGTGCCGTTTAAATATTTCAAAAAAACTAATTCACTGCTCGATTGATGAAGTATACTTATTTATTGGTGAATTTTTTTACGGTTATTGTGCCAGTGCTTTTTTCATTCCATCCGAAAATTAAGTTCCATAAATATTTTATCCCTTTTATTAAAGCAAATTTGTGCACCTCCCTCCTATTCATAATTTGGGATATCATATTCACAAAAAAAGGAATTTGGAGCTTTAATCCCGATTATATATTGGGCTTAAATTTATATAATTTACCAATAGAGGAAGTTTTATTTTTTACGTGCATTCCTTTCGCTTGTTTATTTACCTTCCATTGCTTTCGGCTATTTTTTAAATTAAAATGGAATGAAAAAGCTGAAAACATTTTTGTCCCAACATTTGCGTTGCTGCTTTTAGTTATGGGCGTTTTTTGCTGGCAGCAAGCATATACAGCTACCACATTTATCAGTACTTCTATTTTGCTGATTGTATTAAAATACTATTTTAAAGTGAGCTGGCTTGCGGCATTCTTTTCAGTTTACCCTTTCCTGCTTATCCCATTTTTCATCGTCAATGGCATTCTTACAGGAACAGGATTAGAACATCCTGTTGTGTTATATAACAATGAAGAAAATTTGGGTATTCGGTTACTTACCATTCCCGTGGAAGATGTGATATATGGCATGGAACTGCTGTTGTTAAATATATTCATGTATGAACGATTTAAAAAGGAGGGGGATTATAACAAAGCAGTGGAGTGATATAGTATTTCAAAAAAGCAATTGCCGTTGGAACCCGATAGAAATTTATGATACGTGCTGGAAATTATATAGATAAAAGGAAGAGCTGAAAGCTGGCGTAAGCAATCCGTGCAATCTGCGTAATCTGTACAAATCCGTGATTCAGACAATTACTCTTTCAACTATCTTTGCCCCACCAATGCTCGACAAAAAACGCTCCCTCCGCCCCGTTGCCATTTGGCTGCTAGTAGGCGTTGCCATGATTATTATACAAGTGCTGCTGGGCGGCATTACACGCCTTACTGGCAGCGGACTTTCTATTACCCGTTGGGATTTGGTTACTGGCAGTTTGCCACCCATGAACGATGCAGAATGGGAGAACGCATTCGATGGTTATAAACAAACAGCTCAATTTAAAACTATCAATTCTTCATTCACCGTTTCCGATTTTAAATATATATATTTTTGGGAATGGTTGCATAGAGTTTGGGCCAGGTTTATAAGTGTGGTTTTCATTATTCCATTTATTATATTTATTATACAAAAACGTTTTCAGAAATGGATGGTCAATCCACTGTTGGTTTTGTTTGGACTGGGAGCTGTGCAAGGGCTCGTGGGCTGGATAATGGTAGCAACAGGTTTGCACGGAAGCAATTTATTATATGTGCGACATTACGAGTTGGCCACACATTTTATGTTGGCATTATTGGTATTGTGTTATACACTTTGGTTTGCACTAAAAATGCTGGTGAAACAGGAAAACATCATCGTATCGAAACCCTTATATAAGCTATCCGTATCTATAATAACTCTATTAACTGTACAACTTATATATGGAGCTTTTATGGCCGGACTAAAGGCAGGAATGTTTGCCCCCACTTGGCCGGAAATTAATAATGCCATTATACCCAGCGGAGATATACTTTTCAAAAAATCGCCAAGTATAATCAATATATTCGAGAACGAAATTATGATACAATTCATTCACCGTGGATTGGCTTATATACTTTTTATACTAGTTTGCATTTGGACTTATAGGGCTTACAAAATATCGCAACCTTCTCCCCTATTCAACAAAACAAAATGGCTCCCTATTACTCTTGTAAGTTTGCAAGTTATACTCGGAGTTTTTACAGTATTACATTCTGGTTTAAAGCAAGAGTTATTATGGCTCGGCGTGAGTCATCAGTTTACGGCAATGATGTTTTTGATGGTGATGGTATGGGAAATTTATTTAGTACGAAGGAATAAGGGGTAAGGAATAAGGAATAAGGAGCTGACGCCGAATGGCCCTTACTCCTTACTCCTACTTCGAATAATCAAACCTCAAATAATCCAAATTCGCTTGATATTTCTTCGGACGTTTCTGTTCCATTTTTAAATAATCCTGTCCCAGTTTTTTAAGGAAGGGCATGCCAATAGTATAATACTCATAAATGCCCGTATTAAGCACTCCCGTTGTATTAGAATATATAGTACTGCTGAGCATGAACTCGGAATTGGTTTCTAAATCTATAATATAAGTAACATCTACTAAAAATCCGTAGGCAAAACCGACTATATTAAATATGCGAATATTTTTATTTATCGCAGTATCTTTATTCTGTCCATATACCATATATTTTTTTGTACAGTTAAAAAAGCCTTTGGTAGAATCGCAAACAGGCTCTTGCGATTCGGGTGCATACATACTCATATATTTGCGGAGGAAACGATAATCGCCCTCGGTTAAATCAAAACGTTTGTCTTTTCTAAAAGCTTCGGGAAACATTATTTTTTTAAGTGTGAGATGTATATCCGTTAACTGAAAAAAATTACGACCTGTAAAATCTTTGGGATGCTTTTTTAATTTCCCATCATAGTCAATATACCCTGTTCCTAATTGTACTTGGCCGGTAGGTGGCTCAACGCCTTGCATGCATTGAATAGGTTCTTGGGTATATATAATATTACCGGAAGTATCATAAAACTTAAAGCGGTTGGTTACTTTATTGTCTTCTTCATCGCACCATGGCGTAAACCGGTGGGTAATGCGTGCCATGGGCATTCCCAATTGTTTGAAGCGTTTGTTTATATAACATTGGCCCATAAATTCAAACATTCTATTATAAGCATCATTATCGCTCACCAATAAAATTTTCTTTATATAATGACCCAATGATGCTTGATAGTTTGCAGACGAACTATCATACAATGTAGCGTACTGGCACTTGCCCGACGAATCGATGGTGAGTGAGGTTTCCTTAGTGAGCCCTTCTATATTGAGCTGGTTTATTTTTTCTAAACACATTGCTACCAAGGGCAACTTAACCGTGCTTGCTGGATAAAAATATTCATTGGGGTCAGCCCTATATATATAGTCGCTAAAATGTGGAATATTGTAGCGGTCTCTGTCTATTCTAGTAAATACAATCTGCACCCTGCGTTCAGCTGCAAGTGATAAATAATCATTATAGAATACTGAATCATTATAAAATACTTGCTCAATAGGGTTTTTGGAATTTTTATACTGCGAAAAATCAAAACGCGTAGGTAGTGGTGGTGGGATATATTTTATCTTTACCTTTTTTTTACGCTGTGTTGGTTGGTAATATACTACTTGTGGTTTTACTTTTTTCTTCTTTTTCTTCTTCTGCTGTGCACTTGCTGATAAGCCACAAACAAGTATGCACAGGATAATATATAATATATTTTTCAAGTTGATAGAAACATTTTTATATATAGTTCAAAACAAAAATATTTGTTTGCGTAGCTACTAATTACTTACCACTGTTTACTGACTACTTTTTAGTAGCAAGCAACATATTCATCACACTGCTATAATGGTAACCCAGTTTAAAAGGTACAGGTTTTACATTGGCAGAATCTTTTTTGTAAGCCAGCTCTAAATCTTTTTCATATAATTTACCAAAGTCTCTAATGGGATGCGAATACGCACCATACAAATTAAACTTCCACACTTTCTTATCGAAGAAGCTATAACCAATTCCACTATCATCCTGTAAGTGGTATTTACTTCTATCGAAAACTATTTTACGCGAGTTGCTTAAAAAACCGTAGTGATTGATATAGCTTGCAGCTTTCATATAAGAAATAAAATCGCCCTGCTTATTTATCCAAGTTAGAAAACCTTTATTTTTATCTAAACCGAACATGTGCTGATACTCTTCATCGGCCATATTCATAGAATAATAATATACATGTTTGGTAACACTGGGCTGGTCTTTGTTTACAAAATCAATGCGTACTCCTTTACTGATATAGTTTTCTGGAATTGCATCGTTCAAATTAAATTCTTTAAGTGATCCATCGTCAGCAATTGCTATGCGTTTAATATTGGTAATTGTGTTTTGGGTGCGGGCTAAAAACACCATCATTACCGGCAAGTTGCCATCCACGCTCCATTTGCTAAAATCGCCGCTCATGGCACTGGTTATAAAATAGCTGCGAACAAAAATATCGTTCATCGATTTGTCCAAATGATATATGTATTTGGCGAAGTCGGGCTTTTTCATTTTGGGCATATCCTTTATTTTACCTGCGGGTTCCAAAGCTATCAATATATAGTTTTCGCAGTTTGGAAATAATATATATCCATTTAAAATATCGGGACCTGAAAAGGGATAGTACAATGTTTTAATTCCTGATGAATTGGCAGCTTTCAATTCGGTATCACGCCAAGCCCTCATTTTACTGAAACGGTTTTCTTCAATTCTGGCAAAACCATCGTTCAGCTTTTTGGCATGCCTCACCCAAACAGAATCTTTGGTGAGATTGATTAAAGCTGAATCTTTTTGGGGCATATAACCCGCCAAAAATAAAGCGATATCATTATAGTTATTATTTGTGGTAACAACTGTGGAATCCTTCGGCTGTGCTGCTTTCGCTTTGCTATCTGCCATTTTTTGGGTAGCATTACTGTCATCATTGCAGCTAATAAGGGCAGCTGCCGCCATGGTGATACCGAGTATTATAGATTTCATAAATATTTGGGAACGAAATTAAGTATATATATGCTATTGAAACAATCTGCAAAATCAGAATTTATACACAAAAAGTGGATAGGAGATAGTAATTAATTATTGATGGTTAATTATTGATGGTTAATTGTTGATGGTTAATTATTGATGGTTAATTGTTGATGGTTAATTGTTGATGGTTAATTATTGATGGTTAATTGTTGATGGTTAATTGTTGATGGTTAATTGTTGATGGTTAATTGTTGATGGTTAATTATTGATGGTTAATTGTTGATGGTTAATTATTGATGGTTAATTGTTGATGGTTAATTGTTGATGGTTAATTATTAAT
>JANYDJ010000171.1 GCA_025363675.1 Flavobacteriaceae bacterium | reverse complement strand
GTCGCTATCAATCAATTGATCAATTTGCCTCTCTATCTTCTTTGGGTTAATAATTGTTAATTTTTTCATACCTGATTTTTTTTGCAAAGGTATGAGAATTGTATCAATTTATACGCAATTATATATGACGCTTATTATAGTGTCAATAGTATTCTTAAAAGCAAAAAACACATAAGATATAATAAAATTTATAATGGCAATTCGTGGTCAGGATTCGTAGGCAAAGTAACTGCCGGATCTGTTTCTAACACCACCAAATTTGTAGGTACACTCACCACCCATTGGTCCACAATATAAGCATCTTGTTTCTTCAAATCATTTTGATAGGTTATATAATCAGACGTTACAACTGGGTTAGGCACAGAACTTATTTCACCAGTTTGCAAATAATGTAATACAGCATCTTCGTATACTGGGTTTACGGGTACAACAACTCTGGCTGCTCCAGCTTGTAGAAAATTACTGAATAGTGGGTCATCATCATTAAATTGCATTATCTTTATCCAACGTTTTTTCCTCCCCCAAAAATAAGGATAGAAATTATAGGTCATCTGCTCCCATTCAAAACCCTGCTCAAAAAATTTAATAATATCTGTTTCTTTGTTTAACTCGTCAAAGCGTATTTCAGGATAGCCTAAACCATTTTGTTTAAATGCAATAGACGAGAAGCTATCAAATCTTTGCCCAGTCATTATTTCTAGACTTCGTCTCTTCATTTCATTTTTTTCTACTTCACGGTTTTTGCCAGGATTTGTGCCATTGATAACACTATTAGCTTCTGCATTTGCAATTGCATCATTATAGTCAGCAAGTCGTTGTTGGTAAGCCTGCATTATACTGTTATATGTTTTCATTCGCCACTCTTCCAATAAATTATCAGTTGGCCTGCATTCAATTTCAATATTTAATGTTATTGCTGTAGTATTTAAAGCGTATAATGAAACAGGAATTTGGTCTGTTTCCCCTGATAATGCAACATTTGTATTCTGTCCGCCAACACCAAGTTTAACATAGTTAAAGCCTATCATGATATTAATAGCTCCAGTAGTTTTTGCAGTATCAGTCATTATCTTAGCATTAACAGCTTTATACCCGCTTGGTATTTCGAACGTTTTATCAGGCAGACTGTGCATATGCCAGATAGAAGAGGTTGGTGAAACAGGGTCAACCAGCATAAATGATTTTGAGATAGTCTTAATCAAATCTGGAGGTGGTGTCAAGTCTTTTGCACCATATTTATCCCCAAGCATCAAATGTATTTTTCTTTCATAGCTACCATAAATTCCACTTGCATCATTTGGGTTTACACTAGCACCAAATATGCTTTTAAAAACATCGCTCGGAGATTCAGGTTTCTGCACTTTTACCCCTTCGGCTTTGCTGTTTATCTTACTATAAATATAAAAACTAGCGGGTTCAGGCACAACAAATTCGAGCATCAACCTCTTTCCATAATTTCGTAAAGTACACTCGTATTTTTCATTCAAATACCGATATATTCCTGAAATATTATCGCTACCCGCACTATTGTCAAAACCATGTGTGTTGGTTTCCTCAACTTGACTAATTTTAACAACCCTATTAAGTGTTCTTATTCTTTCCTTGACCCTACTTATGGAGCGACTAACTACTTCTTTTGCAAAGCTACTTGCATTCCGGTCACTTGTGGAAACACTACTTCCATTGCTTTGTCTAAAATCACCACTTACTTTAACTGTTCCATATGCTGCAGATGCTGCTATCCCAAATGAAGTTTGACTATTAGAATTTATTTCATTTGCAGTTTCTTTGTCAAGTTGAAAACGCTCATTAGTTTGTGTGTCGTGTTCATCCTCTGTGGTTCTTTCACTTTCAGTTTCAAAAGTTTCCTCTATCCTATCGGTTCTTTTATGAACCCTTTCCTTATGCTCCGATGCAAGTATATTTTCAACATGGGCAATTTCTCCCATTTGGTATTGCTGCCAGCGTTTTTCCATAACCATCAAATCACCAACTCCTATATTACTAACAAAACCCACTGTTTTGTCTGGCCAAGGGTTACTAGGTAAAACATTGGCACAAGGGTCATCATCCTCAACTGCTGGCACAGGTTCTTTTTCACAAAAGTCATCATATTTCATTACCATATGACTTAATATGTATTCATCAGTATATGCTACGATATCAGCAGGGAAAACAGACTCTCTCATTATTTCTTCCAATCTTTCAGTAGCATTTATTACATTTATTGAACCTGTTATGCCAACTTCTGTTAGTAAATCTATAGTATTAGATGAAATCTCTGATGCATACTCCTCTCTTAATATGTTGAAGTTGAGTTCTGGGTCGGGGCCAATAATTTCTGTGGGAAAACCATCTCCATTTGATGTTGTTACTGTTCCCGTTTCCCTGAATACTAGGTGATTGTCCTGTATCTGATTTCTATGCAACTTATTCAGTTCTTTAATAGCTGCCCTTATTTTATTGATCCTGTCTATATCCACCTCTTCAGGCTCAGCCTCCTCAATAGGAGTCAAAGTCATATCGTACTCTGCACCCGGTATTGGAAATACTTCATGGGGCAAAAGAACTCTAGCTTTTTCCCAATCTAATATATCACTTTTTATATACAAACTTGTATTTGTTGCAGCATCTATTCTCATTAATAATTCAACGAGCTTAATACAGACTACAATTTCTTGTCTTAGTTTTAAGTTTGTGGGCTTAATATACTGTGCAAATAGATTGTCCCATAAGTACACACCGTAATTATCGGTGTCATAAAATCTTTCAATCCTTCCTTGCACACCATCCCAATCATCATATCCAAGCACAATGGCTATTTGGGGTTTAGCGTCTTCTACCTTTAAATCGGCGGATATTTTATTGACCCATTCCTAAAGTAAATCGAATTTCTTAAAGAAATCACCTAACGTCGAATCTCCTTCATATAGTTGTCTTACTGAAATAATATTAGCTGAGGTAAATGCACCCACTGCACCACCGTAAAAATTATCTGATTGACTAATAAGCCCTTCCCTATTACCTATATTGTCAATTAAAGCCTCGAAAAAAGTTGAGTCTGTTTCAGGGTAAGGATATCTTAATATAATCCTTTTCGTTTTCGCTATTTGCTACATTAATAAATGCTGATTTTTCTACAGGCCTAACAGACATGAAACGTCCTATTACAGCCGAATGCTCATAATTTGCCATAAAGATTTGAATTTAATTATTACAAATAATTAGCCTGTTCCAGAACCAAGATATTCAACAAATTATCGACAAAATTATACACACTCTGCTAAAAAAATTACAATTAGATAATTTTTATTGCCTAAATAGCATTATTATCATTTTAATATCTTCTATTGTTTAAAAGCCGTATTTAATTTTGGGATAAAAAAAATATAAACTTTAATATTTGGTTTTTCTTATCCAATATTTTACTAATTTATTAAAAGATATTATCAACTTTATATACTGCCGTTCAAAAGCTATGATAGCTATCGGAAGGCTTTTATTTATAAGTCACCGTTCCTGAAGAACGGCGACAACCTAGGACAACCTAAGAAAAAACCCCCAATCACTAACTCGTTAAATCATTAAATAAAAAAAGCCCGCTGTAAATGAATACAACGGGCTTTTAAAAAATTATCTGTTTATATTATTGCTTAATAAACTTACCAACCATCACTTTATCATTGCTGATAACTTTGATGCTGTAAGCTCCTGCAGGCAGGTTGGCAACATTCAATTCATTGGTTCCTATAATAGCTGGTTGCTCTATTACCATACGTCCGCTCAAATCATATATAAACATTTTGCCATTGGTTTTTATATTATTTAAATCAATAAACAATTTGCTATTGGTTGGGTTTGGATATAATGATATAGCAGTATAGCTAGGTTCAAAAATTCCTTTATTTGCACCTATGGTCACATTTAGATTTGAAGCATTGGCACAAGTACCTGTTACAGCTACACTGCCAGTACCTGCCGTGCTGCCCCATAATACACTAATTTGATTAGTGCCTTGTCCACTTTGTATAGTGCCTCCAGTAACGGTCCAGGTAAATACATAAGACGCGATATTGGTAACTGAATAGCTAACTGTAGTATTTACAACTGGAGTAATAGACCCTGTTATAGCTCCCAAATTCATTTTGGGTGTAACTATAATACTAATTGCATTTGAGGTGGCACTGCAACTTCCACTACCCACCATTACGGTATAGCTTCCACTGTCAACAGTATTATAAGTATCGTTTGTTGCACCACTAATGGCATTGCCATTTTTCATCCACTGATAATTATATCCGGCTTTACCAAAAGCTTGTAGTTTGGCAGTATCGCCCATACAAACGGTAGTGGTAGAAAGTGCTTGAATGAACACGGTAGGCACACTATCAACAGTAACATTTACCACAGTAGAATCCATACAACCGTTAACGGTAGAAACCTTTAACCATACTGCATATTGTCCTGTTTTTGTATAGCTATGTTGTGGGTTTTGTGCGGTATCTGAATTGCCGTCACCAAAATTCCAAGTGCGGGTAATAGTGCCGCCGCTGCTTGTGGTCTTGTCAGTAAATTTAAACAAATTGCCACCTAAACATTGCAATGATTTATCAACTGCTCCACTTGCAGTTGGCCCATCATATACATCAACATTAATAGTGACTGTATCTGCACAGCCATTGGGCAACGAAAGGTAGCTTGATATATCATAGTTTCCAGCTTTGCTATAGGTATGTTTAGTAACCACACCTGTATCTGTTTTTCCATCACCGAAATTCCAGTTAATGGTTTGGGTTAGTCCTGAAGTATTGGTTGCGGTATCATTTAACATAAATACATTGCCGCCTATACATTGTGCGTAGTTATTAACGGTGAACCAAGGATGAACCGAAGGCAATACGGTTACCTGTTTTTTAACTGAATCGGAACAGCCATTTTTGGTTACCAGTACTAGGGTTACTGTATAAGTACCCGCAGCAGAATAACTATGACTAGGCTTCACACACTGGCAAGAGAATCCATCGCCATAATACCAGGTCCAATTATAATTACCTCCGCCCGCTACACTGCTTGTATCGTTGAAGAAGAAGGCATTGCCTGTATAACACTGGGTAGTATTGCTTGTTATTTCATAACCTACTATGGGTAATGAACCCACTACAATGGTGGTAGCTTTTGAAGTATCAGGACAATTTTTGCCGATAGATATAAACTGATAATCGCCCGAAGTATTAACACCTATCATAGATGAAGTAGCACCACTTATTGGCGATCCATCTTTTAACCATTGGTATGATGCTTCCCATTTACCTGTTACACCTCCAAATAGAGAAGAAACAGTTCCGGTTTTTACATCCACAAAAATATCAAGACCCGAATTATCTTTTCCTGCTAGGGTACCATCTTCATTTCTAAAATACATACCAATATATTTAGCTGTGTCCATAAAATTCATTCCATAATAATTGGTCACATCAATAGTGATAGACCATTTGTTATTACCCAACGAATCCATTATACCAACAGAGTCATCTACGTTTCCGCTGCCCACCGTATTAAACCACGAGGTTCCAACCAAATTGGTATCAGCCAAACCTGAGTGCATATATACTTTGTTAGCACCAGTTAGTGCTGTTTGCCCTTGGGTGGCATCGTATACAATGGTTAACAAATTATTTTTTGAGTTTAGTGAGGTAAAGGTATCTACCAATAGTGATAGTGATTTGCCTGCACATGAGGTAGTGCCCGAAGGAGCTATAATTTGTGGGTTTATCAAACGATTCACCTGTACGTTTATGGTCGATGGTATACCTGTCATTACGGGCATATCGCTTAAGGTACGCACTTTATAGTTGGTGCCTGATAAGGTATTTTTTGGAACGAAACAGGTTACTTTGCCTCCAACCGTATCGGTTAGGTATCCTATATCTGTGGCATTGGTAAAATCGCCTGATGAATCGGAAAGCTGCACGGTGAATGTGTTGCCATTATCAAAAGTATCAGTAGGCGACACCCACACATTAAAAGAAGTATTGGGACAAACCGTAGTACCTTTGGCCACCACCGTATATAAATTCATGGTATCGAATTGGGTGAGATATTTAGATGCCACACTTGCGTTTGAGGAAGTATCGCCGCCAAGTATATAGCCTTTTCCATTTAAAGAAAAACCTCCAACCATTTCTACTTTGTGCAGATTGGATGGAATTTGTGTCCAGGTATCGTTAGCAAAATCGTAGCGGTTCATATCATCCAAAGTTTTGGAACCATTGTATCCGCAACCAATATAGCCATAGTCGCCAATTACAAATGCAGCGGCACCATAGCGGCCAGCACTTAAAGATGTTTTAGCGGTCCAGGTATCATTGGTTGGGTCATATTCATAAAAATCGCTATTATAATTAGCTGCATTGTCGCCTGTTCCTAAATATCCTTTTCCTTTATAACTAAAAGCTACGGGATAGTTGAAACCACCACCACCAACTGATGATTTAGAGGTCCAGGTATCATTGGTAGTATCATATTGATATATATCATTATAATAAGTTGCTCCGTTCCATCCACAGCCCACATATCCTTTATCATCAATACTAAATCCTACAGCTCCCCTTCTGGCGGCACCGCCAAAATTTGCCTTTTGTGTCCATGAATTACTGGCCACATCATACATATAAAAGTCTTGATAAGTAGTGCCCGCATTGTTACGGCCAGTGCCTACCCATGCACGATCGCCCACTTCAAAATGTGCCACACCCCAACGGGCTGCACCACCATAGTTGGCCATCTGTGTCCAGGTATCTGTTGCTGGATCATACTGCCATAAATCGTTAAGTGCGGTAAGGTTACCTGAGTTTCCACAACACATATAACCGTATTGCCCAATGGCAAATGTGCAGGCAAAATCTCGGCCTGTAGAGAGGTTGGTCATGTTACGCCATGCCCCTTGCGAATAGACTTTGCTACCAATACTGGTAACAATTAAAGCCAAGAATAAAATTTTAGTAAATAATGATTTCATGTTAATTTATAATTGTGATTAAGTTGCGAATTTAGGGAAAGAGTGTGGTTTTACAAACAAAGTTGCCCAAAGTTTTTTGAACAATGGGGAATAAAATTGGACACTAGAAAACAGCATCTGTATTGCAGGTCTGTTTTAGCGTGATGAATTACCTGAAAAACCTTTACAAAACTTATATATATACTCCCACAAGGGTTGTAGTCAATCTCCTCTTTCTCTATTTCAAAACTATTTTAGTTGGATTACTCAAATCAGGCTATCTAGCTGCATACTTCTTGGTATTTATAGTTCCAGGCCAACCTGCCGAACAAAACCCCTTTGCTCAAAATTATCGAAACCTTATATTCGAAAAAGAGTTGCTCTTCCTTATAAAGACCATGCTTCTTATTTTTCTTCCGTATGCAAGAATAAATTATACACTAATATTCAATCCCTATAAAACTATTTAAATCGTAGGGAGAACAATATATGGTTAAATGAAAGTATATATATATATGAACGCTTAAACAAAAATAGAAAAATTTAGATCGAATTAAACAATTTAAAAATAAAAATCATGAAAAAGTTATTAAAAACAATTATTCTTGTAGGCATTATGCTTGTGTATACAAATGCTTCAAAAGCTCAGGTCGGTGGCTGTACTTTTCCTACATTTACATTTACTTCTTGCTGCGATGTGCTTTGCAACTATACCATTTGTATGAACCTTGTTCCATTAAATAACCCAGGTTGTCCCAATGTGAGTTGTGTAAATTACCCATGTGTAACTTATACAGCAGGTTCTTGTAACGAAGTTAAATCTTTGGTTCCAATTGATTTACATTGTCCAAATCCACCATGCCCACTTGAGGGTTGCTATAAAATGCAGCTTGTAGTTGATATGGTAACTTCTGATGGTGTATTCATTAGACAAGCAGCGGTGATTCCTTTATATGATCCAACGGTTGCTGCACCTTACAGGTTTTTAAATGCGAATGGCACATGGGATGGCACTACTGACTGGACAGGGGTTGCTCAAACACCACAGCAAAAATTCACCAACTGCGTAGGCGAATTATTTTCATATATCCATTTACAAACAACGGATGGATTTAACTATACTTTTTGCGACCCATTTTTATTGTAAATATAGTTTATGTTAAAATCATTTTTTCTTTTAGTTACTTGCTTTTCATTGACAATTTGTGTGTCTGCACAATTAACAGAGAAAGTATATTATTTTCCTTTTGATGAGGTCAATATTGATTCTACACCAAAAGGATGGACATGGGAAGGGCATGGCATATGCAAAATAGTAGATTCATTTTATTATAAAAATACATATATCTATCCCGATACATTTACTTATGCTCACCCAAGAAGTAAACGCATGCTTTTGTTGCAGAAAGATAGCAGTAATAATCCTTTTGGTAAATTGAAAACAAAAATATACCCTACATGTGATATGCGATATACCGAAATGGGTTATTTTAATTATTCTGATTATAATGATTATTCTTATCATCCAAACCTAAATGTTACATATAAAGGGTATACACATAAACAACCAAGCATGCAGGTTGATTCTAATTATATATACACACAAGAATTATATCTCGACACTTTTAGCTATATGTTATTCTTAACAGGTGCTAATTGTTCTGATACAAGTGTAAAAAAAGCGAATTACGATTCAATTGAAATTGCTTTTTCAATGAGGTATGCTAATGATGATTATACCTTTGGCTCTTTTGCATTGCTCGATGATGTGGAGTTTTATTTTGATACTGCAATTGTAAATACGGGGATAGATCCTTTAGAAAAAGGCAAATCCCTTCTCATTTTCCCAAACCCAACTACAAGCAGCTTTATCATAGAATATACATCGAGTACAAAAGAAGACCTAAGTATTTATAATATACTGGGTGAGATAGTATATAAGGATAACTGGCCTGAAGGACAAACTCAAAAGGTTATCGATTTAGCAGATTTCCTCAAAGGAATTTACTTAATCAAAATTAGTAATGTTATCCAAAAAGTAATAAAAGAATAGTAATTCGTATAGTTTATAATACAAAAAGTCGTTCCCTAAGGAGCGACTTTTTGTATTATATATATGCTAAAATTTTTAGCAATACTGCTCAAATGCTCCCAACAAATTATTGGCAATCATCTCGGCACTTCTGCCTTCTATATGGTGACGCTCGATAAAATGAACCAACTCTCCATCTTTGAACAATGCAATGGCTGGCGATGAAGGAGGATAAGGCAAAGTATATTCTCTGGCTTTGTTCACCGCATCGGCTTCCATTCCGGCAAACACAGTGAGCAATTTATTGGGCAGGTGCTTGCTTTGCTCTACGGCAAGTCTCACTCCTGGGCGGGCAGTGCCAGCAGCACAACCGCATACGGAGTTAATCATTAACAGGGCGGTGCCTTTGTTGTCATCTAATTGGTTTATTACTTCTTCGGGTGTTTTAAGTTCAGTAAAACCTACTTGGGTTAATTCGGCACGCATAGGTGCTACTAGCATTTCTGGATACATTTATTGATGGTTAATTATTAATGGTTGATTATTGATGGTTAATTATTAATGGTTGATTATTGATGGTTAATTATTAATGGTTGATTATTGATGGTTAATTATTAAT
>JANYDJ010000166.1 GCA_025363675.1 Flavobacteriaceae bacterium | reverse complement strand
ACCGCTATCGGCATTAACCATTAACCATCAATAATTAACCATTAATAACACCGCTATGAAAACCAAATCATTTAGCCAAGAAGTTATCATTCACAATGCAACTCCTGAAAGAGTTTACAACGCATTAGTAAATCCCGAAGAGCATTCTGATTTTACGGGAGGCCACGCCGAAAACACCGATTCGCTTGATGAGGATTTTTCTATATACGATGGCTATATTATAGGTAAAAACCTGAACCTAGTACCCGGCAAATGTATACACCAAACCTGGCAAGCAGCAGAAGATTATTGGCCCGAGGATCATTATAGCGAAGTGAAATATGAACTGGAGCCGCACCCAAAAGGAACGCTACTGAAATTCACGCATAACCTTGTTCCCAGCGAGCATGCCGATGATATATATAAAGGTTGGCACGAACATTATTGGCAACCGTTGAATGCGTATTTTATGGTGGAGTAGATGAAGGAGACAAAAGGTGAAGGACGAAAGACAAAAGAATATGAACAAGTTTGGATGATGCCTTTGAGTGCTTTTTTGGGCGTGCCCCTGCGGGTCGGGCTATACGCTGCAAGTCCTCGCTCCTTCGTCGCTGTGGGCTTTCCGCTGCTATCCCTCACGCGAGCAGTGGTGTAAGTCTATAAAATTTTTCTTAAACCTATTTTTTGCAGGTCGTGTTTTTTTTGACGATGGTTTAAAAACCATAATAAGCTATTTTTCTTTCTATTGTTGAAACCGATTTCCCAGAACTATTATATATTGAAATTTTGATCCAATTACCCATTTTGTCATTATCATACGTAAAACTAAATGTTGATTGTTCATTAATTGTACCATCAGGTAGGTATTCAACTGTTTTACTAGTTCGATTTAAGCTATCATACTCATAGATTACTTTTTGTATAATATCTAAACCATGTCTAAATATTTTACTGTTTGATTCTATTAATAGATTTTTATTATTATAAATAAATTCGGAAGAATTATTATTACCTTTTTCCCGTTGAATAGTTAATATATTTTTGTTTGAATCATAAGTAAAAGCAAATTTTTCTTTTGGAATTTCGTCGTTTTTATGATATTTATTATATTCTATTAAGTTGTTGTTCTCATCATAAACATACTTTACTGATGACCACAAAGAACCATCTCCATTATATAGTTTAACACCTATATTATTGTTTTTCTCATCATATGTATACTTTATTTTTCCCTCTATGCTTCCATCAATTTTAAAATAGTTCTCTTCTATTTTTAATCCTTTTGAATTATACAAGATGATTCCTGTAGATGTTCTTTTCCCGGTTCCATCAAAATTCTCTTCCTCGATTGTATTCCCTTTTAATTCTTTTTTATATAACCATTTAGTATAAACTTTCTCATTTTTTCCAAATGTCTTTTCAACTAAATTCCCATTTATGTCATATCGTGACTTTCCATTGCATTCACCTAACGCATAATATTCAATATTATTACCTACTGAATCGTAATTGTAGGTAATAATATATTGTATTGAGCCTTTTTCAAGTTCTCCAAACTTTTCAACTAATAAAAACGAAGAATCTGTAATGCTTTTTATACTTCCAATCATACCCAATTGACTAACTTTTCTTTCCATTCTTTCTAGTGCTCTGTTAGTTCCCTGACCAGTTGGGTCTTTGATTTTAGCAAACAAATCTTCAAAATTGAGTTTAGGTTCTAATTGAAAGGTGTATTCAACATATTGACCTAGCATCAGTTTTGATGTTATTACCAAAGAAAAGCTTAACAAAATTTTTACTACTATTTTATTCATTTTATATTCTATTTTACTTAATTCATTACCTCTAATGATAGTTCTTCGTTTTTGCTGTTCTTTAATTGAAATTAATTTGCATCCAATTTACAGCGAATTGAGATTTGGCAAATCTGCCGGGCTAGTGCATACGCTGATTTACCAACTCAATTTACTCCATACTAGTGTTTATTATATATTCGTCCCGTGCAGATTTGACAACTTCTGTTCTTGCTACCAATCAAAGTTGTCAAATCAAATCTCGCGTCAGCCCCTTACATCCTTACATCCTTACATCCTTATTCCTTACTCCTTACTCCTATTATACTAACATCAACATCGGTGCTTCCAAATAATTCTTCAAGGTCTGCAAAAACGCAGAGCCAGTTGCACCATCTACACTTCGGTGGTCGCAGCTTAGGGTTACTTTCATTACGTTGCCAATTCTTATAGTGCCATCTTTTACAACGGGTTGTTGTTTTACGCCACCTACGGCAAGTATGCATGAATCGGGGGGATTGATAATGGCGGTAAATTCTTCTATACCATACATTCCAAGATTGCTAATAGTAAATGTATTTCCGCTGAATTCTTCGGGTTGTAGTTTTTTTGTTTTGGCTTTTTCGCTGAAAATTTTTACTTCACTATTTATTTGTGCGAACGATTTTTGATCGGCAAATTTCACAACGGGTACTACCAATCCTTCATCCACCGCCATGGCCACGCCTATATGTATATGGTGGTTTATTCTAATTTTATCGCCAAGCCAACTGCTGTTCACTTTGGGGTGCTTACGCAAAGCCACCGCAGCAGCTTTCACTATCATATCATTAATAGAAATTTTGGGTCCGCCCATATCGTTCAATCGCTTGCGTGAATCGACTGCGGCATCCATATCAATCTCCATAGTGAGGTAAAAATGCGGAGCGGTGAACATACTCTCGCCCAAACGGCGGGCAATGGTTTTACGCATTTGGCTCAATGGAATATCTTCGTAACTTTCTGTGGTAACTGGCACAAATGGAGCAACTTGAGCTGAAGTAGTTGATACATTTTCCAAATCGCGTTTTACTATTCTGCCATTCTCGCCACTACCTTTTACTGCATTTAAAATGATACCTTTTTCTTCCGCTATTTTGCGTGCGAGTGGTGATACTTTTAAACGTGAATCTGATGCTGTTTTTATTTCAGTAGCCTTCTGTGGTTCGACTCCGCTCACCACATCAGCTGCTTTTTCTTCTGCTGGTTTTTCTTCTTTCTTTGCTTCTGGTTCGGCAGATTTTTCTGCAGCGGGTTTTGGAGCTGCATCACCTTTTAAAAATTCAGAAATATCTTCACCTTCTTTTCCCACAATAGCAATCACGGCATCTACAGGAACTGCTTGTCCTTTTTCAATACCGATATGAAGCAAAACTCCTTTGGCAAAATTTTCAAGTTCCATAGTAGCTTTATCGGTTTCTACCTCAGCCAATATATCGCCCGATTTTACTACATCACCTACTTTCTTATGCCATTCTACTATCACACCCTCGGTCATGGTGTCGCTCATTTTGGGCATTCTAATTACTTCAGCCATATTTTTTTAGTCGTTAGTTAATAGTCGTTAGTCACTAGTCGTTAGTCATTTAGTCAATAGTCGTTAGTCCCATTCGGCGTCAGCGACTAACGACTAACGACTAGTGACTTATAGTGGGCAAAAATAGGCTGAAAACTTTTCATTTCCTTTCTTTGTAGTTTTGTTTCTGCTTGCGTACTTCGCGGCGTCTTATAGAAAATTGATTTTCATGCAAAAATACTTCAGGTGGTTACCCCACGCACTTACACTTTCTAATCTATTAATGGGTTGTATCGCTATTCGTTATGCACTTCAAGATAACCTTGCCGATGCCAGTCTTTTTATTTTAGCCGCAATGCCTTTCGATTTTTTTGATGGATTTGCTGCCCGTGCTTTAAAAGTGAGTGGACAACTGGGCAAACAATTAGATACACTTGCCGATATGGTTACCTTTGGTGTTGCACCTGCTAAATATTGTACATATTCTGGATTTCCCCAAAGCCAATTATCATA
>JANYDJ010000156.1 GCA_025363675.1 Flavobacteriaceae bacterium | reverse complement strand
CTAAAAATTTTGTGTTGGGGCAAAATTCTTTTACTGTCTTCGCTAAGTTCAAATAGGAAGTTCTGAAATCGTGTCCCCACTCTGATAAGCAATGCACTTCATCAATGACTGCATAGTTTATTTTGAAGTGAGCATTAACCTTGCTCAACTCCTTTCTGAAAGTTTTTATTTGAAGTCGTTCGGGTGAAAGCCAAATTATGAGATACCTTCCTTTTGAGTAATTGGATTGAATGATTTCTTTTTCCGTTGCTGAAAGTTCACCCGAAATAAAAGCGGTGTTTGAAATTAGTTGTGCATCTAAATTTTGTTTTTGGTCAAACATCAAAGACTTTAAAGGAGAAACAACAAAGCAAACGCCAGGTTGTAAGAGTGTCGCAAGTTGATAGCATAAAGATTTACCTGCACCAGTTGGAAGTAAACCAATTGTGTCAATTCGGTTTAATGCGTTTGATATAATGGGAATTTGTCCTTGTCTAAATTCTTTTTTGTGAAAGATGTTTGCAAGAAAAAACTGCAAGTTTTTTTCTGCTTCTTTTTCTTTCAGATTGTATTCAATAGGGTCGGTTGTGCTTACAGTAAAGTAATTGTTTTCATCAAAGTAATCAGTCCTTACAAAAATTATGTTTTCGTTTTTGCAGTTGTCGTCATAGCGTTTGAAAATGTCAAAGTCAATATTGATTCCTTCTGTGCTTGCAAAATTTACTTGAGGTTTAGAGAAAGAAATATTTCTCAAGGTTTGCAGATGTTCAATCCAAACAAATAAATCGTCAAAAGCAATTTGAAAATTTGCTTGATGTTCTTTTACAATTCTCAATTTCCATTCGCTGTCGGATATTGATAAGTAGCCAAACTTTAAAAGTTGTAGGATTAAAGTTTGGAAGCGACAAATCTCTGTGAGTTGAATTTCTGTTTTAGTTTTTGAATAGTCGGTGTATTGATATTCTTTGAGTTGCTCCGAAATGTCCAAACGGTTTTTTACTTCCTCAATTTGTTTTTTGAAGATTGCAGTTTGGTTTTTAAAATCAGTGGTCTTGATTCTTATTGTTTCAATTCCATTCTTCTTGAAGTGGATGTTTCTTTTGTGGTCGGTTGCTCCTTCAAGTTGATGTTGTGAGCCGTCAATCTCAATTACAAGTTTTGCTTGCGGCAAATAAAAATCTACTTGTCTTGCTGTAAACTCATCTGAAACATCAGGAAGTATTTCTGTGATAAATGCCTCTGGCAAAATCTGCGATTTGATAAAAGGATATTCAGAAAAGTATTTGTCTGCACTTTCAAAAAACTCTAATGCAGGATTGTATCCGTCTGGTGAACCTTTGATGGAAACACTCCAGTCGGGTTGCTCATTTGATAGAAGTGGAAGAAAATTTTGGGTCGTCTTAAAGTTGGCTAAGTGCAACTGTTCAAGAATAAAGTCCGATGGTAGTGTTGGCGTTCCCCTTTGAAGAATGTTTTGCAAAACACAAACAGTTTGCAAATGCTGTTTGTCAACCTCTCGTTGTCGTTTGAGATTTAGAATAGCAAAGTTGTTATTTGTCTTGGCATAACCAGCACTAAATTTCATAAGACGAAAAGGTTTGTGGTTAGCGGTGCGGTGGGGCAAAAGCAAATGTGGTGCAACTGTGTGTCGGCCTGAGGGTGGAGTTGCACCTCTTTTGATTTTGCTGAAGCGTTGGCTTGTCTTGTCATTTGTCCTGTCAGTTTAATGGTTGCACGGTCGTCCTTTACAATGACCGCTAACGTTTGGCAGCTACCCGAAGGTGGCGATTTCGAAGCACTTCACTTTCAACCAAGCACAAACTTTGATAGAAGCACAAAGCTTGATTTAACCACTGAACCGCCACTTTTGGGTAGGTGCTGTTATGGCTCGTTTTTCTTGTCATTGTACAACTTCGTCTAGAATTTCAATTATTCTTTTTGCGTCATTAAAGTATATAAATATACTGTGGAATGAAACTGTTGGTCGTCCACCGTGTGCAAATTCATTTCTTGCGTCATTAAGTGATTTTAGAGAAGATTCAATTCTTGATTTGTCTGTCTCCAAACTCAATTTTGTTTTAAAAGCTAAGTTCCAAGCAGGGTCAAACTTTTCTAAACTTTTATGAATATTGTCTTTGCTTGGGTTCATTGAGCTTTTGTAAAATGTTTCCTCAATATAATTTTTAGCTTGTTGAGGCAAAGTGTTATGGAAATCAGTAATTATGGTTTTAAATGAATTCTCAATTGTTCCGCAACACTTAATTATAGCGTAATTTGTCAAAAACGGAACAATAGAATGTGATTGTCCAACAAAATTTATGGATTCTTGAATTTTTTGCAATTCATCTGAACAATCAGTTAAATTTTGAAGTACTGTCTGATTATTCATTCTCAAAGTTATATAAGTGCTTTAAAGCAAGATTTACACGACCTTTAATATGTTCAGTTTGCATCGTCCCTTCGGAACAATATTTTCTATAATCAGTGTCTCTTAATAAATTTAGTCTTGCTGCTTCATTTGGTTGATTTACAACGACTCCATTTTTTCTAGCTATTGAAGTAGCTATCATTATTGAATCAAATATTGTTGGATAAAATCTTTTCCGAATAGTTGTCAAGTCAGTTGATTGAATATTGTAAAAGGCAATATCCGAAAATTGAGTATTAACTAATTCCAGTGTTTTGGTAAAATCTTCTTCAAACTCTAATATTTTAGAATCTGAATTATTGGCTTTATTGCCCATAAATTCATTCAAGTACTTTTTTAAAGAGATATTTGATTTTTCACTTTGAAGAATTGAATTTTGATTGAGTGCTAGAAATCTTAATATAAATTCCAAATCTCTCATTCTAGAGTCTTCTTGTTCGTTACCAAATAGCTTTCTCCAAGTTTTATTAGTGTTCAGTTTGAAAAGAAGAGAGTTTAACAAACCTTGATAAACACAATTTCTAATTTCTTGAGGCATTAAAGAACGGCCACTAGTATTGATTCTTTCAAATATTTGGTATAAACTAGTATCGCCATCTTTCGGTGCTCTTTGCTCGAAAATTATTGCGTGAATTGTCGTAGTTCTAATTTTTCTTTGTTCTGTGTCGCTTAACTCGGAGAAAGCTAAGTTTCTCCATCTGCTGTTAATTTTCTCTTTCACATTTGAAAGTTTAAAAATCTTTTCATCACCAGACCAAAGGCCTCTAACGTAATCATATATTGTCATTATTCGTTGATATCCATCAATAATCAACATTTTATTGTCTTCAGTTTTTGCAAGGAAAATACTTGGAATTGGAAGACCTAATAATACGGAGTCAATAAATCGGCTAGCTTCTAATTTTCCCCAAACATATTTTCTTTGTAATTCAGGTTTGACTAAGTCACCATCCTCGTACATACTGATTAATTCACGATATGAAAAGTCAGCACCCCAAGAACTAATATTATAGAGGTCGTCATTTACGTAACTGTCCTCATTTTCTTCTTTTAGAACTTCAATATTTTGTTCGAGTTCGTCATTTATTATTTCATCCATAATGTCTGTTATTATTTCGTTTATCGTTGTCTTTTAAAATGAGCCATAACTTAGTTATATATGCCATAAACCTAGATAAAGTACTCCGTTTTGGTGGGCTTTATGCCATAAAGTATGCAACATATTTATTGCAATAATAGCAAATTTTTCACATATCATCAAATGGGCTTTTGATATTCTGGAGGCTTTTGGTGCTCACATGTGTGTATATTTCAGTTGTCTTACTGCTTTTATGCCCAAGAATTTCCTGTATGTATCTTAAGTCGGTGCCTGCTTCTAATAAGTGTGTTGCATAACTGTGTCTGAGCCAATGCAAAGTAACAGGTTTGGTAATTTTAGTTTTTGCCACAGCTTGCTTAAGTACGTTAGACAGACTTCTTTCGTCATATTGTTCATTTGCAATCTGTCCCTCAAATAGCCAGGTGCTGGGTTTGTAAATTGTATAATAATCCCTAAGCATTTTGAGTGTTTTTTCTGAAAGGGGGACAATACGGTCTTTTTTGCCCTTTGACTGTTTTATGATGATCAAATTTCTTTTTGAATCGATATGTTCGGATCTTAAGTTTAATAATTCGCTCCGCCTTAGTCCACAACTATATATAAGCGAAAGCATAGTTCGATGCTTTATGTTGGTTAAAGCATGTAATACATCTTTCACCTCTTCTTTGCTCAAAACATTTGGGAGCAAATGTTCTTTCCGCGGTCGGTGGATGAGTTCGATATTTATTGACCTTTGCTCCACTGTTCTAAAAAATAATTTTATAGAATTCACAACTTGATTTTGATATGATGCTGATAAATGATGCTTAAGTATAAATTCATTGTTATACTTTATAACATCATTATTTGTTATTTCCTCAATTGGTTTGGTATCATTAAATTTAAGAAAAGACTTTAATGCTTCAGTATAGGTTTTAATGGTGCTATCGCTATACCGTTTCGATTTTAACCACCTTGTAAATTCTGCTATTTTTGATACCTGCTCTTCGGTTAATTGTATAACAGGATCAATCTTAAATCGTTTGCGGTTTTCGTCGTTATCGGGCACATGCCATGCTTTTATAGTCTGGCTCCAGCGGGCATCGTCCATTTTTTTGATACGGGCAATTAGGGTTGCATCTTTTTCAAAATATACAGCAATGCGTTTCTTGCTTTTGTGTGTAATAGGGTGGGCACTCCATTCCATTTAAGTTAGTATTAGAAAATGCAATAATAATGAGAGAGGACAACTAATTATCTACATATTATGAGACAGTAATCCCCAAAAACATAATGTTCCAATCAAACCAAATTTACCTCAGGCGTCAACTCCACCCCAAATTTTTCTTTCACACTTGCAATAATATCTTGTGCCAATTTATATATTTCATCGCCAGTGGCATTACCATAGTTTACAAGTACCAGTGCTTGGTATTTGTGCGAACCTGTATGGCCAATTTGTTTTCCTTTCCAGCCACATTGCTCAATAAGCCAACCCGCAGGTATTTTTACATGGTTGGGAATGGAACCCTTATATGAGGGCAGCAGCGGGTATTGCAATTGCAACTGTTCATATTGTTGTTTTGGAATTTCTGGGTTTTTAAAGAAACTTCCAGCATTGCCCAGTTCGGCAGGGTTGGGCAGTTTGCTGCTACGAATTTGTATAACAGCATCGCTAATCGATTTTACCGTCGGCTCCATTATTCCGTTATGTTCTAGCGTGGTTTGTATAGCTCCATAAGATATATTATAAACAGGTTTCTTATTTAATTTGAGCGTAATAGATACTATCAGAAATTGATTCTTGAACTTGTTTTTGAAAACGCTTTCGCGGTATCCAAATTCACAATCGGCATGGTTAAATATTTGTATTTGATTCGATTCGAGATTAAGTGCTTCTAAACTAATAAATACATCTTTTAGTTCAACCCCATACGCACCAATGTTCTGCATGGGGGCTGCACCGCAAAGCCCGGGTATTAGCGATAAATTTTCTATCCCGCCCCAATTGTTTGCCACTGCATATAATACCAGTTGGTGCCATATTGTTCCTGCTTTGGCTTTTAGCCACACATGGTTATCGTCTTCTTTGGTTATTTCTATTCCTTCTATACTGTTTTTAACAACCAGGCCGTCATAGTTTTTGGTAAACAGTAGATTACTACCGCCGCCCAATATTAATTTTTTTTCGGGGTCGAATTTCTTTTCAGCAAAAAAGGTTTGGGCGTCGGCAATAGTGTTTATTTCTACAAAATATTTAGCAAAAGCATCTATTCCAAAGGTGTTTAGCGATTTTAATGATTTGTTTTCTTCCAGCTGCATGGGGCAAAAATAGACGAAGCCATAAAAAAATCTTTATTTTTGTAACAAAGAAATTATAATGACGTACCACAAGTCAAAATCACCAACTCTACATGACCGCGACAGAATTTAACAAATGTGTCGATTTGTATTCTGACGGAGTCTATCGTTTTATCCTCAAAAATATCAGGGATGAGGACAAAGCGAAAGACATCGTTCAGGACTCGTTTGAAAAAATGTGGTTGAAAAACGACATCATCGAGTTCGATAAATGCAAATCGTATTTATATACAACAGCATATCATACTATGATAGACTTGATAAGACGTGACAAAAAGAAAGCAAACTGGGACGAGGTGAACGAGTATGAGCATACCCATACACCTAGCCACTATACAGGTGTGAAAGAAATTATTGACCAGGCAGTGGCTGAACTAAGCGAAGTGCTGCGTTCGGTAATATTGCTGAGAGACTACGAAGGTTATAGCTACGAACAAATAAGTGACATAACCAACCTTAGCTTATCGCAGGTAAAAGTATATATATTTAGGGGAAGACAAGTGTTGAAAGAAAAGTTGGGAAAATTTGAAGAACTATTATAATATAAAAATAACCGTATGACCATAACTTTAGAAAATTATATTATATACATTGTTGACTATTATGATGGGATATTGAGCCCGAGTGAGCAAAATGCGTTGTTTGCTTTTTTAGATATTAATCCCGCACAAAAAGAAGAGTTTGACAGTTTTGGAAAAAGCAAAAGAATTGATTTTCCAGAGCAAGGTATTGGGAATGATTTTAAGCACCAACTCAAAAAAATATGCTCCGACAATATAGGCCGCGTTACACGCAACAATGTAGAGCTATACTTAACTAAAGAAGCCGAAGGTGAACTATCGCAAATAGAGAAAATTGAACTTGCCGATTTTATCAAACAAAATCCCTTGTTCAAACGTGATAGGAATTTATATAAATTGGCCAAATTGCATGCCGACGAACATATACTTGTAAATAAAGTGGAGAAGCAAGTATTAAGAAAAATTGCTACTATTATAACCGAAGGAATTAACAAAGAGAATATCGATGAGTTGATGGTATTATATTGCGAGAAACAACTTTCCTTATCGCAAGAAAAAGATTTTTTCGCTTTTTTGTCCCTTAATCCAGCTTATCAAACCGATTTAGAATTATATAAACACACCTATCAAATACCCGATAAAAAAGTAGTATTTAAAAATAAAAACAAACTCTATATAAAAGCAATCAAGCCGTTGTATACCCGATTGGTGCCTTACATGTCAGCAGCGGCTGCAGCATGTTTGGTTGTATATTTTGCCTATAATAATTGGGGAAATGCGGATACCAATATTGCAGAACCTACAGCAAAAATAGAATTTGAAAACCCAGTTAAAAATGATGATAAGGAAATACCTCACACAAATCGCGTATATGCAACATTTGCCAGTGCCACACCTGCAAGGAAACATACAATACATCATGCAAATATGAGTGTTTCATTAGCTGACAGAGGGGATAATATTATAGGCCCCATACAAACTGCAGTGGATACAAACAAGCCTTTTGAGTTTAATGTGGTAAGGCTGCAAAATGTAGCAAACAGTGAAGAGGATATGGCCCTAGAAAATAAAATAAAACAAAAATTAATTGAGCAAGAACTGCAACAAATGCCCACCGAGCAAGACCAAAGAATTGTGCAAGTGAACGGGCTTACTAATACAAGGGTAAATTGGGATCAAGTGGCAAAAAGAGCAAGTGGTTGGGTAAATAAGAATACCAGATTTAGGGTAAATGTAAGTAAAAATATACCTCAAAATATAAATATGAGACCCGTAAAAATTGGCAACACAGTTTTGTTCGGAGAATTTTAAAGCAAATAATAAACAGTATAATAATACAATTTAAAAAATGAGATACTTTAATATAATAATAGTGTTAATAGGCATTTTTATTTACAAGCAATCTGTTGCCCAAACGGATACTGTAAATACGAAAAAAGAAGTATATAAAAAACGGGTGGTTATATCTAAAGATGGCAAACTTATATATGATACAACTATTGTGATTGAAGGTAAGAGTAATGTATTGCTCGATACTTTAAACAAATATATATTTAGTATGGACAGAGATAAACATGTATACCGAAGTATGTGGGATGGATTCGATCTGGGATTTAATTTTGTAGGTTCGGGCATGGGGCAAATGACGCTGAAAAACGATACCAAATATTTGAATAACGATATTGGGAAATCGTTTAACTGGAAAATAAATTTATTTGAAAATATGATATCCAATGATAAAAAACGGATAAGTATTGTTTCTGGTTTGGGCTACGAACATTCTGCTATCCGCCTAAGCGACGAGTCCGTACTGCTAAATATCGACAAAGCGAATAATATGTTAGTGCCCCAGTACGATACTACGCTCCAGTACACCAAAAATCGGATTATTAATCATTCTCTCAATGTGCCTGTAATGGTAAGGTTTGCAGTAGGTTCTAAAAAAGGGAACCCTGAAAATGCTTTTCAACTTGCTGTGGGAGTTATTGGCTCCTGGCGTTTTGCATCAAAACAAAATGTAGAATATAATAAGGATGGGATAAACTATTATATAAACCGTTGGAGTAACTTAAACCAGTCAACATTTAATGTAAAAGCTACTATTCGCGTTGCTTATAAATTTATTCGCCTGTGGGCAGAAACCTCATTAATGCCAATGATGAATAAAAACCAAGGTTCAAATGTGTATGTAACTTCAGTGGGTATTTCGTTGGTGCATTAATACCAATCAATATACCGGAACTATTTAAAAGTTATAATAATATTCCTATATTAAAATATCCAAAAAGCAAGTTACGGGCAAACATATAGGAAGCCGGTTTTAATTCTTTTACTGGTTGGTTTAGAATATTAACTTCCCCATTAAAATAAAAAGGGGTACACCTAATACCATAGTCTATCATAATATTATCGCCCAGCACTCTTGTTTTGCCCCAAGATACTGACATCGCCAATAAAGATTTTTTCATCATACTTTGCTCTTTCCCCACTGCCCAACCATTAATCCGGTTATAATTTAAACCCACACCTATATAAGGGCCAAGGGGTGCAAGGCCACCACTGTTTCGGAACAAGAACTTGAACAATACTTCATATCGGTGTGAAACCACATTGTAATCTTGGTAAGAATAATGCGAATATGGATTTCCATTAATATCGAAAGAATCAATAGATTCTTCTTCACTTCGATAACCGCCACGCTGATAATTATAGTTAAAATTCATGCTGATATACCGATCAATTACCCGCTCGTAGAATATATTGAAGGCCGATTTGTACCTGTAATTTTTTAAACTAAATGAGCTATTCCATTTTGGGTCGTAGGAGGAGGTGGTGTATCCATAATTTTTGTAGGAGGGGAACCATTGTGCACCCACACCAATAATGTCCCTTTTGCCCAAATAGCCCGGAATCTGAGCATTTGAATTTAAGCAAATGAGCAGCAGTATTATTATATTTATATATTTCCTCATGGGGCTAATAGGTTAGTTGATATAAGATATCATATATATGTGCTTTTAGCATGTCGTTTTTAAAAGGAATAAAATCGTCGTTGGAGTTTTGATAAACCTTATATCCTGTTTTGAAATCAATTATATAATATTCAAACAGAAATTTTTTGCTGGGAACAGCTACATTAAATAAATCTACAAGCACCAGGCAATTGGTAATACTACAACTATTGCATTCATCTCCATCGGAAGCAGATTCTTTATGATATATTTTTTTGGTAAATTTGCCTGTAAATAAGTAAGGGGTTTTCTTTGATAAAGATAGCTGATAGGCTTGAAATTGGATAGCAGAATAATTGGTGCGATACCCCAATAAATTGTTCCCTATTTCATATATATAATCATTAATCATTACTTCATCGTTCCACATTTGGGCATTGTTTAGTTTTATTTCTTCCACACTCATATTTAATACTTTTCCACCCAATAGTTTGTCGTAGTTATTAAACAGATTTTCTACTTTCAATTTCTCTTTGTCAGGTATCACCTCCCTTACAGGGTCTTGGTCATTTTTTAGCAAATTGAGATAGTCGAAATCAAGAGAAGATTGAAGAATTTTACTGTCGATTTTAAATTTTTTGTTGTTTTTGGGCTCTTCCTCTCTAAATAGAAATTCGAAGTTGTTAACCGCATTTTTATATTCTCTTTCAAAAATAAAAGCGGAAGTAATATCCATCATTGCAGTTTGGGTGTATGCATCTGGAATATTTTTGTATACATTTTCTACTACTTTTGGTTTTTTGAGGCGGGCATATTTATTAACGGTAGGTTCTTCCACTTTTATAGGTTCATCGGGTCTTACTTCATTTTTAGAAAAAACAAAATATTCTTTTTTCATCACTGTATTGTTATATAAATAAGCCATCAAATAGTCGCGAAAGCTGTGCAGATAAGCTGATTTTGGATTTTGTGCAGCCCATTCCCAACACTTGCGTAGAGCCAATGCTGTAATATTGTTCGGATTGTTTGCTTTAATTTTATATAATAGTTTTATGCAGGTATCTACGGGTGTTATTCCAGCTTTCTTAAATTCATATTCTGCAAGTTTACTCAATTTTTTTTCAGCCCAAAGTCCCTTCAGATAATTTTCTACATCTACATCCTTATTAATTGAAAAACCAAACAATGCCTGAACAAAAATTTCTTTGGCTTGTATATTTCCCGTATCTTGTTTAATAAGGCAATACGAGTTATATAGAGCATCATTATATTGCTTGCGAAGCAATTGTTGTTTGCAGGTTTCTAGTTTTGCCAGTTTAATTATATAATTATAGGTAGCAACTTCAATAGTATGCTTGTGGGTACTGTTGGGTTTAAATCGACCCAATAAATCTTTGCGTTTTTCATAATCATCATATATTGGTGATTCTGATTGGGTCACTTCCTCACTATGAGTAACTGCCATAATGGTGTCCTTGTCAAATTCAGCAGGTATCGTAAAGTTGGCACTTTCAAAAAAAGTTTTATCAAATTTATTATATTCAAAAGGGAACTCCGCATTCAGTAATATATCGAAATACAGGAGGGCTTCTCCTCTATCGAAGCCTGCTTCTTTGGTTAATTCCAAAGCATCTTTATCATATTCAAAAGTATTGGCAGTTTCCACCAAAATCTGGTCAGTAAACTCATGAAAATAGGTATTAAAGGATTTTACATCGCCTCCTTTATTTAACAAAGTTATATCCAGACTTTGTATATATCCGCTTCTATATTTAGCAATCTCTCGAGCTATGGCAAATGCTATCTGCGATTCATCGGTAGTTTGTGCAATAAAACCTGTAGTAATAAAAATCATTCCATCGGGCGATGAAAAATTAACGGCATAATCGTTTTTGCAAACATATATTTTTACATTGTTGGCTATAGTTTTATCCAACTCAAAAAACTTGTGTGCAATTTTATCTATATGATAACTAATAGTGTCATTAAACAGTACTTGGCCACTTCTAAGGTATCCCTGAAACAAAATAATCTCTTCTTTTAAAAGCTCGTCGTTGTATTTAATATTTAGGGTTTTTAAATGCTCCTTGGCCTTTGCCAATCTATCTTCTATGCTCGTATTAAATTCTTTGGGCAGGGTTGCCTTACTCTGCAATAGGTAGCTGCTTTGCGAAAGGGCCTTGCTGCTAAAAAAAGCAAGGGCAATGTAGAAAATAATATAGCGTTTCATGTTTAGATTTCTTTTTCCCATTTAGCTACGACAATTGTTGCAATACAGTTTCCGGTTACGTTAACAGCGGTACGAGCCATGTCCATAAAAGCATCGACTGCCAGTATAAGAAAGGCTTTTTCTTGGTCTAAACCCATTGCAGTAACCGTGCCAAGTAGTACTAAAAATGAAGCTCCGCGAACGCCCGCAACTCCTTTGCTGGTAAGCATTAGCGTAAGACACATCGTTACCTGTTGGCCAATGCTCAAATCGACGCCGCACATTTGTGCCACAAATACCGATGCCATGGAAAGATATAATGTAGTGCCATCTAAATTAAAACTATAACCGGTAGGTAACACAAAGGAAACTATATGTTGTGGTACCCCATAAGTATGCATATTTTCCATAGCTTTGGGTAATGCTGCTTCACTACTTGCTGTTGCAAAAGCTAATGAGACTGGTTCGCGTAAAGCTATCCAAAACTTTTTAAGATCGGCTTTTATTAATAGGAGAATGGGGATGAATACCAGTATTACAAACACAACTAAAGCACCATATAAAGTGCCGACGAGTTTTGCCAAATCCATTAAAACACCCACGCCGTTTTTAGAAACTGTTGAAGCTAGAGCACCAAATACAGCAAGCGGTGCAATCCACATTACTATATCAGTAACTTTAAACATTACATCGGCCAAAGCTTGGCATCCGTTTAGCATAATTTGTTTGGAATTGTTTTTCACCAAAGCCAATCCCATAGCAAATAGCAAACTAAAAATTACTACTTGCAATATTCTATTTTCAGCAACCGCCAAGGCTATATTTTCAGGAAAAACTTCGAGTAAATGATCGGCTTCTTTTTTGTTGCTAATTATATCTGTTGCTTTTTTTATTACTTTTTCATTTGCTTGCACATGCACGCCTACACCCGCTTCTGTAAAGTTTATAGCACCCAATCCGATAAACAATGCTAGTGTTGTTACAATTTCAAAATATATAATAGCTTTTAGTCCCATCCTTCCCACTTGTTTTAAATTGGAATGACCGGCAATGCCAACTACCAAGGTAGAAAATATAAGCGGGGCTATAATAGTTTTGATTAAGCGGACAAATATTTTGCTCAATTTTTCCAGGCCAATTACAAATTCATTTTGCTGAAAATCGTAACCGCATACAATTCCAGCAACCATGGCTGCAACAATCCATGCAGTTAGTTTTTTGCTGCTTAATGCATATAATATAATAGTAGCTACCAATGCCCATCTCAATATCATATATACCATAGAATCTACTTCTATATTACAATAGTTCAAAAATCCCAGTACTGCTAATACAGAAACAAGAATTATATTGACAATTAATATTTGAGGGGCAAATCTTTTCATCGTCTCATTTGCGATTCTAATTCTTTCACATACTGATCGTAGTTTTGTAATAACTGAGCGGCATAATAAAAATCAGGGAATTCTTTTAAGGCCAATTGGAAATTTTCTTTGGCTTCAGCATGTTTGCGAAGTTGACCTAAAGTAGAGCCTTTAATAAAATAAGCTGCTGCTTTTATGGGAACCATTTGAGCCACCGCATCACGACCAAAACGCATTTCGGTGCTGTCTTTTACAGGGCCTTTGGCATCAATTACTTTTTGTAAATAATCCAGTCCTTTTATATCGCTCATCTGCACTTTATAATAACCTTGGCGATATACATATTTTAGTTTTTCTGTTTTTAAGAAAAGTTTATCAGCCATTGCATAAGCTGAATCGAGCATTCCTAGTTTTTCAAAACTCAATTGCTTTGTTTCCATTATTTTTTCAGTAAGCGGATATTTGGCTGCAAACTGATCGCATACTTTTATAGCTTGGTGAACTTGGCCAACAGTATAATATAAATTGGCAAGCGTGTCCAATAAATTTGGATTGGTGGAGTCCATGGCAATTATATATCGCAAAGAATTGATTGCGGTAGCTAAATCTCCGATGTCGGTTGAGGCTTTGTAAACTTTTTTGTGTAACTCCATTTGTGCTGATAGTTCGCTGGAAGTGCTGTCTTTACAGCTTGTGGCAAGTGTGATGGTTGCCAAAGTCATTAAATAAATAATCTGTTTTTTCATGTTTTAAATTTTGTTCAAACCAACACCACAAAAGCCATTTGGGCAAATAACATAGTAAAAAAAATGGTGATTATATGAATTGGAGCTTATTACGAAAATATCTCCACTTTTCTCCACCACAATAATGTATTGAAATACAGTTTAATAATTATTGTATTTGTATTTGCTGTCTGAATTTTTATCCACAATATGCATTTTTGTGGTTTTTTGTGGAGTAAAATGTTTTACATTTGTTGCGTTAATTTAAAACACTGGAAATGACTAAGTTCATCGGAGAATTTGAATGTAAGCTGGACGGCAAAGGCAGGCTGATAATTCCTGTACGCCTCAAAAAGCAGCTACCACCCGATGCACAGGATACTTTGGTGATTAACCGCGGCTTCGATAAGTGTTTGGTATTGTTCACCAAAAATGCTTGGGAGGCAGAGACTGATAAACTAAGCGACTTGAATTTATTTAATCGTAAAGACCGACAGTTTTTCAGGATGTTTAACAATGGTGCAACAGAAGTTCCTGTTGACGGTAACGATAGAATATTAATCCCTAAAAAATTATTAGAATATGCTGAAATACATAATGATGTGGTTCTGTTTGCATACAGTAACCGTATTGAAATCTGGAGTGAGAAAGTTTATAACGAAGAGCTCAACATGAGTTCCGACGACTTCAGCTCCCTTGCCGAAGAAGTGATGCCCAAAAAAGGTAAAAAAGACCTAGAAAATTGAGTATCGCTTCCACATACCATACGCCCGTAATGCTACAAGAGTGCATAGAGGCGTTAAACATCAAACCCAATGGTGTATATGTGGATGTAACTTTTGGAGGGGGCGGACATTCCCGAGCAATACTCGAAAAACTTGGGCCGAAAGGCAAGCTCATCGGCTTTGATCAAGACGATGATGTGAAAACCAACCTACCTGATGATGCCCGATTTATTTGGGTGAATCATAATTTTAGGTTTCTCAAAAACTTTTTAAAGTTCCATCATATCAAAGCTGCCGATGGCATACTTGCCGATCTGGGTGTGTCCAGTCATCAGTTTGATGAAGGTTCACGTGGCTTTAGTTATCGCAGCGATGCCCCGTTGGACATGCGAATGGACCAACAATCGAAACCAGATGCGAGAGCGGTAATTAATAATTATACCGAGGAACAACTTATATATATATTCAAATCGTATGGCGAATTAAAGAATAGTAGAAAAGTGGCAAATACTATTATAGATGCAAGAGCACATAAAAGTATAGAAACTATCAATGATTTTTTAAAAGCAATAGAACGTATCACTCCCTTTAAAGATAAGTATACTTTTTTGAGCCAAGTTTTTCAAGCGGTGAGAATGGAGGTGAATAAAGAACTAGATGTGCTTGGAAAATTTTTAAGTGATACCACAGAATGTTTGGCAAAGAACGGTCGGTTGGTGGTGATGAGTTATCATAGTTTGGAAGATAGGTTGGTGAAGAATTTTATAGCCAGCGGAAATGTGGAAGGGTATATAGAAAAAGATGTATATGGCAATACCAATAACCCACTGAAAGCCTTGTCTAAAGCCATTCCCCCGTCAGATGAAGAGGTGGAAAGAAACCCACGATCACGAAGTGCAAAATTAAGAGTGGCTGTAAAACTATAGTATATAAAAATAATGGAACAGCCTAATACAGATAAAGAAAAAAGTACCAAAAGCCCCTTGGTAAAAGTTTCGGAGTTTAGTTTTTTTATCACACCAGAAAATATAAAAAAGTGGATGCCCTTTATAGGATATATGTTTTTATTAGGTATGATATATATAGCCAATCAGCATAATGCCAATAAAACGGTTGTGAAAATCTCAAGATTAACCAAAGAAAAGGAAGAGTTAAGAAGTGAATATATAAGCATTGCAAAAGAATTAATGAGTAAAAGCAAACAGTCGGAGGTGCTAGAGAGGTTAAAGGATACAGATTTAAGACCACTAACTGAACCACCAGTGAAAATAATGAAATAATGACTGATTGTTAATTATTAATGATAAATGACAGCAAATAATGATTGATTGTTAATTGTTGATGATAAATAGCAACAATATATATAAGTAATAAAGAATAAAAATAAATAATACATTAACAATTAACCATTAACCATCAACAATTAACCATCAACCATTAACCATCAACAATTAACCATCAACAATTAACCATCAACCATTAACCATCAACCATTAACCATTAACAATTAACCATCAACAATTAACCATCAACCATCAACCATCAACCATTAACAATTAACCATCAACAATTAACCATTATATTGACTAATAAGAAAACCATATTACTTCGAGTTTATTTAAGCTTTGTGTTTATGGCATCGTTTGCAGCCATTATAATATATTATGCTTATAAAATTCAGTTTGTTGAGGGAAGTAAATGGGTTGCATTGCAAACAGAGCAAACTACTGAGTTGCATAATATTTCTGCAATACGAGGAAATATATATTCAGCCGATGGTAGTTTGATGGCAACCTCTGTTCCTGTATATAATGTGGTGATGGATACGCGTGCAAACGGACTTAGCGAAGATATTTGGAAAAAGAATATAGATTCTTTAGCTTTAATGTTGTCTACTATAAATCTTGAAAAAAGTAAGAAGGATTATTTAGTGATATTAAATACTGCACGAAAAGATTTAGATAGATATGTTCCATTGTTAAAAAAAATAAGCTACAATCAATTAAAAATTGTAAAGAAATTTCCAATATTCAGACTTGGTCGTAATAAAGGAGGCGTTATTATTCTTACAGAAAATATTCGTGATTATCCATTTGATAGATTGGCTAAACGTACTATCGGGCAGTTGCCTAAAAATAATGAAAGAGGAATAGGGTTAGAAGCCGCATATAATGAGCAGTTGAAAGGTAGAGACGGGAAAAGTTTAATGCAAAAAATAGTAGGTGGCAATTGGATACCTATAAATGATGACAATGATATAGAACCTTTAAATGGGTATGATATACATACTACCATCGATATGAGTATCCAAGATATTGCTGAGAACTCTTTAAAAAATGCATTAATTAAAGAAAAAGCAAGTTATGGATGTGTGATATTAATGGAAACTGCTACCGGTGCTATAAAAGCAATATCTAATTTGAAAAGGAATGATAACGACGAAGTAATAGAAGCGAATAATTATGCATTAAGTGAAACTACCGAACCTGGCAGTACATTTAAATTGGCTTCGGTATTGGCCTTATTAGAAGATGGGTATGTGAATGATTATGAAACTGTTTCATCAGAAAATGGTAGTACTAAGTTTGCTGATAAAACAATGTATGATAGTGAACATGGCGGCAAAGGAATGCTTACCTTGCAAAGAGCATTTGAACTTTCGTCGAATGTAGGTATCAGTAAGTTTGTATGGAATCATTATCATAATAATCCAACCAAATTTATAAATCATTTGGTGAACGATTTCAAATTTGGACAGAGCTTAAAATTAGGCTTTCCCGATGAAATTGTTTCTGCGGTTCCCAATCCACAGAGCAAAAAATGGAGCTCTACTACCTTGCCTTGGATGTCGATAGGTTATTCTATCGAGACTACTCCCATGCAGATTTTGACTTTATATAATGCAGTTGCAAATAAAGGAAGAATGGTAAAGCCCATGTTTGTAAAAAGAATAGAGCAAACAGGAAAATTAATTAAAGAATATAATACCGAAGTATTAGCTGAAAAAATTGTTTCTGATAAAACTTTGCAACGCGTAATGCCTATGCTTACAGGAGTTGTAGAGCATGGTACTGCTACCAATATTCGTTCAAAAATATATCCAATAGGAGGCAAAACTGGTACCGCTAAAATAGTTGAAAATCGCGAATACGTAGAAAAATATAAATCTAGTTTTTGTGGATTTTTTCCAGCAGATAAGCCTCAATATACCTGTATGGTTATGATTTTTAAACCTACCAATGGAATCTATTATGGTGCTTTAGTAGCTGGCCCGGTGTTTAAAGAAATTGCAGATAAAGTATATGCTGCTTCCGTAAATAGGGAACCCACGCATTTGCAAGACAGCGTAAAATCTACTTATATAGCAAAGACCGCAGGTTACACTAGCGATTATTATAGTATAACCAATAATAAAGCAAAAGTATATAGTACTCAGGAATGGTCAAACGCAAGTACAAATTCATCACATATAAAAATATCGGAAGCAAGCACCGTGGCCAACAACCAGATGCCCGATGTAATAGGAATGGGAATGCGTGACGCATTGTATTTACTGGAGAACAAGGGATTGAAAGTGCAATATGTAGGAAAGGGAAAAGTGAAATTTCAGAGTATAGAAAAGGGAAAAAAAATATATAAAGGAGGTACGGTTGTAATAGAACTTATATAGTTGTGAAAAACATTAGTGAGCTTATATCGAATATAAAAGTTATCCAAACGTTGGGTGATACAACCATGCCAGTTTCTGCCATAGTTTCCGATAGTAGAAAAGCTGCGTTTGGCACTATGTTTATTGCTGTGAAAGGAACACAGACCGATGGCCATAGTTTTATTCCCCAAGTAATTGAGCAGGGATGTACTATTATAGTAGTAGAGAAGTTGCCCGAATCTGTAAATAATAGTATTATATATATTCAGGTGGAGAATACTTCGGAAACTTTAGGAAAAATCGCCTCTAACTTTTATAACAATCCATCAGAAAAATTGAAATTGGTAGCTATTACAGGCACCAATGGTAAAACAACTTGTGCTACTTTATTATTTAATTTATTTAGAGAATTTGGGCATTCATCAGGATTGCTTTCTACCGTACAAAACCAAATTAACGAACAAATAATTCCCGCTACCCATACCACGCCCGATGCTATTTCATTAAATAAATTATTGGCTGATATGGTTAATGCCGGTTGCGAATATGTGTTTATGGAAGCCAGTAGCCATGCTATTGAACAAAATAGAATTGCCGGACTTACTATAGCAGGGGCAGCATTTACCAATATTACCCAAGACCATTTAGACTATCATATTACATTTGATAATTATATAAAAGCCAAGAAAAAATTGTTTGACAATTTAGATATAGATGCTTTTGCTTTATATAATAAGGATGATAGAAATGGTGCAATTATGGTTCAGAATACCAAAGCAGCAAAGTATTCGTTTGCATTAAATGCTCCAGCAGATTTTAAAGCAAAAATAATTGAAAGCGATTTTAATGGATTGCTATTGAATATAGATGGTGAAGAGGCTTGGTACAGGTTAGTTGGTAGGTTTAATGCTTATAATATACTAACGGTATATTCGGTAGCTTTTTTATTAGGTAAAAGCAAAGAAGAAATAATAACCGCTTTAAGTAATTTGGGAAGTGTAACGGGTCGTTTTGATTATATTATGTCGCCCAATAAACTAATGGCCATTGTAGATTATGCCCATACACCCGATGCGTTAAAAAATGTATTGGAAACAATAAATGAAATTAGAAGCAGAAACGAAACATTATATACTATTATAGGTTGTGGCGGAAATAGAGATGCAGGCAAAAGACCCATAATGGCAAAGGTTGCAGCCGAGATGAGCGATAAAGTAATCTTTACTTCTGATAATCCGAGAGATGAAAATGCCGAAGAAATAATTAATCAAATGCAAGAAGGTGTTCCAGGATTACACTATAAAAAAACACTCAGAATTACGGATAGGAGAGAGGCTATAAAAACTGCGGTGAGCATGGCCAATCCTATGGATATAATACTATTGGCAGGCAAAGGACACGAAACCTATCAAGAGATATCGGGAGTAAAATATGATTTTGATGATAAAAAAATTATTATAGAATTAATCGAAAAATTAGAAAAGTAATATGCTATATTATTTATTTGAATATCTCAATAAAAACTATCATTTCCCAGGTTCGGGATTGTATCAGTTTATCTCGGTAAGAACCGGGGCCGCTATTATAGTGTCGTTGCTTATCTCCTTGGTATTTGGAGGCAGACTTATTAAGATGCTTCACAAATTGCAAGTGTCTGAAACGGTGCGTAAGCTTGGTTTGCAGGGCGAAGAAGCCAAGCAAGGAACACCAACCATGGGCGGACTTATTATCATTGCAGCCATCGTTATCCCCACTTTGCTTTTTGCCAGAATATGGAATGTATATATCATACTCATGCTGTTTGTAACGGTATGGTTGGGCTTAATTGGGTTTATAGATGATTATATAAAAGTATTTAAAAAAGATAAAAAAGGATTAGCTGGAAAATTTAAAATTATCGGTCAAGTTGTATGCGGTTTGGTGGTGGGTCTTACCCTGTATCTCCACCCGTCCGTTGTTGTAAAAGATTTTATCCCAGAATCTGAATTAACAGAGCATGTGGGCGAAGGGTATAAGATAACGGAGGAGACTATTGATGGTAAAATATTATATGCAAAAGAATATAAATCTACAGTTACAACAATTCCATTCTTAAAAAATCATGAACTTGATTATGCAGATATTTTTGGAAGTAATTGGGCAGGTTTAATATTTGTGTTGGTAGTTATATTTATTATAACAGCAGTATCAAATGGAGCAAATATAACAGATGGAATTGATGGACTGGCGGCAGGCACGTCAGGCATTATGGGCATTACGCTGGCACTCATAGCATATTTAACGGGTAATATAGTATTCTCAAAATATTTGAATATAATGTATATATCACACCTTAGTGAGCTTACCATTTTTGCGGGTGCTTTTGTAGGAGCGTGTGTTGGATTTTTATGGTATAATACTTATCCCGCACAAGTATTTATGGGCGATACGGGCAGTTTGGCATTGGGTGGTATTATAGCAGCTTTTGCTATCATTATTAAAAAAGAATTATTGATTCCGATTTTATGTGGTGTGTTCTTGGCAGAAAATTTATCAGTGATGATACAGGTGGCCTATTTCAAATATACCAAAAAGAGATTTGGAGAAGGTAAGCGGATATTCCTGATGTCGCCCTTGCATCATCATTTTCAGAAGAAAGGTTACCACGAAAGTAAAATAGTTGCCCGCTTTTGGGTAGTTGGAATTATGATGGCACTTATTACAATACTCACCTTAAAAGTAAGATAATATATAAATTGAAAAAACGACTAGTGATATTGGGAGCAGGCGAAAGCGGAACGGGTGCAGCCATTTTGGGTGTACAGAAAAACTATGATGTTTTTGTAAGTGATGCAGGAGCAATAAAAGAAAAATATATTGACGAACTTAATCAATATCATGTATCATTTGAGCAAAATAAACATACAGAAGAATTAATATTAAATGCTGACCTTATTATAAAAAGTCCCGGCATTCCAGAAAAAGCAGAAATCATTAAAAAGTTAAGGGCTCTAAATATTCCTATTATATCAGAAATAGAATTTGCAGGAAAATATACCGATGCCTATACTATTTGTATTACAGGAACCGATGGCAAAACTACCACCACCACTATTATATATGATATACTAACCCGTGCAGAACTGAAGGTGGGCTTGGGAGGTAACATTGGGAAGAGTTTCGCTAGGCAGGTAGCTCTTGAGAAATATGATTATTATGTATTAGAAATTAGTAGTTTCCAGTTGGATGGAATGTATGATTTTAGAGCCAATATAGCCATTCTTACCAATATTTCTCCCGATCATTTAGACCGATATAATTACGAATTGGATAATTATATAGCAAGTAAATTTAGAGTATTACAAAATCAAACCGAAGAAGATTATTTTATATACTGTGCAGATAATAAACTCACAGTTGACAATATATTAAAATATCCGACAAAAGCAAAAAAGTTACCTTTCTCATTCTTCGAAAAATGTGAACCAGGAGCTTATAATAATGACGGAGAACTCACAGTAAAAATCAACCCTTTAAACAACCAAATATTTATTATGAATCTATCAGAACTATCATTAAGAGGCCGTCACAACGCCTACAATTCTATGGCTGCGGCTGTAGTGGGCGATGTGCTTGAAATCCGCAAAGGATTAATTAGAGACAGCCTTACTCAAATTGTAAACATCGAACACCGCTTAGAAGACTGTGGCAAGGTGGGCGGTATCGAGTTTGTTAACGACTCAAAAGCTACCACTGTTAATGCAGTATGGTATGCATTAGAAAGTATGCAAACACCCGTAGTGTGGATTGCAGGCGGTGTAGATAAGGGAAATGATTATACACAATTGAAACAATTGGTAAAAGATAAAGTAAAAATTATTGTATGCCTTGGTTTGGACAATAGGAAAATACATGAATCTTTTGGACAGGAAGTAGATATGATAGTGAATGCTACTTCTATGCAAGAAGCTGTGCACATTGCATACAAACTTGCCAGCAAAGAAGATACAGTATTGCTTAGCCCAGCTTGTGCAAGTTTCGATTTGTTTGAAGACTATCAAGATAGGGGTCGCCAATTTAAGAAGGCCGTTAGAAACTTGTAGTTATATATTTCAAAATTTATCATAAACTTTGAAAATTGTTAATATCTCGTGGATAACATACTAAATAAAGCGAAAGGAGACTTGGTATTATGGTTTGTAATCATCATACTGTCTCTGTTTGGCGTTCTGGCTGTATATAGCAGTACGGGCAGCATAGCCTTTACCCAATATGATGGTAATACAGAAGCCAAGATGTTTAAGCATTTGGCTATTCTTATATTTGGATTGTTTTTTATGTATCTGTGTCACCTCATTGATTATAGGCATTATTCACGAATCTCATTAATTTTGGTTGTAGTATCTGTTCCCTTGTTAATATATACATTAATTTGGGGGGTTGATTTGAATGATGCCAAACGTTGGATAAATTTACCACTGATTAATCAAACTTTTCAAACAAGTGATTTGGCAAAACTTGCCCTCATTATGTTTATAGCTCGACAATTATCGAGATCGCAGGATAAGGCTGAAGAAATGAAAAAATCTTTTATGCCAATACTGTCATGGGTTGTTGTTATATGTTCGTTGATAGCACCTGCCAATCTCAGTACTGCTGCTGTTCTTTTCGCCACTTCCTTATTAATTATGTTTATCGGCCGCATGCCTTTAAAATATATATTTATGATAGTAGGGTGTGGTGTAGTAGCATTGCTTTTATTAGCAGCTGTAGCTATGTTTACACCAGCAAAAGGACGTTTTGAAACTTGGAAAAATAGAATTGAAACTTATGCCAATGACGATAATGGTGGAAGTTATCAAAACCAACAAGCAAAAATTGCTATAGCAACAGGAGGTATTACTGGTAAAGGGCCTGGCAATAGCACACAAAGAAATTTTTTACCACATCCATACTCCGATTTTATTTTTGCTATTATCATAGAAGAGTACGGAATCATAGGAGGTTTGGCCATTGTATTATTATACTTATTGTTTCTTTTTCGATGTATTCGAATTGTAATAAAAAGTCCTCGAGCTTATGGGGCATTGTTGGCCGTTGGGTTGGCATTTAGTTTGGTAATTCAAGCGTTTATTAATATGGGGGTAGCAGTAAATGTATTTCCAGTTACAGGTTTGCCATTGCCTTTGGTGAGCATGGGCGGAACAAGTATACTTTTTAATTCTATAGCTTTTGGAATTATATTAAGTGTGAGCAGAAAAGTGGAAGAAGGGAATAAAGAAGAAGAAATTGAATCGCCAATACCAGAAAAAGCCAGTGATAATTTAGACAATTTACAAGCCCAAACAGTATAATATTTTGAACTTAAAAAAAGTAATTATATCAGGTGGAGGAACCGGCGGACATATATATCCAGCGGTTTCTATTGCCCAGGAACTGAAGAAACAGATTCCTGATATTGATATATTATTTGTGGGTGCAAAAGGTAAAATGGAAATGGAAAAAGTTCCGAGAGCTGGATTTGAAATCGAAGGATTATGGATAAGCGGTTTGCAACGTAAATTAACAGTTGATAATTTATCTTTTCCTCTTAAAGTATTGTCAAGTGTATATAAATCAAATATTATAATAAATAGATTTAAGCCCCAAATAGCAATTGGTGTAGGAGGATATGCAAGCGGGTCGTTGTTGTATGCCGCAGGTTTAAAAGGTATTCCCACCTTAATACACGAGCAGAATTCGTATGCGGGGCTAACGAATAAATGGTTGAGCAAACGTGCCAATAAAATATGTGTTGCTTATGATGGAATGGAAAAATATTTCCCATCAGATAAGATTATAAAAACAGGTAATCCGGTAAGACAAGATTTGCAAAATATTACTGAGAAAAAGAAAGATGCTTCTCAATTTTTCGAATTGAATTTAAATAAAAAAACTGTTTTATTTATTGGTGGAAGTTTGGGTGCAAGAACCTTGAACCAAACTTTGCAGAAAGATGTGATAAAATTAGCGGAGGCAGGGTATCAGGTTATTTGGCAAACGGGGAAATTTTATTATGATGAAGTAAAGGATCTGCAAAATGAATCCATCAAAATATTTGACTTTTTATATCAAATGGATTTTGCTTATGCCATGGCTGATATAATAGTTTCGCGTGCGGGTGCAAGTTCTATTTCAGAGATTGCATTGGTGGGAAAACCCTTGATATTGGTACCTTCGCCCAATGTGTCAGAAGATCATCAAACAAAAAATGCAATGGCTTTGGTGGATAAAGAGGCAGCTATGATGGTAAGAGATATAGATGCCAAAAATATTCTGATAGATAGTTGTATCACCTTAATGAGTGATATACCTTTACAGAACAATTTGTCCCAAAATATAAAACTATTTGCTACTCCTGATGCCGCAAAAGATATAGTTTCAGAAATATTAAGTTTGGTAAAATGAATTTAAAGAATATTAAATATATCTATTTTTTGGGCATTGGAGGCATTGGTATGAGTGCCCTTGCACGTTTTTTTAATGGAACGAACATAATAGTATCAGGTTATGATAAAACGGAAACACCCTTAACCCAAGCCTTGCAAAAAGAAGGAATTGATATAGTATTCGACGACCAGATAAAAACAATTAAGAAGCAATTCAAAAATTTTGAAGAACAATATATTGCATATTTTGAAAAGAAATTAAATATCAGTAAAAATAGTATATTAATTGTTAGAACCCCTGCGGTGCCAAAGGAACACAAAGCTTTTAAGTGGTTGGTCGATAATGAATATAATATTATAAAGCGTTCTGAATTGCTGGGATTAATTAGTAAGAACTATTATACTATTGCAGTAGCTGGCACTCACGGCAAAACAACTACCTCAACTATGATAGCACATATACTCAAAAATGCAGGCGTAGATGTATTGGCATTTTTGGGAGGGATATCGACCAACTATCAAACAAACTATATTGCCAATACCGGAGAATATCCGTTTGTAGTAGTGGAAGCAGACGAATTTGATCGTTCATTTTTGCATCTCAAGCCTGACGTTTCTGTGATAACAGCAACTGATGCGGACCATTTAGATATATATGGAAATCATGATGAGATGGAGAAAACATTTATCGCTTTTTCTAAAAAAACCAAGAAGGATGGTGTATTATTTGCCAAAAAAGAGATACCACAAATTGCCAAGTTCAGAAATCCACATTTCACATATAGTATAAAAGTGGATGCAGAAATTAATGCTGAAAAAATAAGAGTTACCGATGGAGATTATATATTTAGTTATAGAGATGCTGATGTAAAATGGAATAACATTATATGTGGTTTGCCCGGTTCTCATAATGTGGAGAACGCTACAGCAGCAATAGCTGTATGTAGATATTTGGGATTAACAGAAAAGCAGATTAAGAAAGGTTTAAAAACATTTGCTGGCGTAAAAAGACGTTTTGAATATATAATTAAAGAAAAGAATTTTGTATATATTGATGATTATGCCCATCATCCCGAAGAACTGAAAGCTGCAATTAATTCGGCTAAAATGTTATATCCAAACAAAAAAATAACAGGCATTTTTCAACCGCATTTATATAGTCGCACACGAGATTTTGCAGATGGATTTGCAGCGAGTTTAGATTTATTAGATGAAGTTATATTGATGGATATATATCCAGCTAGAGAGAAGCCTATGAAAGGTATTACTTCTCAAATTGTTTTTGATATGATGAAGAATAAAAACAAAAGATTGGTAACCAAAGAAAACCTGATGAAAGAAATGAAAAAGTATAAGCCAGAAGTGTTAATGACATTGGGTGCTGGCGATATTGATACATTTGTTATACCTCTAAAGAATTATTACAATAAAGCATAGCATTGAATAGGAAAATATATAAAATATCGAATATTACTTTATGGTGTTTGCTAGTAGTAAACTTAATTGTGTTTTTAAGTTTCACAGGTAGTCAGCAGCAGCATATTACTTGTGGCAGTGTGAATATAGAAATTGACAACCAAGCCAGCGGGAATTATTTTGTGGACAAGGAGGCGGTAGATAATATAATCACCAATCATTTAAAAATACAATCTATCATTGGCACGCCAGTAAAGGATTTGAACCCCTATATCTTAGAGAATGAATTATTGAAAAGTCCCTTTATTAAAAAAGTGAAAGTATATAAAGATATACCCGGGAATTTGAATATACAGATAATACAGAAACGGCCATTGGCTAGGGTTTTTACCGATAAATTGGATTATTATATAGATGAGGATGGAAAGAAGTTTACTTTTTGTAATACTTATACTGCTAGAGTACCTGTGGTGAATGGATATTTTTTTGAGGGTATTTCCTATAAAGATTCTATGGTAACTCCTGTTGGCAAAATGGTATATAATTATTTGAAAGCTATTGATACGAATGCTTACTACAAATCGCTCACAGAATCGATATATATAAATGAAGAAGGTGATTTAACCATCGTTCCCAAGATTGGTCCGAGCGAGATTATTTTCGGAGATGATAGGGATTTGTCTGATAAACTGAACAAACTCCATACTTTTTATTCTAAAGTTCTCAACACAGTAGGCTATAACCATTATAAATCAATTAATTTGAAGTTCCGAAATGAGGTGGTGTGCAAATAGCCTAAACCTTTGATAAAAAAGTTATTATAATATATCATGAACAAAGAAAAAATAGTAGTTGGGTTAGATATTGGTACAACTAAGGTATGTGCTATCGTCGGCCGCAAAAATGAATTCGGTAAAATTGATATTTTGGGTATGGGGCAAGCCTTATCCACAGGTGTAAACCATGGCATGGTGACCAATATCCCCAAAACCGAAGACGCGGTGAGCCAAGCTATTGCTGAGGCCAAAGCTCGCTCAGGAATTGATATAAAAGTAGTGCAAGTGGGCATTGCTGGTCAGCATATAAAATCAACTCCTAACAGAAGCTTGTTGGTAAGAAATAATATAGATACAGAAATTACCCAGAGCGATTTGAACCGTTTGGCTGATGATATGTATAAAGTGGCATTGGCACCTGGCGAACAAATTATACATGTGTTGCCACAAGATTATACAGTGGATGGCGAAGCAGGAATTAGTGACCCTGTTGGAATGGCAGGTTTACGATTGGAAGGAAATTTTCATGTAATTACTGGACATATCACCGCTGCAAAAAATATATATAAATGTGTTACCCGTGCAGGTTTGCATGTAGAGAATTTAATATTAGAGCCACTTGCTTCTGCCGATGCCGTGCTTACTGCCGAAGAACTTGAAGCTGGTGTTGTATTGGTTGATATTGGTGGTGGAACTACCGATGTTGCTATATTCCATGAGAATGTAATCAGACATACTGCTATTATACCTTTTGGTGGTAATGTAATTAATGATGATATACAAGAAGGATGTATGGTAATGAAAAACCAAGCAGAACTTTTGAAAATAAAATTCGGTTCCGCTATCCCTGAAGAAAATAAGGAAAACGAAATTGTATGTGTTCCAGGATTGAGAGGAAAAGAACCCAAAGAAATCTCGGTAAAAAATCTTTCGCGTATTATTAATGCACGTATGGAAGAAATTATCAGCTCGGTGGTATATGAAATAAAAGCATCGGGACTTGAGAAAAAATTGATAGCAGGTATTGTATTAACAGGTGGTGGTTCGCAATTGAAACATTTGCCACAGTTGGTTGAGTTTCATACAGGTTTAGATGTACGTGTGGGTTATCCCGATGAGCATTTGGCCAAAGGAATGGTGGACGAAGTGAAAAGCCCAGCTTATGCTACAGGCATAGGTTTGGTGATGAAAGGTTTGAACTCTGTTACCTCGCAAAGCAATCCAACTATAGTTCCTGAAAAAATAGAAGAAGCACCCGTTGCCGAAGAAGTAAAAGTTGCAAGGCCAAAGGGGCCTGGACTCGTGAGTAAACTTGCAGAATCGTTTAGAAATTTGATGAAGGATGAGGAGTTGGAGGATTATAAAAGAGAGAAAGGCAATTAATAATTGTTAATGATTAATTGTTAATTGTTAATGGTGGAACTATTATATATAATAAAATTAAACTAAGAGATTATGATACAATTCGACATACCAAAAGATAAGCAGAATATTATAAAGGTAATAGGTGTTGGTGGTGGTGGCGGCAATGCGGTAAACCACATGTATAACCAAGGCATACGTGGCGTCGACTTTGTGATATGCAATACCGATATGCAAGCTATTGAGGCAAGTCCCATACAATTGAAATTACAGATTGGACAAAGTTTGACGGGTGGTTTGGGTGCTGGTTCAAATCCTGAAATAGGGGAAAAAGCCGCACAAGAAAGTATAGGAAGTATAGTAGATTTATTGGGTGTGAATACTAAAATGTTATTCATTACTGCCGGTATGGGTGGCGGAACAGGAACAGGTGCCGCACCTATTATAGCACAAACTGCCAAAGATATGGGCATACTTACGGTGGGTATTGTTACCACACCTTTTAAAGTAGAAGGTAATCGCAGAAGAAATTTTGCTGATAGCGGTTTGCAACGCATGAAAGATTCTGTTGATTGCTTATTGGTGATTAACAATGATCGTATCATGGAACTGCATGGCAACCAAAAATTCAGTAATGCATTTTCTCATGCCAATGATATATTAACTACCGCAGCAAAAGGTATTGCAGAAATTATAACTGTTACAGGATATATAAATGTGGATTTTGAAGATGTGCGTACCGTTATGACCAATAGTGGTGTAGCCATTATGGGAACCGCAAGTGCAGAAGGCGAGTGCAGAGCATTGAATGCTATTGAAGCAGCAATGACGAGTCCGCTTTTGAATAATAATAAAATTAAAGGAGCGAAAAATATATTATTGAATATAACAAGTGGTACCGATGAAGCATTGATGACGGAGATAGAAGAAATTACCAACTATGTACAACGCGAAGCAGAAATTACTACGGATATTATATTAGGACTTACCCAAGATGAATCGTTGGGAAATAAAATTTCGGTAACTATTATAGCAACCGGATTTGAGCCCGTAGAAAATAAACCTATCGAACAACAATGGGTGAAAAGAAATTTGGTAGAAGAGAATAATCAACCGGTAAATAATACAATTAATAAACCTCAAGAACCAAAACTAAACGAAGAAGAAAATCAGTTTGAATTATTTGATTTGAATGCTCCGCTCCCCCCGGCAGATGAGCCTGTGGCCGATCATACCCAAGAACCTATAGAAGCAGAAAAAATAGAAACACCAGCTCCAGAAGAGCATATAACTCCAGAGATGTATGCAGATAAAGAACGCGTTGAAAAATTAAAACAGCGTATGGTGGAAATGCGTAAACTAAGTCAAGATATTCGCAACCCACAGATGGTAGATGAAATGTATAATGTTCCTGCCTATATACGCAAAGCAATCAATCTTGAAAAAGTACCCCACTCGTCGGAGAATAATTTGAGTCGTGTATCGTTGGTAGAAGAAAAAGAGGAAAAGAAACACGAACTAAAACAGAACAATTCATTTCTGCACGACAATGTAGATTAATGTAAAGAGCAAGACCAAACTCCTAATTGTTGACATAATTTGAAAGCCCCGCAAGGGGCTTTTTGTTGTAGTGTAATATTAAGTTAGAAAAGAAGCAAAGGTCAACTTACCCAGCAATCAAATCTTTTATATAGTTTCCATTTATGTCGACCGATTCTTTTGTAGATAAAACAACATTGGGCTGCACAAAGAATCCCGCAGCTATACGATTTGTATACAATAGCGTATTTTTTGTCTTTGGTAATTAGGGGGATGGAGTAGTTTATAACAGTGGGCCAACTAATTAGATTGTCATTATTGTAATTAATAGTGTCAGAGATAAGAGGAATATTTTTTGGAAAAAAGCTTGCCGAGCAATTTCTATTTCTCCCTAAGTTTTTGAGATATTGGCATTCCTCTTTACTAAAAAAATTTCTTAGACTTTTGAAGGAGACCATGCTTGAAGAATTTTTTTCTGAAAATAAATTTGGGTTGCTAAGTGGGAAGATATTGTTTATATATTTATCTCTTTTGCCATAAAATGAATCCCATTGTGTGGCTATATCCCATTTGATGAAATCTTTCACCTCTTGCGTATCTATTGGCTCTGGTTGCATATACTTTTTTATTCCATTGTATTGAAACATTGACTTTCCATTAATACACTTTTCTTCAAATATGACTTTATGTAAACTATCGTCGGTATATAATTTGATAATAAATCCAGAATCATTGGTTTGTTTTTTCAGGCGGCAATTTCCAGCAAAGCAACTTAGACTATATTCATAGTTTTTTAAATTGTCAGATTTGTTCATATCATTAATTGAGGTTCTATTTTTTGCATCCACTATTAAAAGTAAATTAGGTGCGATAAACTTATCATCACAGTTTTTTACTTTTGATTCGATTTCATCTATCAATATGATTTCTCCTGACTCATATTCATCGGGCGAGTGACTAATTTTGTTGTTTTTATTATGATGCTTGTAAAAAGTGTCTGCCTTAAAGATATAAGAGGTGTATGATTGTACAACGGATTTGAAAATACATCCAGCAATCCAATCTTTGGGACCTAATCCAGTCCATATAATTTGTTGAAGAGGGATTTCGCCGCTACTAATGCTGCCACTTGCTTTGGTACCATATATCGACGTTAAGGTCGGTATTTGTTTGCATACAAGCTCGATGGAATCTAAAATTGATTTTGTTTTATTATTTGTTATATAAATTTTAGACGAGCCCACATGCGAAGCAGAGAATAAATAGCTAGTATCTCCTCTTTTAATTAGTCCATCATTTGATATAATCGCATATTGATTCGTGTCATTTTCGGGAAATTTTACTTGAAAGCAACTTGGTATATGAAGATATATGATGTTTGATTGAAATTGAATTAACCTTTGTTGAGCACAAACTTTGCCTAATAACAAAATTAATACAACAAAAAATTGATAACCTAATTTATGTTGCATATTATCTGTATAACGAGTATTTCATAAGTAACAAAATAGATTTTACTACACATCTTTATTTTTTAATAACGAATTACTCAATAAATTATTGCTCTTTTCATATTTATTCTATTTTGTTTCTTGTCTGCATAATTAGGCGTCAGCAAATTTATAATTCATCACTCATAATTCATCACTATTCCTATATTTGCAGCATGAAAGCCAAAATAGAAGGCAAGGAAATTAATATCGAGCAAAAGGCAGAAGGACTGCGGGTGAATGGGCAGTTGGTGCCACTGGAACTATTATCAAAAGACGGCGATAATTATCTTTATAATTTGCGTGGGCGTAATTATAAGGTGGAGATTGTAAGCACCGATGAAGATAGCAAAGAGATAGTAGTGAAAGTAAATGGAAAAAAAACTACTGTGAAGCTACAAGACAGATACGATGAGCTTTTGGCGAGTATGGGAATGGATACCAAAGCGGGTAAAAAACAAGGACAAGTAAAAGCCCCAATGCCTGGCATGGTGCTGAAACTTATAGCACAAGAAGGACAGCAGATTGCTAAAGGAGATAGCCTTTTATTATTAGAAGCTATGAAGATGGAGAATATAATCAAATCGCCTGTTGATGGGCTGATTAAGAAAATATATATAGCTGAAAAAGATAAAGTGGAAAAGAATCAAGTGATGATAGAGTTTGGGTGATTTGTTAAGATAATCCTGTTGTTTCTTACTTAGAATAGGAACTACACTAACCGACTTGTTGAGGGATACACGGTATTGAGTATATAATTTAGGAATACAATTATGGCTATTAAAAAAAATAAAGCATTTAATAATTTACCCTTACTTCCTCCAAAGTTGTCTTCAATTGAAACCATTAAGGTTTTAAAGCAAGTTAGTAAATCAGCCGTTGCATTGGCCGAATTAAAGGGGCTTGCTAAAACATTGCCCAATCCGAATATATTGATAAATGCCGTTGTATTAAAGGAGGCTCAAGCAAGTTCTGAAATTGAAAATGTTATTACAACTCAAGATAAACTATACCAGGCTTTGTTCGCAAAATCAGTAAAGCCAGATGTTGCAACCAAAGAAGTTTTGCGTTACAGAGAAGCCCTGTTAATGGGAACCAGATTGATAAAAAAAAGAGGCTTTCTCAATACAAATGGTATTGTTGATATTCAAAAAGAATTAGAGGAAAACAATGCGGGTATTCGAAAGCTTCCCGGAACTTCATTAGTAAACGATTTAACCAATGAAGTAATTTATACACCACCTGACAACTATGATACTATAACAAATTTAATGAAGAATCTAGAAGAATATCTCAATGATGATTCTGATGATATTTCACCGTTAATTAAATTAGCCATTCAGCATTATCAATTTGAAAGTATTCATCCATTTTATGATGGAAATGGTAGAACAGGAAGAATAATAAATGTGCTTTACTTAATTTTAAAAGGACTATTAGATGAGCCTGTTTTGTATCTGAGTTCATTTATCATCAAGAAAAAAGGCGATTATTACCGCTTGCTTCAAGAGGTTAGAACTAAAAATAACTGGGAAGATTGGATACTATTTATTTTAAAGGGCGTTGAAGAAACTGCGATTGAAACTATTAAGCAAATAAATAAAATCAATAAAGTATTTAACGACACGCAAAAATTAGTTCAGGAAAAGTTGCCAAAAATTTATTCTAAAGACCTAATCGAACAACTATTTATTCACCCTTACTGTAAAATAGAATTCTTGGTAGAGAATTTAAAACTGAACAGAAAAACAGCAGGGAGTTATTTGAAAAATCTTGAAGATGTCAAAATTTTAACTCAAGAAATAAAAGGTAAAGAATTGATTTACATAAATATAAAACTGTACGCGTTACTTAAAAAAGGAGCTTAAGAACGTGGGTAACGATTACCCATGTTTTTAAAACGTGGGTAAAAAAGTGAATAAAACGGACACGTTTTAAAAACATGGGACATTTTTGGACATGAAATAAATGGCAAAATTCTCGAAAGAAACCTGCTAGGAAAAAGTAGATTGGTTAAAAAAAAAAGAAAAATAGATATGAATGGGTGATAAATTAACCCTTTGTAAATTATACAATTAGATTATAAACGAACAAGTTTGGGAGAAAAAACCGATTTTTGCTCACCATTTAAAAAATCAGTGTTAAAAGATGAGTTGGTTTAAACGCGTTAAGGAAGGGATAACTACTTCCACCAAAGATAAAAAATCCACGCCCGAGGGCTTGTGGCACAAGTGTTCCCGCTGCAAAAAAGTGATGGACACGAATGACCATATCAATAATAAATGGGTATGCCCCAATTGTAACTATCATACAAAGATTGGTTCAGCAGAGTATTTTGAAGTATTGTTTGGAGAGAATTTTACGGAACTGTTTTCCAATATTTTGCCCACCGACCCACTTAAATTCAACGATACCAAAAGCTATGAAAGTAGATTAAAGGATACCATAAACAAAACGGGCTTAAACGATGCCTTGCGTGTTGCTGTAGGAGATATTGGCAGGCATAAACTAGTAGTGGCATGTATGGATTTTAATTTCATCGGCGGCTCTATGGGTTCCGTAATGGGAGAAAAAATTGCCAGGGCTATCGACTATGGACGTGAGCATAGAATTCCTGTAATGGTTATCAGCAAATCGGGTGGGGCCAGAATGATGGAGGCTGCATTTTCACTAATGCAAATGGCAAAAACTTCTGCAAAATTGGCTTTGCTTTCACAAGCTGGTGTTCCTTATATTTCCTATTTAACCGATCCCACAACTGGTGGTGTTACGGCATCGTTTGCCATGTTGGGCGATTTTAATATTGCCGAACCCGAGGCATTGATAGGATTTGCAGGACCACGTATTATAAAAGAAGCCATAGGGAAAGATTTGCCCAAAGGTTTCCAAAGTTCTGAATTTTTATTAGAGCATGGCTTTGTAGATTTTATTTTAAACCGCTCAGAAATGCAAAGTAAACTGATACAATTATTGGACTTGCTTGCTGATAAAATGCCCGAGTTGAAAAAAGAAACAGATACTGAACCCAAAGTTGAAGTAAAGGTGGAGGAGAAAGTGAAGGAGGAGGTGAAGGAATAAGAGAGGGGTAAGGAATAAGGAATAAGGAGTAACGAGTAACGAGTTGGAGCGGTTTGTTAAATTAGAATTTAGATATTAGTTTTTAGTTATTAGAATTTAGATATTAGTTATTAGAATTTAGATATTATTACAATGATGGCAGACATTACAGCAGAAGAATTAAAACAACGCATGGATAGTGGTGAAAAACTAAACATTATTGATGTGCGTGAACAGTATGAATTTGATGAATTTAATATAGGTGCCAAGCTTATACCCTTGGGTACTATACAATCGGTTGTTGATGACCTGGCCGATTGGAAAGATGAAGAAGTGATAGTGCATTGCAAAGCAGGTGGCCGTAGTGCAGCAGCACGCGATTATATGATGAAAAATGGATTCACCAATGTGCGTAATCTATTGGGTGGTATGATGGATTGGCAGGCTAAGTTTGGCAATTAATTAACTATAATACATCCTGTTTTGGCTCAGGCAAAAAATATAGCTTTCGCAGTATTTTTACTTGTAGCATTTATGATTATTTTTTGGTCGTGTGGTGACCATAGCGAACCAGCGAAAGGAAATTTCCTATATAGAAATCATTCCGATTCTGCCAAATATTTGGGTAGCGAAGCATGCAAAGGTTGCCATGCCGATAAGGATGAAACTTTTATGCAAACGGGTATGGGGCAATCGTTTGGGTTGGCCACTCCGCAAAAGAGTGCAGGCAAGTTTACAGGTCACGAAGTGATATATGACAAGGTTTTAGATTTATATTATATGCCCCATTTTATTGGGAGTGATTTATATATAAAAGAATTTAAATTATTGGGAAAAGATACCGTTCATAGTCGTGATGAAAAGATAAAGTATATCATAGGTTCGGGGCATCATACCAATTCACATATTATAGAAAGTAATGGATATTTATATCAGGCACCACTTACTTTTTATACGCAAAAGCAGCAATGGGATTTGCCGCCAGGCTTCGAGAATGGTGCAAACAGTCGTTTCTCACGCATTATAGGTAACGAGTGCATGAGCTGCCATAATTCATTGCCCGATTATGTGCCCGGTTCCGAAAATCAGTTTACAAAAGTTCCTTTGGGAATTGGTTGTGAGCGTTGCCATGGTCCCGGAAGTTTGCATGTGAGTGATAAGCAAAAAGGTATATTGGTTGATACAAAAAAAGAGACAGATTATAGTATTGTAAATCCACGAAAACTACCTTGGCAATTGCAGATAGATGTATGCCAGCGATGCCACTTGCAGGGTAATACGATATTAAAGCCAGACAAGGACTGGCAAAGCTTTAGACCCGGTATGAAACTGAGTGAAGTAATGGATGTTTTCTTGCCCCGATATGCCGATGATGAAAACAGATTTTATATGGCGAGTCAGGCAGTGAGGTTGCAAATGAGCCCGTGTTTTTTAAAAAGCAATCCTGATTTGAACGACAATAATAAACTTAAAATGACTTGTATTACTTGCCATAATCCGCATGTGAGTACGAGGCAAACAGACAAGGAACAATATAATACCGCTTGCAAAAATTGTCATACCGAAATTAAGAAAAATACCTGTTCAGAAAATATAATAAAAAGAAATAAACTAGCAGATAATTGTGTGCAATGCCACATGCCAAAAAATGGGAGCAGTGATATTCCCCACGTATCAGTTACCGATCATTATATTAGAAAAAAGCCAACTCCTAATAACGGGTCAACGAATAATACTTTTAAAGGATTACGTTGTATTAATAATCAGGAAGTGGCTGATATTGCTGCTGCTGTGGCGTATCTGAATTCGTATGAAAAAGATAATAATAAGAATCATACCATGGATAGTGCCACTTATTATATAGATAAATCGAAAGCATCTCCAACAACAATTTCAGAATTTAAAATCCGACAATTATATATTTCTCAAAAATATGTTGAACTAGTCAATTATATACAAAGCAACAAAACCCAAAGTACCGATGCTTGGACCAATTATAGGGTAGGGGTGGCTTATTTTGAGAAAGGCGATATAAGTTCTTCTATGATGTGGTTTGAAAATGCAGTGAAATATGCCCCCAAGAATTTGGAGTTTCAACAAAAGTTGGGGATTGTATATATAGCTTTAAACAATATGCAAAAAGGGAAAGAAATATTGGAGAAATTGGTATTGGTAAATCCTGCAATGCCTATTGCTTGGTATAACTTGGCCATGGTGGCAGGTAAAGAAAACAATATAGCTTTAGCGGAATCCCATTTGCTAAAATGTGTTTTTTACGATCCCAACCATATACAAGCTTTGGTGAATTTGGCTAATATTGCAGAGAAAAATAATGATAAAATTAATTTAAAGATATATATATTAAGGTTAAGAAAATTAGAACCGAATAACAAAAAATGGAATATTGCTTTATAAAGAAAGTATTTATATTTGCAATACCAATATTAGATTATGGCGAAGAAAAAATCAAAACGAAATAATAAGAAACTTTTTATCATAATAGGTTCTATTGTAGCAGTAGTGGCTGCTGCGGTGGGCGTGTTGTATTGGTTTGTATTGTTAAAGCCGAATTTGAAACTAAGCAAAGACAAACAGTTTTTTTATATTCATACAGCAAGCACTTATCATATTATGTTGGATGATATGGCTCCGCTATTAGAAGATTCATGGAGTTTTAAATGGGCCGCCGAAGCTATGAAGTATGATGTATTAATTAAGCCCGGTCGCTATACCTTAACTAACGGAATGGGCAATAAGGAACTGATACAATTATTGCGTTCTGGTAATCAAGAGCCTGTTAAAATCATTATACAATCTCACAACCGGATTGGCGATATTATAAAAAGTATGGTGACTAATTTGGAAACCGATAGTCAAGATTTGGCTAAAGAGTTATGGAATGGAAATCAACTTAAAAAATATAATATTTCACCACAAGAAATGTTTGAAATATTTATTCCCAATACTTATTTTATTAATTGGGATACCAAGCCTGACAGCGTTATTGGGCGATTTGTGCATGAGTATAACAAATTTTGGAATGATGAACGAGAAAGCAAATTAAAATCACGAGGAATATCAAGAAGCGAGTGTATAACTATTGCCTCACTTGTGGCAAAAGAAACCAATAAGCAATCGGATATGCCTATTATAGCGGGTGTGGTTTTTAATCGTTTGCAAAAACACATGAACTTGGAAATGGATCCAACTATCAAATTTGCTTTAAATGATTTTAGTATCAAACGTATATATAATAAGCACAAAGAAGCAGCAGCCATATCGCCCTATAATACCTATACGCACAAAGGTTTACCGCCTGGCCCAATTTGTAATCCACCAATAGAAGCCATAGATGCAGTGCTGAATGCCGACAATAATAATTTTATATTTTATTGTGCCAGCGAAACCAGAATGGGTTATCACAATTTTGCGGAAACATTATCGCAACATAATGCGAATGCAAGAAGATACCAAAGGTGGTTGGATGCGAATGGATATTAGGGGGAGTATATTCTATATAGTAGAAGGTATCAAGTAGCTAGTATCAGGTATCAATTAGGACAAAGGGTTCTGCCTTTGGTTGGTGAAAATGGAAGAGTATTATTTTTTACAAATGCAATTAGCCTCTCTATGATAACTGCGTAAATTATACAGTTTTTGAGTAGTCCCGGAATAAAATAAGAACCCTGCATATATTGGAAAAAGAAAGTATGAGTAGGAAAACGAAAGACGTAAAATAGTTTTTGCTAGAATTGGAATAATAAAAGACGAACCTTCGGTTCCTTCATCTATCGCAAACTCTGCCAGAAAAGATATAAAAGTTAAGAAAATTTTGAGATTATTTTTTGGCCTGCATACTTGACACAGTAAAAGGAACTGAAAGAGAATATCCCAAACAATTTATTCCCTATTCCTTTATCACTTTCCTTCTCATAATTTGTGTACCTTGGATAATTTCGAAATAATACATTCCTTTTGCGTACTCAGCAATATCAAATATTATGCTTGTTCCGCACCAAGTTCTTTGATAAATTAATTGGCCAGTAATATTATATACATTTACCTTTGCATTTAACAAGTATATACTGCTTTCAATTATTACACGTCCGTTTGTGGGGTTGGGGAAAATATTGAAATCTTTTGTGGCAGTTGTAAGTCCTAAATTAGAAACATTGTAGCAAGCAGAAGTATCCGTACATTGGTTTTGAGCAATAGCAACTGCATAATCGCCATTAACTTTTGCAGTATATGTTTGGTTTATTTCATTTGGTATTGCCGTATATCCGTTATTGCAATCGAGCCATTGATAGGCTACACCAAAGGCTGTGGCAGTTAGTGCTGGGCCGTTTTGAGTAACGATTGTATTTACATTTCTAATATACAATACTAAAGTTACAATACTATCGCAGCCCGCAAAAGTTAATAAAGAATCATAGTATACTCCCGATTTTGTATACAGAGTTCCATTATACAAATAATTTTTGCAGGAGTTTATATAAACTGTATTGGCAGTGTTATGATGAATGGACAAATCAAGAATAACAATACTGTCGCAGCCTGCTTTGGTTTTGAGTGTGTCAATATAAATACCAGACTGGGTGAGAACCTTAAAATTAAATATATAACTGTAACATGATGACCTTTGAATGTTGTTGATGATACTATTATTGACAGTAAGTTTTAAAATAACAATACTGTCGCAGCCCACATAGTTTATTAAAGTATCATAGTATGTTCCAGAAGTTGTGAGTGTGTCTCCCATAAAAATATAACTATCGCATGATTTTGTGGAAATAGTTTTAAAAGAAGATTTTTTTACAATCAGATTTAGCACAACAATACTGTCACAACCTTTTGAGTTGACCAAAGTATCATAATAAATCCCCGAATTTGTGAGTGTATCTCCACTATAAATATAAGTATTACAGGAAGTATCTGAAAATGAAAATTTAGTGTTATTGATAGTTAAATTTAAAGTCACTATACTGTCGCAGCCTGCTGCATTCACTATGGTGTCTGAGTAAATACCACTTGTATAATATAATTTTCCATAAAGTGTAAAGCTACTGCATTGCGTTGCTGACATTGATGAGAAAGTAGGAAAGCATTGACTAAACTTTTGAATAAAAGCATTATTATAATTGCCTTGTGAATACAAATAATAAGACCCCGTGTCGGGATTGGAATCTAAAGTGTCGCTAAAAAATCCGATGCCATATATATTGTGATATTTATCTGTTGCAATATGATAGGTATAACTGTTAGTAATAAATGCAGGGTTATCCATTCTTTTTACCCATTCAAATTTTCCATTCATATTCAGTTTTGAAATATACATGTCTAAATTACGAATTGCTGTTAAGCTAGCCTTCCCAATTCCTGGGTCAAAATCTACCTTATCTTGGAATCGTCCATAGCTGTATATATTTCCTGCTTCATCCATTATTGAAGTGGCATATTCATACAAGGGCCCTCCCCATTTTTTTACCCACTTAAAATTCCCATTTGAATCAAATACTGTAACAAAGGCATCATGATCCCCATTTGATTTGCTAGAACTACTAGATGAGGCTGGATTAAATTCAACTTTACCATAAAAACTCCCTGATATACAAATGTTGGAAGAAGAATCTATATCAATTGCTTTATAGTATATCAATCCTTGCGTGGCTGAATTGAAAACCTTAACCCATACAAAGCCACCTACTGAATCTAGTTTGAGAATATAATTATCGCTATTTGATTGTGATGTTATATTATGGGTTGATACACCGGGATCGAAATCTACCGTACCACCAAAAATTCCAACTGAATAACTATTGCCATTTTTATCTACACATATATAATATCCATTATCACTCTTGGCTGCACCTATTGATTTTACCCAAACCAATTTCCCTAAAGAGTCTAATTTAACCATATAAATATCGTCAGTATTACCCGTTGATGTTAAAAATTTAGTGGTGTTGGTATCAGGGTCAAAATCTACCTTGCCTGCGTAGTTTCCTGTTAAATATAAATTGTTCGATATATCAAAATCGATAGACTTGCATTGGATACTATTTTTACATTGGAAACTTTCTGCCCAAATAAACCTTCCCGAAGAATCTAATTTGCTTATAAAAGTTTCTGGGTTGCCGATAGCTGTAACATTAAATACTGTAGTATCTGGATCAAAATCGAACACCCCATTAAAATATCCAACTATATATATGTTGTCAGAATAATCTAATTTTACATCTGTAACAAATACACGAGATGATTGATATGATTTTGCCCAAATAAAATTCCCCTGCGGATTATATTTTGCAATAAAAGTATTCCTGTTATGAGTTCCTCTAATATAATATTTCGCAGGCCCTGGGTCAAAATCAACGGAGTCGATGAAAGTGCCTACTGTATATACATTGCCTTTTGAATCAATATTTATTTTCTGACCTTCACTATTCTGACCTTCAATGCTAATAGCCCACTCAAAGCTAGCAGTTTGAGAAAACAAGATAGTAGATACAAATATTAAAGAAAGTGTGAGTAAAGTAGATTTCATTCCATGAGTTCTTGGTTTTTAACACTAGACCGCAAAAGCAACAAAAGGGTTGCATGGATAAGGAAACATAATATTGATAAACAATAAATTGCTACGCCTTCTTCCTCATCCTATCTACAAACCAAACCACCGCACCAACTGCCAAAGTCAACAATCCATATAATGATTCTTTGGGTTTATGGTGTGCTATAAACCATAAACTCCAGCCGCTCAATGCCAAAAATATAATAGGTGTGATGGGATAGCCAAATGTTCTATAAGCTCCATGGGGGCCTTTCAATTTGCGATAGCGTATAATAAATACGCCCAATACAGTGAGGAATGTAAACAACTGCAACGTGAATCCAACATATAATAATAATTGATCGAACGATGCGGTAAGTATTAATATAACTGATACAATACTTTGCCCGATTACGGCATTTGCTGGGATGCCTGCTTTGGTAGTTTTTGAAAAGAATTTTAACAATGATATATCCTGCCCCATTGCTGCCAATACACGTGGTCCCGCTATCACCATAGCACTAATGGTGCTCACCAATAATATAGCAATAACCAAAGCCATGGTATTAGCCCCTCCTATCCCAAATATATAATCGGCTGAAAAATATCCAACCTCTACGGGCTTACTAAAATCTTTGGCTTGCTCAGCTGCTATATCGTTTAAAGGTATAGTATATAAGAACACGTAGTTGAGCAAGAAATATAAAAACATCACTATAATAGTTCCGCCCACCAATGATTTTGGTAAATTACGACGTGGATTTTTTATTTCGCCGGCTAGGTATGCCGCGGCATTCCATCCACTATATGCATAAGCAACATATACCAAACTGATGGCGAAACCTCCGCTAAAAACCAAATCCCAAGTATGGTCTGTTACCTGCAAATTCATTACTTGGTGCTCGCCCATACTAAATCCGCATATAATAAATATTAATATAAGAATAACCTTTCCGGTACTAAATATATTTTGAAATTTGAAACCCGACAATGTGGTAGCATGTATCGCTGTTATAATACCCACCACCCCAATAGCTGTTAACTGAACGTGCATGCCTGGAAATACCTTGTGAATATATGTTGCCATAGCCACGCCTGCAAGTGCAACGGGTGCCGCAAAAGCAACAGTACTACTTACCCACCCCGAAAGAAAGCCCACGAATGGATGAAACAAATTAGTTAAGTATTGATACTCGCCACCTGATTTTGGAAACACCGTACCAATCTCTCCATACGTTAGTGCACCACACAAAGCTATAATACCGCCCACAACCCATAACAAAAGCAGGGCGGGCATATCCGTAAAACCACCTTGCACCTGAAAACCCAAACTGGTAAAAACGCCTACACCTATAATATTGGCCACCACAATGGCAATAGCAGAGTATAAACTAACGTGCCTGTTTTCTTTTTCCATAATTATAATAGTTAATGATGCAAAGATGCTAAAAGGATATTTGTGAGTTGCAAAAAGTTTTCAACTAAAAATTTATTCCTTACTGAATTACTAGAGCTTATTTATTTTGCATCTATACATCTCCCCGTCAGTTTCAATTTCCAAAATATACACACCCGTAGAATAAGCTGATACATCTAGGTTCAATCTATTTCCTGTGAATTGTTGCTCACGTTTTATTAGTTGGCCTGCGTAATTAAACAAACTCGCACGACAATTTCTAAAATGCTTGTTGAATACTATTACTACTTCATTGCTGGTGGGATTGGGATACACATTAGGAGCAGATGACGGGACTTGGTTAAGTCCATTAAGCACATTAATACCAATATAAGATGTATCCATACAATCGCCACTTACTTGAACAGAAGCTGCACTATTATAATTCCCCCATTTTACTGAAATTTTATTAGTTCCGTGTCCTGACTGTATAACGCCTCCATTTACAAGCCAATTATACAAATTTGAAGAACTTGAACTTATATTATAATCTTCTGTGGCAAATTGATTGGGCGAGGCATTTCCTGTTATCGCACCAATATGCAGTATTGGTTTTACAAACAAATTCAGTTTCACCACTGAATCACATCCTAAGTAATTCGATAAAGTATCATAATAAACTCCAGTATTTGTTATTTTTTTTCCATCAAACATATATGGCCCATTACATATTGTGTCTTTAAATTGGTAATTTGATACTGGATTAACCAATAGCGATAAAGTTATTATTGAATCACAACCATAAGAACTTGCAATTGTGTCAATATAGGTGCCACTTGTACTTAGATTGTTCCCATTAAACATATAGGCAGATCCTGAGCAAATGACAACTTTCACATTTGATTTTATTTGCTGGCTCACAAGTAATTTAAGAGTTAAAAATGAATCGCACCCTGATGCATTTATTAAGGTATCAAAATAATCGCCTGCGTTATATATGTTTTGTCCATTAAATAAATAACCTTGCCCGGGGCAAACAGTTGCATTAATAATATTATTTGTTGCTGCATTAACAATTAAGGTAAGGGCTACAATACTATCACATCCTGTAGAATTAACAATGGTATCATAATATTTACCTGCTTTGCTTAATTGTTGGTTTCCGAATTTATATATTTGTCCTTTACATATAGAATCGGAATAATTATATATATTCGGCAGAATGGGGATTAAATATATTGAATTGCTGTAAACTGTATCACACTTTCCATTAAGAACACATCGAAAATATTTATTTGATATTAGTTTTGATACTTTGTATATTGAATCAATAGCACCATTTATTTTTGTCCACTTACCGCCGCTACTATCCTCCCATTGAAAACCTCTGATATTTCCCAACGGGTGAATAAACAAACTTGTATCTTTACCTTTACAAATATTAATACTGCTTGACTGAGAAGATATTGATACACTTTGGCAACAGTTAATTGTCCCGCTTGACTCTATGGCACCCGCATCCACCTGACAATATTGTATCCGCTTATTTCCAGCGATGTCTTTGTTGGCATAATGATCATAACCCACTAATAGTGTTGAATCCCCCCAGTTTATCGCAGCTGAAGTATTCTGAGTGGTGAAATCTGCATTGACTGTATCAGTAAATAAAGGATAAGCAGCCAATACATCCATGGTATCCATCATCCCCGCCATATAATTATAGTTTTGTTTTAAGTTTTGAAGCAAACTATTTGTTAGCTTTAATTTTCCTTTAGATATATACAATAAAGTACTATCTTTATAACCAGTGTACTGCCATACAATGCAATTAAAAATAGAACTATTTACACAGTATAACGAAGCTGAACTGTTCAATAAATAAACAGCACCTTTTCGTGCATCATTATTATAAAATGTGCTATTGATAATATTCATATTAAAACATGATGTAGAGCTACAATATATTCCAGCACCTCCATTGGCAAAGTTATTATAGAAAATGCATCCTGAGATTACTATATTATTATTATAAGAATTAATAAATGCGTAGCCACCACCACTATCTTGAGCACTGTTATTAACAAACTCACAATTTCTTATTGTAGGAGAACAAGCATCACCCCCATGTATATATATCCCCCCACCTATATCACGATCTAATGCAATATTATATAAACTAATTTTTTTTGTTTGTGTAATGTTATGTCTCGCATTCCCACCTAATATTACAAGTCCATCAAGCACAACGCTCCTATCCATTTTGTTAATTACTTTGCTAATAATAGTAACTACATGGTTGCAATTATCCTTTCTTTCGGCAGCATTCAAAAGATTGGAATTTATATAATACTTGCTTGAATCATTTTGTAAAATATCGCCACTAAATATAGTTTTATTTTTTAGCGGAGTTCGCTGCTCCAAGGTGCTATCTGTTATTTGAAAACCGCCATACAGCTTGGTGTTGTTAGCTAATATTCTAAAAGAAGAATCAACATCCTTATCTGGATAATAAATGCCTTTAGCAATCCAAAATTCTTGATTGGGAATTCCGCTTTGCAACATGGTTCTAAGTATTTGATTATCTATTGCATTATTCCAATCAATTCCCAACTTATTTCCGCTGCCATTTACTGTTACAAATATTACTTTGCATTGTTTATATATATATAAAGTTTTCGATTGACTAATAATGGAATCTGTGTTATAATACTTTACAATCACTTCATAAGTCCCTGTATCATTTACACTGAACCCTTTGATAATAAAATTACTGCTTAAAGCCCCAGCAATATCAACCCCATTTCTTCGCCATTGATATCGCACATTGGAAAAACAGCCATATAGTTCAGCATCCATTTTAACTGTATCTCCTTTACAAATTAGTGAATCTGCAACAGTTTTGAGAAGAACATTTCGAGAACTATCTTCAAATTCGTAAGCACCTATGTCTAAGGCACAGTTTTTTATTCTTGATGAACCTGTAATATCATTGTTGGTTATATATTTACTTACACCTGTGGTGTCTCCATGATTTAATGCAATGGAATTTTTACTAAGATTAAGACCATCGTCTGCTGTTCCGTATATGCTATCTGTTCCAACAATATCAGCAGGATTTGCAAACTTCGGATTTGAAATATAATTGTTTGCGGTAACAAAGCTATTAAAACATGCACTTCTGGCAAAACTATTCTTAAAAATGTTGTTACTAAGTTTAGTATTTATCACTTTTACTTGATCCGAATTAAAAAGCAGCGTATCAAATTTTCCCGCCCCACCAAATATACAATTTTGGAAATTAAAGGTGTCAGTAGTGGGAATTATCTGACTAGCCCTGTAGAATATTTTGCCAACTTTTGCCTCATTAGCTGAAAAAGTACAATTTAAAAAAAAGAAATTATTATGAAAAACAGGACTTTGCCAAGCATACAGAACAGCACCTTCGTTAGCAGAATTGTTTACGAAAACGCTCTGCAATATATCAAACTTTTTCAAAGTATATATCGCACCACCTCCAACTCCTGCAGTATTATTAATGAAATAACTATTTTCTATTTTATTTTCAAACTTTTTTTGGTAGCTCCCTTGATCAAAATAATGGATAGCAGCTCCACGAGACTTTACATAATTATCCTTAAAAATAGTATTTTGTATAATAGTTGATTGAGGTTCCTGTAGGCCGTCGTCTACATATATTCCTGCTCCATGCTTAGCTGAATTCTGTTCAAAATGGCAATTCTTAATTATTAAGTAGCTCTTTTTATTGGGTGTGTAGTTAATGCTGTAATAGACTGCCGCCCCATTTGAAGTTATATCATACTCTGCGGCACCTTTAAAGTAAAGGCCATCTAAAATTACGGCTGTATCATACCCATAGCTTTGATAAAATGAACCATCCAAATATATTTTTAAAATTTTCTGTACGTTATCCAGGCGAGAAGAATCTGAAAACAACTTTGAAGGTATTGAATAAGACAAGGAATCATTTTGAGAAAAATCACCACTAAATATTGTTTTTCTTTTGATCAAATCTCTTTGACTAAGCAAAGTGTCGGTAGTGGCAAATCCGCCATATAAACTTATTCCATTCTGTGTAATCTGGTAAAATCCACTTCTTTTCTTAGTTGGATGCATATATAAGCCTTCGCTTAACCAAAACTGAAACGGTTTTTTAGCAACACCCAAAACTTTTTCAAAAGAATCATTATCCATAGCGTTTGCCCAAGTTGTGCCATTTTTATCTCCCGCTCCATTTGGAGTAACGAATCTCACATTACAAAATTGATATATTGATACTTTAGCTGCTGAAGTGATGAAAGAATCACTTTGGTTCGAACTCTTTACCACAGCATCATAATATCCGGTATCATACATCTGCACATTTTTTAATATTAAATCCTTTTGGGTTTGACCTTGTATGTTCACACCGTCTTTTCTCCATTGATAAGATATACTACCGCAACCTCCACCTCTGGCTGCGAATCCAATAGAGTCGCCTCTGCAAACTAATACATCTTTCCCAGGTTCTGCATATAAGTTCATAATCGAATCGTTCGATTCATACGCTCCCATATCGATTATACAATTATTTATTCTTGGATTTCCAGCATAGTCTGTAGAAGATATATAGTTTGAGACAAGTGCCGTGTCACCACTATTCAATGCTATGGAGCCGCTATCCAACTGTAGCCCATCATCATCTGTTCCTATAATATTATCCGCTCCATCAATGTCTGCTGTATCCCTAAATCGCGGATTCCCGTCATAACATTCATTGTGGGAATCGATGTTTTGCATTTTCATTTCATAATCAAGATTTTGCACCAAACAATTTCGTAGCCCGAACCGCATCATATTGCGAAAAAAAATATTTTTATAATATGATTTTGAATTCCCATTAAAAATTGAATTATATATAATACATGAATCATAGTTTGCCTGCTTTCCATCTGCGTATATTGCATTACCGTCATTATGTGAATTATTTTCAAGAAAGGTAGAATTAACAATATTGATTGTAAAAGTATTTGAGTAACTACCCTCTATATATATTGCTCCTCCTGCATTATTAGCATAGTTTTTTGCAAAAATTGACTCTGAAATCAAATTGTCCAGTTTATTACTAGTTGCTGACATAAATATTGCTCCAGCCTCTGTATAACTTTTATTTCCTATAAAAGCACACCTTATGATTTCCAATTTCGCACTATAACTTTTAACTGTATTACTTGCTATATTATAAGAGAATGACGAGTTTTCAATTCTTATTTTGGCACATTCTGCAATTGAAACCAATGCAGTTCCAAGAAAGGCTTTCTTCTCTACCCAATTACTGTCGAAGCTACAAAAGGATATCTTAGAACTTGAAATCTTATTTTTTCCCATCGCTATCATCTCTTGGTCTTGTCCATAATTATGATGAAAACTACAATTAACAAAAGTAGGGGCAGTGCTACCAAGAAAACTGGTAGCATCCACTATCACGCCGAAGGAATTTTGTCTTAACTCACAGTTCTCGATTAAAGGGTTGCAGTAATGATTAGTATCTTGTGAATACATTTCTATTGCAGTACCTTTCATTGAAGAAATTACAGCATTATATATAGTAGTATAGTATCCCCAATTAGCGTATTTTGAATTACCCCCTCCTTCTATAACAAGACCATCAAGTAACGTAGAGTCATCTATTCCGCCATTAAATGCTATAATAGTTAATACATGGAAATTATTGTCTCCTCTATTCGCCATACTATTCATTTTTGAAAAGCTAGCTTTACTATCATCATTTTTAATATCACCACTTAAAATAGTGACATTCTTTTTAGAGTCTCTACTACTAAAAGCAGTATCTGTTGATGAAAACCCACCATATAATCTTACACGATTACATAGAATTCTGAAAGAAGAATCAACGTATGCTTCCGGATGATATTTTCCTGCTGCTATCCAAAAGTCTGTGCCCGGCTTAGCCTTTCTCAATTGTTTTCTAAACCCAACACTATCCATTGCATCAGCCCACGAACTTCCATTCTTGCTGCCTGCCCCGGCCTCTGTTACTGTTAAAATTATTTGTGAAAAACCTTTAGACCCTGCAATTACAAATAATAGAATTAAAATTATTTTTAGAAATTTCATATATGTTTAAATTGCAACAATAATAAGACACAAATATAGCTATATTTATATAACGTAGTAGTGAAAATAGAAAAATCTATAGCACAAAAAAAACGCGACTTATTAAGTTGCGTTTTTTTTTATAAATAATTGTTGGAATAGAATTTATCAATCGAATGACTGTCCGTCACGCTCCGCAATCTTCACCATTTTTTGGTAGTCGCCGGGAGTAACATCGTTGTAGAAGAAATGCACGGGGTTTATTTTTTGTCCGTTTTTTATTACTTCATAATGTATATGTGGGCCTGTTGATTTACCTGTAGAACCTACATAGCCAATTACATCGCCACGTTGTATTTTTTGTCCGGGTCTCACATTTACTTTGCACATGTGGCCATACAATGTTTGATATCCGAAACCGTGATTAATTATTACTTTAATTCCATATCCATCGCCTCCCATTCCTGCTTCGGCTACATAACCATTTCCGGTAGCGTGTATCTCTTTGCCATAAGATGCAGTGAAATCAATACCGCTGTGCATTTTTACTGATTTGTAAATAGGATCCATGCGATATCCAAAACCTGAAGCTATCATACGCAAATCGTTATTGGCAATAGGTTGGATAGCGGGAATACTAGCAAGCATTTCCGATTTTTGTGCTGCTGATTTTATAAGCTCATCAAATGAAGTAGATTGAATTTGAACTTGGCCACGCAACTGGTCTATTCGTTGGGCAAGCTCAACAACGGCCTCGCTATTTTTAAAGCCCAATAATGTTTTGTATTTGTCCACACCACCTGTACCTGCATTAAATTGCTCATCGGTAATTTGCTCTTTTTCGTAAGTGGCACGATATACTTGATTGTCTTTGTTATGAAGCTCGGCAATCTGTGAGGAAATTTGCTCCACTTTATTGCTCATATCGCCCAATTGCTCTTTAAGAAAGGCATTGTCTTGTTTCAATGATTTTTCTTCAGGAGAATCTACAAACGACTCAAACACAAAGAAGAAAATAACCCCCATCACAAAGGAAGAACTGAGGAATCCGAAAATTTGGAACAACCTTTTACGAAGGCTGATTTGTACCATCTCAAACTTGAGCTTGTGCGGGTTGTACACCCATTTTGCTTTTTTGAAATTAACTTTCATTGGTTGGAAATTAATGTTTTAGATAAGTACAATTAGGTGCATAGGCATTTTTTAGACTTGGCAAAGATAGACGCAGATTTTTCAAATACCAAACGCGGTGGAAAGATTTTGGATAAGCTTTGGCTGAGGCTAGGCTGGGCGTTGCTCCTGATACTTCTTATCAAACCTAATAGGAGAAATGTAATGCAATGTGAGCATCCGCGAAAATCTTAACGATAATGGAGAAAGCAAAAGCATCGAAGATATTATCATGGTTGCATAAACCCAAAGTGCTGGGTCATTAAAAAATTTATACATGAGAAACCCGAGTACCAGCGTTACTCCCGACGACAATGCATAACTAATATACATGGCACTATAAAAATATCCGGGCTCCAGTTCATAATGCAATCCGCACACGGGGCAATCATCATACATGATATTAAATTTAGAAATTTTGCTCATTGGATACTTGAAAACATTGCCACTATAACAACGTGGACACATACATCTAACAATGGCTTCAAATCTGGACTTGGCGGGCTTATTGGGCATTTTGCTGTGCTTGCTTTTTACGATAGTTGATATACCAAAGCACTCCCACAACTGCGGCTGCTATATAAGGTACCACTAACATATATTCAATACCCGCATTTAATCCTTTGCCGATATTGCTACCACCTTCACTAGCTGTTTTTGCATTGGCTTTGCACATACTGCACTGGGCCATCATTTCTGCAACTGAAACAAGAATAAAGAATGAGAATATAATATACTTTTTCATCTATATTTATTTATCGTTTGTAAGGAGAAAATTGCTTCGATTGAGATTGCTTCGTCGTTCCTCCTCGCATCCGATAGCTATCGGATGACGTTTGTGTTTTATTATATTAATTATCTAACAATTCCATCAGCAATTTGTTTGTGAGTTTTGGATCCGCTTTACCTTGACTGCGTTTCATTACCTCACCTACAAACAAACCCATCAGATTTTTTTTGCCGGCTTTGTATTCTATTATCTTATCGGGCCATGCTGCCAATACCGCTTCTACCATGGGTTTGATAGAACCTTCATCACTCTCTTGTATTAAGTTTAATTCTTGTGCAAGTGCTGCTGCATTACTTTCGGGTTTATTACAGAATGCTGGAAACAATATTTGCGATGCGGCTGAATTACTCAATTTGCCATCATCAATTAGTTTTATAATTTCTGCAATTTGTGAAGCTTTCAATGGAAAATCTTTCAACTCTACTGCTTGTTGGTTCATATAGTTTTTCACCGCACCCATCAACCAATTCGCTGCCGATTTATAATTTGTGGTATGCTTGCAAATTTCTAAAAAGTAATAGGCTGTTTCTTTAAGTTCTGTTAGCACTTGTGCATCATACGCTGTTATATGATAGTCTGCAACCAAGCGTGTAGCAAGCTGTGCAGGCAGTTCGGGCATTTGCTCTTTAATGCGGGCTACCCATTCTTTTCCCACATGTAATGGTGGCAAATCAGGCTCAGGAAAATAACGATAATCATTTGCCGCTTCTTTGCTACGCATCGATATTGTTAGGTTTTTCTGAGCATCGAAAGTTCTGGTATCCGATACTATAGTTCCACCTGCTTCTATTAAATCTATTTGTCTTTTTATTTCAAAATCTATGGCACGTTGCACGTTACGCATCGAGTTCATATTTTTTACCTCCACCTTGGTTCCAAATTTTTCTGCACCTTTTATTCTCACAGAAATATTCGCATCGCAACGCAAAGAACCTTCTTCCATATTACCATCCGAAATATCTAAATAACGCACCATTTGGCGTATCAAACTTATATATGCATACGCTTCTTCGCCGGTTCTAAAATCGGGCTTGGTTACAATTTCCATCAGCGGTGTTCCCGCACGGTTGTAGTCGATAAGCGAATCATATACATCTTGGTCGTGCATACTTTTGCCTGAGTCTTCCTCCATGTGTATACGTTCTATTCCGATACGTTTTGTCACACCATCTTTGGTGGTTATATCTATATGTCCTTCAAAACATATAGGAGTTTTGTCCTGCGTAATCTGATAGCCTTTTGGCAAATCGGCATAGAAATAATTCTTGCGTGCATAGTGATTCACTTCTCTGATATGGCAGTTGCAAGCCAATCCCATTTTAATAGTTAAATCAACCGCTGCCTTATTATGAAAAGGCAAAGTACCCGGGTGACCCAAACTGATAACGCCCACTTGTGTATTGGGCATTGCACCATATTCGATAGGGTCGCTACAAAATGCCTTGCTATGGGTAAGCAACTGGCTGTGAACCTCGAGCCCTATCACCGGTTCGTATTTGTCGTATATTGTTTCTTCCATTTTTTAGGTGGTGCAAAGTTAGGGGATTTTGTGTACTCGTCCTCTATGATCGGCGACAACGCCGACCATAGGCATGGTGGTATCGTGAAAACTACTCTTGTTGATGCATGCTGCCTGAGGTCGGCGTTGTCGCCGACCTCAAGGAGTAGCACACTTATAAACTCTCACACTATATTTGTTGCATGGAATTCTATACTGCTACCTGTTTGAATTGGCAACCATTATTAGAAGATAATGTATCAAAAAACATTATAATAGATAGTCTTAAGTTTTTAGTGGAAGATAAAAGAATTTGGCTATATGGCTTTGTAATAATGCCCAACCATATACATCTGTTGTGGAACAAACAAGATGCTTATATTGAAAAAAATGTTCAACGAAGATTCATGACATATACAGCACAACAACTAAAATTTAAATTGATTGATACAAATTCACCGCAACTCAATAATTATAAAAGTACCCAACAGGATAGAGAATATCACTTTTGGGAACGTAGACCTTTTAAAGCTAAAATGTATAATAGAGAAGTGGCTGAACAAAAACTAAACTATATACATCAGAATCCTGTGAAAGCAGGTTTATGTGCGTATGCAGAAGAGTATGAATTTTCCTCTGCCAAGTATTATAGATTAAATGAAGAAAAAGATTGGGATTTTTTAACACATTATACAGAACATATATAGTGATGCGACACCCTCCTATTCTATGGTCGGCGACAACGCCGACCATAGGCAAAACGCCGACCATAGGCAAAGGCGGTACTTTCTACTCGTCCTCTATGATCGGCGACAACGCCGACCATAGGCATGGTGGAACTGCTCTAGGCATCTCGACACATAATGATTGAGGTCGGCGTTGTCGCCGACCTCAGAGGGTAGCAAACTCATATAAACTACTCACTATATTTGCAGCGTGGATTTTGCCCAATGTTGTAGCATACTTTATAAAATACAAAAAATGAAAAAAGCCTTATTAATGTTATTTATTCTTTTGTCACTTGCAAGCAAAAGCCAAACCACAGAAGAGAGTATGGCATCTATATATGCAACTGAATTCATCAACAAAGTTCCGATTATTCTATGATCGGCGACAACACCGACCATAGGCATGGTGGAACTGCTCTGGGTATCTCGATACACACTGCTTGAGGTCGGCGTTGTCGCCGACCTCAGAGGGTAGCAAACTCATATAAACTACTCACTATATTTGCAGCGTGGATTATATCCCTTGTGTAGCATACTTTACAATATATATATATAATGAAAAAAGCCTTATCAACATTATTTATTCTTTTGTCCCTTATAGGCAAAAGCCAAACCACAGAAGAGAGTATGGCATATATATATGCTTTGGAATTCATCAACAAAGTTCCGATTCTCAAGTTACCAATTGAATTTAACTGTGGTCTTGAAAAAGTAGAATTGGCCGATAGCATAAAATCAGTAGTCGGCCCTTTCACTCCCGCAGGATATGAAATAATGGGAAAGTTACCCATAAATTCCAAATATAATGTATTGATAATTTGCGAACAAATTAAAGCAAAACACTTTCCTTATATTTATATCACTGATACACTTGGCACAACCACTACTTTGCAGAGATTAACTAGAAGTAAATGTTTGATAGAATCTAACTTTATATATAAATATAGTATAATTATTGACAATAACAATCAAATAGTAATTACTGAAAATGAACTAGACAATAAAACAAACAAAACTATATCAGAACAGGAAACAGTGTATATAATAAATGAAAAAGGAATATTAAAGAAGAAATAAAATATGAATGACTACCAGTAACAATCCGAGCAAATCAGTGATTCAGACAAAAAACATCCTCATCAAGGCCTCCACCTCAAAACTCTGGGCCGCCTTCACCATCCCCTCACAAATGAAACAATGGATGGGTGAAGATGATTTTGATTTGGAGATTATTACTGATTGGAAAGTTGGGAGTACTATTACTATCAAGGGTTTTCACCATGTGAAGTTTGAAAATAAGGGATTTGTTTTACAGTTTGAACCTGAAAGAATATTACAATACAATTATATAAGTTCTATATCGCATTTGGAAGACAAACCAGAGAATTATACAAGTTTAGAATTTATATTATCTGAACAAGAAAATCAAACTTTGCTGACGTTAAATATTTCTAATTTCCCAACAGAAATTATATATAAGCATGTGGATTTTTATTGGAAGAATACGCTGGCTATTTTGAAGAATACAGTGGAAGTTAGCAACGCTGCGTGACTAATAGTGTGGCAGATTTGTGAATATAGCTGAGGCACCTAACACTATCTTTATTCTTTTGTCTATATATTTTTGTCTACAATGCTACTCCCCACCAATATTATTAAAATCAATCGGCGTACCATCACCATCACCAGTATATTTCGCACAATCAATCTCTATCGTCATTTTCTTTTTGGGTGGTTCAAACATATCGGGAAATTCTATTTTGAGAGTGGGATCGGCTTGTACTTTTTGGAAAAACAATCCCCAAATAGGTAGCGACATGGTAGCCCCACTTCCGTTTGCGGTACTTTGAAAATGCACTCCCATATCTTCGCAACCTGTCCAACAACCTGCGGTTAAATTTGGCGTAATGCCCATAAACCAGCCATCGGTATTATTTTGTGTGGTTCCCGTTTTACCGCCTGTTGCTCCTTTAATTTTATATTTATTTTTTATTTCCCAACCAGTTCCGTGCGAGGTAACACCTTCCAAAATTCTGCACATGATATAAGCTGTTTGTTCGCTCATGGCTTCCTGTGTTTCCATTTGCGGTGTATATAATACATTGCCTGCTTTATCGGTTATTTTACTTATATATTGTGGCTTAACCCAAAGTCCTTTATTGGCAAAGGTGCTAAAGGCTCCAACCATTTCATACACACTTAAATCGAACACGCCCAAACATATAGATGGATAAGGTTCTAGCTTGCCTTTTATTCCCATTTTACGGGCCAAATCTATTACCGTTTGCGGACCATTGGGGCCTAATTGTTTCAGCAAATATGCTACTATATTATTTACTGAACCTGCCAATCCTTGATACATGGTAAGGTCTCTCCCACTGGTGGTGCCATCGCTATTTTTTGGTGACCAATTATCAAACTCTTCAAACACTACTGGTTGGTTTGGAATTTTGGTACAGGGTGAAAAATTATTATCTACTGCCAATGAATATACAAAAGGTTTGAATGTAGAACCTACTTGACGCGTAGCTTTCAGGTTCACATGGTCATATTTAAAATAGTTATAGTTTTGTCCGCCAACCCATGCTCTTATTTGCCCATTGTGTGGATCCATAGCCATAAAACCACTTTGCAACATCATTTTATAATAACCTATTGAATCGAGAGGTGAGATAAGTGTGTCACGCATTCCTGTGTAAGTCCACACCTTTGTTTTTACTTTGGTCTCAAACTCATGCATAATATCTTTATCATTTGCTTTTGCATGCTTCAATCTTTTATATCTATCAGTACGCACCATATTTTCTTTGCATAGCTTATCCAAATCTGGTGGACGACGACCACGCCATTCCCTATTAAATACTTTTTGAATTTCTTTTAAATGTTCCACCATGGACTCTTCTGCATAATGCTGCATTTTACTATTGATAGTGGTATATATTTTTAGCCCGTCCTTATATATATCCAGTCCATTTTTTTCAGCCCAGTCGCTTATCTCGCCTCTTAAGTATTCTCTAAAATGTGTGGCCAATCCATCGGTATGGTCATCCTGCGAAAACTCAACTGCCAATGGTAATTGTTTCAGCTTTTCAAATTCTTCCTTTTTTATATAATCATACTTTGCCATTTGGCCCAATACGGTATTGCGTCGGTTCAAAGAATTTTCTGGATTTTTTACTGGATTAAATCGGCCAATTGCTTTTAATATACCTACCAATGTTGCTGCTTCTTGCACCTGCAAATCACTGGGTTTCTTATTAAAAAAAACCTTGGCTGCCGATCGAATTCCAAAAGCATTTCCCGAAAACTGTACCGTATTTAAATACATGGTAATGATTTCTTCTTTGGTATATCTTTTTTCTAATTGTATAGCCAATACCCACTCTTTAAGTTTGGTTAAAGTTTTCTTAAATACATTGCTAAAATCATCACGCTTAAAAAGGTTTTTGGCAAGCTGTTGGGTAATGGTTGATGCTCCCCGTTTTTTACCAATCATATTGGCAACAAAGCCAGTTCCCAGTCCCTGAAAATCGATACCCGAATGTTTGTTGAAACGAATATCTTCTGTGGCTATTAAAGCATTTATTAAATTGGGCCCAATAGTTTTATAGGTTTCATTCGACCTGTTTTCTATATAATACTTTCCAAGCACTACCCCATCTTCGCTAATTACTTCGGTAGCTAAATTAGTTTTGGGATTTTCTAATTCTTCTACCTTGGGCAAATTACCCGCCCAGCCCATTGCAACAAATAGAATGAGGAGTGATAACAACAAAAGGCCAAT